>CALMVQ010000129.1 GCA_937873135.1 uncultured Scytonema sp. | reverse complement strand
GCATCCCCTGCCCCCCCTGCTTGTCTCAACAGATAAATTTCTTAACCGAGTAGTATTGCCCTCTGCCCTCTGCCTTTCTTCGGTCAAGGTGACATCGAAATTGCCTTGCCACTATAGAGAGTAGACGTTTCCCAGAGCCAGCGAAGCAATCACTTGCCACATTTTTAATTTTTTTTAATGAAAAAGACTTTCATTAGCTGAAATTATAGTGTAAGCTCGTCCCTAGAGTAGTTGAATAATTTTATCAACTAACGAAAGGTGTAGAATGACAATAACTTCTAGAAGTCCGCTCTCGGTGGAGCAAGACCTTGCCGACTCACCTTGGTGGGCGGGTAATGCAAGGCTCACCAACTTATCAGGAAAATTGCTTGGCGCTCACGTCGCTCATGCTGGTTTAATCGTCTTGTGGGCTGGAGCCATAACTCTATTTGAGCTAGCGCACTTTGAGCCGACGAAGCCAATGTACGAGCAAGGCCTAATTTTGCTACCCCATCTAGCATCTCTTGGCTGGGGAGTAGGCGCAGGCGGTGCCGTTGTAAATACATACCCTTACTTTGTGATCGGAGTCTTACATCTAATTTCCTCAGCCTTTCTGGGTTTCGGCGGTATCTTTCACTCCCTGCGTGGTCCTGAAACTTTAGAGCCTAAGTTTTCTTTCTTCGGCTATGATTGGGCAGATACCGGAAAAATGACGACAATCCTTGGGATTCACCTGGTTTTACTAGGCTTAGGAGCATATCTTCTCGTCGCTAAGGCAATGTATTTTGGTGGCTTGTACGACCCAAACATTGAAAATGTGCGAGTCGTTACCAATCCGACACTAGATCCTGGAGTCATCTTTGGCTATCTGTTTGGAGCTATTGGTAAAAGCTGGATTGCTAGCGTTGATAACTTAGAAGATGTGATTGGCGGTCACATTTGGGTCGGGACAATGCTCCTAATCGGTGGCTTTTTCCACATTCTGACTAAACCATTTGCTTGGACGCACCCGTTATTTGTTTGGTCTGGGGAAGCTTATCTCTCATACAGTCTGGGTGCTTTGGCTTTGATGGGCTTTATCGCCACGTTCTTCGTCTCAGTCAACACCACGGTTTATCCGGAAGTGTTTTATGGACCAATTCTGGTTATCAAGCAGAATATCTTGCCTTATTTTTCCTCGGTAGATCCTGATTTTGTGTCATCGAGGACTTGGTTGGCAAATGCACACTTTTGGTTAGCTTTCTTCCTCCTCCAAGGTCACATCTGGCATGCACTCCGGGCACGTGGATTTGATTTCCGTAAAGGTCGAGTCAGCGAAGATGCTGTCATTCCGCAACCTACTTAATGGCAAAAACTTGCAAAATCTTTTAAGAGTTGCAATTTTTTATCGCTGTAATAATGCTAAATTTTCTCACTGGAGTTTAACCAATGACAGCAGTAATTGCTGATAGCCCTTACGAGCAAAGAATACCAGATGTTGGCTGGTGGGCTGGTAATTTTCGTTTAGTCAACTTATCAGGTAAGTTGTTGGGCGCTCATATTGCCCATGCAGGATTAATTGTGTTGTGGGCTGGGGGGATGAGTTTATTTGAGTTATCTCGCTACAATCCTGACTTACCGATGTACACGCAAGGGTTAATTTTGTTGCCTCACTTGGCAACTCTTGGCTTGGGCGTAGGTGCTGGTGGTCAGATTATTGACACCTATCCCTTCTGGGTCATCGGGGTAATGCATCTAGTTTCTTCAACTGTTCTGGGCGCTGGTGGAATTTACCATTCTCTACTGGGACCAAAAGTGCTACAAGACAATCCCTCTTTTACGGGCTTGTTTGGTTATGACTGGAAAGATAAAGACAAGATGACGACAATTTTGGGAATTCACCTGACATTGTTGGGCATTGGTGCACTGCTTTTAGTTTCCAAAGCTATGTTTTGGGGTGGACTTTTTGATCCCTGGACTGGTGCGGGTGGAGATGTGCGAGTGATCGCTCATCCTACGCTCAACCCGATCAAAATTTACGGCTACCTGTTTGGTGCTTGGGGATCTGAAGGAATGGCAGCAGTCGATAACTTAGAAGATGTTGTCGGCGGTCACATTTGGATTGGATCGATCTTGATTTTTGGTGGTGTTTTCCACATCTTGACTAAACCCTTTGCTTGGGCACAGAAAATTCTAATTTACTCGGGAGAAGCTTATCTGTCTTACAGTATTGGTGCTGTGGCATATATGGCTTTCTTTGCTGCCTACTTTATCAGTGTCAACAACACCGTCTATCCCGATGTTTTCTATGGCCCACTTGGAAATCTAGAAGTTTCTACTGGCAATGTCTCTTCTCGTGGCTGGTTGGCAATTTTCCACTTTGTCCTTGGTTTATTGTTTTTGATCGGTCACATTTGGCATGCTCTCCGTGCTAGAGCAGTAGAAGCTGGTTTTGATTTCAAACAGGGTGACATGATTCAACCTGTAGGCTATCCTGAAAGTGGTAATCTTGCTACCCCAATCAATTCTTCTGATTTTACGCTGAATTTTCTCAAGAATTTGCCGATTTACCGTCCAGGTCTGTCTTCTCTATCGAGAGGTTTGGAAATTGGCATGGCTCACGGTTATTGGTTGATTGGTCCTTTTGCTAAATTAGGTCCACTGCGCGACAGTGACGCGGCTAACTTAGCGGGTCTGTTAGCAGCATCAGGACTGGTTGTCATTCTGACAATTTGCCTATCGATTTACGGCACTGCGTCTTATAAAGAGCAGTTGCAAACTGTACCACAATCAACACTTGTGAATACTGTTCCCAATGTGCCAGAGACTCTCAAGACTACCGAAGGATGGAGTCAATTTACTGTGGGTTTTTTGATTGGTGGAATTGGTGGAGCAGTCTTTGCATATCTGCTATTGCATAGCTTGGACGTATTCACGGCGCTCGCCAATAGCTCAGTTTCATAATAAATGTTTCCTTGTACCTGAACTGCGGTGATATTCCGATCTGCAGTTCATTTTCTTCACAACAACTTAGGATCACAAAAAGAGGAGTCAAACATGTCGCAGATAGGTCTATTTTTTGGAACAACAACAGGTAAAACAGAGTCTGTTGCCGAGATAATTCAGAAAGAATTTGGTGGTGAAAGTGTAGTCACTTTGTATAATATTGCAGACGTAGAAGATAGTGATTTCGACAACTATCAATATGTAATTGTTGGCTGTCCTACATGGAATATTGGTGAACTGCAAAGCGACTGGGAAGGCTACTTTACTGAACTAGATAATATTGATTTCAGTAGTAAAAAGGTAGCTTATTTTGGAACAGGCGATGCTGTTGGTTATGCCGATAATTTTCAGGATGCTATAGGCATTTTAGAAGAAAAAATTACAGAACGCGGTGGAAATACAGTTGGCAATTGGTCTGCAGATGGCTACGAATTTAATGAATCAAAAGGTGTGAAGAATGGTAAATTTGTTGGGTTAGCTATTGATGAAGATAATGAGTCTGACTTGACTAACCAGCGTATTAAAGCTTGGGTGGCGCAGGTGAAAAAAGAGTTTGGTTTATAAAGAATGCTAATTGCTCAGCATCTCTACTATTGAGAAGGCTGGTTTTCCGTTGTCAACAACTGGCGAGATTCGTCGCCATATTCGACGCTCGTAGTTTCACCTGAAAGGCTAACAGCTATTAGCTATTCGTTAATAGCTGTTAGCTATTAATGAAAAAGACTCTTCTTTGAGATTATTTATGAGGATAAAGAAAGATGATTACAATTTTTTGCGCCTTTTGCCTTTGGATAGTCATTTTTCCAGGACTTACGCAACTGGCACAATCACTCTCTCGTTCGCTCTTGGTTGGGGGAGGGGAATTAATGGCTGGCTGGGTAAGGTTTCAAAAAAATTGTGGATCGTCAAAAGGTAATAAACCGTGTAATACGTGGCGAAAAGCGCAGGAGGCTAACCATGTATTACATGGAGAAGCAAAATCAGGGAGTACCATGTAACACATGGTGTTAATAGTCGTAAATATGATCAGAGCGTAATAACCCGGCGTTGCGGGTTAGCTGAGGTAGAGGGTGCGATCGTTTCAAAGGGACGACTCTGTTTGAGGCGATCGCATCCACTTGCAACGCCGGGTTAATACGAAAGATTACCCTCTCACCGATGACGTGTATTACATGGTGATGTAAACCCTAAGACTGCTCTACCATATATCACACGGCTTTTCTGGGTTCATGTAATACACTCGCTCATGAATTGCTTTTTCCATGTATTACACCGATGCTTTCCTTGAGGTTTTACCACGTATTACATGGTAGCAGCGGGTGCGCAGATTCAAGGGCACCAATTTTCCCTTACCCAGAGAGGCATTAATTCCTCTTTCCCTTCCAACTTTGAGCATCTGCTGCAATCAGTTTCGGCGCGGCGACGCCGCGCCTTCAATATTAACCTGGGTTTTAAAAAAGAAAATGCAAGTCAAGAAGCAAATTTTACAATTCTTAAAATAAATTGAGGCGGACAAGCTTTATATATAATAATACTGTGATCTCTGGAGTGGAAAAATAATTAATATCGTGCGTTGTTGATTTATTACTTAATATGAAGTTTACCAAGTTGAATTATTGTCAATATCTGCTAAGTAGCCAAATCAATTATACTATTACTAATTTTGCCGAGCATTTAGAAAGCATTAGTCACGATAAAATCAATTATTATTTGAACAATGAAAAGTTAACACCTCGGCTCCTATGGGAAAATGTTAAAGATTTAATTGTTAATGATGAAAATGCTTACATTATATTTGATGATAGTGTTTTAGATAAAAGGTACTCTGAAGAAATAGAAATAGTTAGGAAACAATATAGTGGTAATGAACATGGTATTGTCAAAGGAATTGGGCTAGTTAATTGTATAT
>CALMVQ010000128.1 GCA_937873135.1 uncultured Scytonema sp. | reverse complement strand
ACAGTTGCTTGTGGACACACTACCTGAGCATAGAGCGCAGCTTGTCTGCTTGGATGAGGTATGGGAAAAAATCACTCAAAACTACCAGGATAACCCGCTGACTGGGGTGAGGACTTTTGATCTGGCTAATGTGATTTACACGAGCGGATCTACAGGTACACCGAAGGGTGTGATGGTTACGCATAGCGGACTGTGCAACTTAGCTCAAGCTCAGATTCAGACTTTTAACTTGCATCCTGAGAGTCATATTCTCCAGTTTGCCTCCCTCAGTTTTGATGCTTCTATCTCGGAAGTCATGATGGCTCTAGGGTCAGGAGCAACACTTTACCTGGGAACACAAGACTCTCTAATGCCTGGTATGCCCTTAATTCAGCGATTACGCGATTATGCCATTACGCATGTCACGCTACCACCATCGGCACTCTCCGTCCTGCCTGTGGAGAAACTCCCCACACTACAGACAATCATTGTAGCAGGAGAAGCTTCTTCTGTTGAACTAATCAGACTTTGGTCTGCTGGTAGAAACTTCTTCAACGCCTATGGACCAACAGAAGCTACTGTCTGTGCCACTGTGGCAAAATGCACTGATGGGGACTTGAAAGCCCGCATCGGTCGGCCGATCGCCAACACGCAAGTTTACATCCTCGACTCACACTTACAACCAGTGCCAATTGGCGTCCCAGGAGAGATACACATCGGTGGTGCGGGATTAGCAAGAGGCTACCTCAACCGTCCAGAGTTAACGATGGAGAAATTCATCCCCAACCCTTTTAGTCTTGAACTTGGGGCACGGCTCTACAAAACTGGAGACTTAGCAAGATATTTGCCTGATGGTAATATTGAATACATTGGACGCAGCGACCACCAAGTCAAGCTGCGCGGCTTCCGCATCGAATTGGGCGAAATTGAAGCACTATTAAGTCAGCACCCATCAGTTCATTCGGTTGTCGTCACCTCCCGAGTAGAAGAGACAACAGGAACTCAACGCTTAGTCGCCTACATTGTGCCACAACTGGCTACGTCCCCCACAGTGAGTGAGTTCCGGCAATTCCTAAAAACAAAGCTACCAGACTACATGGTGCCGTCTGCATTCGTCATCTTGGAGTCCCTGCCCCTAACACCTAACGGTAAGGTAGACCGCCGTGCACTGCCAGTACCTAATACAAACAACTTCACTATGCAAACTAGCTTTGTCCCGCCCCTTGACATCGTGGAACTGAAACTGGCAGAAATTTGGGCAGAAGTTCTGAAAGTCTACCCTGTTGGAGTAAAGGATAACTTCTTTGACCTCGGTGGCCATTCTCTTTTAGCCGTGCAACTCATGGCTCGGATTGAGCAACAATTCAAGAAAAATCTACCTTTAGCGACACTCTTCCAAAACTCAACTATTGAACAACTAGCGACTATTCTCCGCCAGCCGATAAATGCTTTAAATTGGTCTCCAATAGTACCTATTCAACCTAATGGTTCTAAGCGACCTTTCTTCTGCGTGCCAGGAGCGGGTGGCAATACTATCTATTTGTACAATCTGGCACATCATTTAAGTAAAGAGCAACCATTTTATGGACTACAATCACTTGGTCTTGACGGGGAATCAAAGCCACATACACGAATCGAGGATATGGCAGCTTCTTACATTGAAGCAATACAGTCCATTCAACCCTCTGGACCATACCTTTTGGGTGGTCATTCCTCTGGCGGTATGGTAGCTTTTGAGATGGCGACTCAGTTACATAAGCAGGGATATGAGGTTGCTCTACTTGCCCTCTTGGACTCTTATGGACCAAATTATAGAACAAATGAACTAAATTTTGATTGTCTTGATGATCTAGGATGGCTGAACATGATTGCCAGCCAAGTTGAAAGCATCTACGCAAAGAGCTTAAACGTATCCTCTGAAGCTCTCCTCGTTCTTACTCCTGATGAGCAACTGAACTACTTTAAAGAGCAGTTACAAATGGTCAATTTATTGCCTCCCGATGTTGGAATAAAGCAACTTCGCGGTTTTATGCAGGTTTTCAAAACTAACCATCAAATTTCTTCTGTTTATATGCCACAAGCAGTCTATCCAGCTCAGATGACGTTGTTCAGGGCTATCGAGATTGATGCTGTTAATAATGCAAACTCTGAAACTGTAGATGAACTAGGATTGGGCTGGGACAAGTTTTCTGCTCAACCTCTGGATCTCCATCTTGTTCCTGGTGACCATAACACAATGCTCAGTGAACCTCACGTTCAGGTTTTAGCACAACAGCTGACAATCTGCATTGAAGGCTCACAGATAGATGATTGAGGAATCAAAGATGGCGCAACATTCAACAACTATAGGAATGCATCTGTTCATTGTCATTTGGTTTGGAGAGATCATCTCCGTGATCGGCTCGGGCCTCACTAGCTTTGCCTTGGGTATCTGGGTATATCAGCGCACTGGGTCAGCCACTGACTTAGCCCTCATTTCGCTATTCGCAACTATACCGCGCATCGCCATCTCTCCCTTGGCTGGTGCGTTGGTAGACCGTTGGAATCGCCGCTCTTGTATGATTGTCAGTAATTCTGGTGCTGCTGTGAGTATTGTGGCGATCGCCCTCCTACTCGCCATCCATCGCTTGGAAATGTGGCATATTTACTTGTTAACTGCTATCAGTTATACCTTCAATGCCTTCCAATTGCCAGCTTATACTGCCGCCACTACTCAGCTAGTACCACCGCAACATCTTAGTCGCGCCAGTGGGATGATCCAACTGGGGCAAGCCCTTGCCCAGCTGATTTCACCTGTGTTAGGAGGTTTACTAGTGGTAAGCATCCAACTTCAAGGGGTTATTCTCCTCGATTTTACCAGCTTCCTATGCGCCATCTTCACCCTGCTTTTAGCCCGATTTCCGGACATTAAGACTACCGGAGCAAAAAAACTGGGGAAAGGTTCATTACTTAGCGAGGCTGCATATGGATTTTCCTACATCACGAAAAGACCTGGATTATTAGGGCTACTCATTTTTTTTGCTGCCAGCAACTTTCTGTTGGGAGCCGTTAGCGTGTTAACCACACCGCTGGTGCTATCCTTCACCTCACCTGCTGTACTTGGAACAATTCTGTCTATTAGCGGTATCGGCATGTTGGTTGGTAGTCTAGTAATGGGTACCTGGGGGGGAGGACAGCACCAGATTAACAGAATGTTTGGCTTTATGCTGCTAGGCGGACTGTGCATTCTAGTCGCCGGGTTACGCCCCTCTATTCTACTGTTTGCCACTGCTAGTTTCCTCTTCTTCGTTGGTCTGCCACTGATTAACGGTTCCACCATAGTTATCTTTCAAAAGAAAGTGCCGCTTGCTATTCAGGGAAGGGTTTTCGCCTTAAATACAGCCTTGGCTGGGGCATCCCTACCACTTAGCTATGCGATCACCGCACCTTTAGCTGACCACATCTTTGAGCCTCTAATGGCTACCAACAGTCCTTTGGCTGGAAGCATAGGACAAATCATTGGCGTCGGACCAGGTCGAGGTATTGGTTTATTATTCATCATCATAGGAATCCTCACCATGATAACAACAGTTGTTGCCTACCAATATCCCCCTCTAAGATTTGTCGAGTCGGAACTGCCAGATGCTTAGAGGATGTTTTAATCAAGTATTTTCCGTTCCTTTCCTTCAGGGAAATATTGATATTGATAGGATTACGAACAATTCCTGTAATCACCAACAAAATGGGGCTGGCTGCACTGAAGCGGGAGTTTTACGCATATCAAAACCGACTTGTGGCATTTGGCTCATGGGGAACATTTTGATAAGAGTGCGATCGCAACTTACGCTACCGCAGATGTTTTAGCAAATGTTTATTCTTGAATTGCACTAAAACGACGGTGGGATTTTTAGCAATATAAGATTCCCGACAACTCTTACGAAGTCGGGAATCTTAGCCTGAAGCGCTTGCAGTTAACAGAAGTCTTCACCGCTCAAATTTAGTATAAAGACAAGGATTTTGCTTCAATAGCTATGCAGAAAGAAACAGCAGCACAAGTACTACTTCGCACCGCTCAAAGGTATTACAAGATTCGCCACTTAGACTCAGCTATAAGAAAACGGCTGATGGCATTGAAGCCTGAAGACTTTGACGACGAATACAAAAAGCTGACTATACAAGTAGCTTAATTTCTAGTATCTCGCCATTGAGAACTTTCACGTAATTGACTAATTCTTTGTAGATCGCTTGTTTATCTGGCCAAGATAATTCGTTCCAATATCCAATGTCATCAAAGCAAGTCGTTAGTACTTTTACCAATTCAGTGCTTACCTGCTTTGCTACAACCTCTCTTTGCTTGAGTACCTGTATTTCTAATAAGGTTTGTTCAATTGCATTTTGTATGATCGGGTTTTGAGGCAACAGTCTCAGCGATTTTAGTTGTTCTTGCCTAGCGATTAGCTCAGGATCATCTTCTCTAGAGGACGATAAATTTGCTAATGTGTATTTCTGTATATCTTCATACCTTTCTACCAGGGAAATATCTACTGCACTGATGATGTCTTCTAAATAAGTGCTGACTCTATTTTTACAAAACAAGTCGCCTAAGTTTTCGTGTTTTTTGCAGCGAACTCTGTAAGTCTTCCACTTACGGTTCAAGCAGAAACATTTGTATTTGCAATCTCCACAAATGATTTGACCAATTAAAGGAAGAGGCTCTTTGTTACTGTTCTTATTGTTGCCATAGCTATATTTTGTTTTGTTATCTTCCAACTTCTTCAATATAACTTTATATTTCGCTTTTAAAATCAAAGCCTGATGGGTACACTCGTGTATCTCCCACGCTTGGGGATTATTTAAGTTCCCATGCATATTGTATACAGTATCTCCTTGTAAAACTGGATTGGTCATCCAATACCTCAGTCCTGCTGCTGTCCATGAAATCCCGTAAGTGTCTAGGACATATTTTGCCGTACTTCTTAATGTAGCGTTGCCAGATAAAAAATGGTCGATGATTTCCGATGCGATCGCCCAGTGAGTCTTACCAGATTCGTGCAACGTCATATTGGGTGCATACTTTTCGTCAACCCGTCGATATCCAAAAGGGGGACGCGGGCTAGCTTTCTTCTGTTCGCGGAAATAGTTCAACCCGTGCTTAATTCGCTCCGAAAGTAATCTCGATTCAAATTCCGCCAAACCTGCCATTTGATTGACAGAGAACCACCCAAAAGGCGATGTTGTGTCAACGGGAGCATCCAAGACAATTAATTTAACCTTATACTCTTCGAGAGCTACAAGCGTCCGATGGATAGTAATCACACTCCTTGCTAATCTGTCAATACGAGTGATCACAACTTCAGTAATCTTTCCCAGCTTGCACATGGCAAGCATTTTGTTAAATTCCTTCCGTTTGTCTGATCGCCCACTTTCAACATCTGAGAATATTAAGGCAGCGCCTGCCTTCTCGACACGGGCTGTCTGTTGCTCTAAAGCATTCCCTTCATCTTGTTCCCTTGTGGAGACTCTGACGTAACCTGCTCGCATAAATGCTCATTCTGTACTGACTCCTTTGTTAATCATACTCTACCCGTTTGATGCTACACAGCAAAGCTCAAACTACCGTTCTCCACTTGGCTGCTGAACGTGGTGCTGTAGAAGACTTAGAACTCCATGAAGTAATGCTCACAGGTTTCCGTGGTGTCCGTTGCGTGGAATCTGGTGGTCCAGAACCTGGTGTTGGTTGCGCCGGTCGGGGTATTATTACTGCAATTAACTTCTTGGAAGAAAACGGTGCTTACCAAGACGTAGATTTCGTATCCTACGACGTATTAGGTGACGTTGTGTGTGGTGGTTTTGCTATGCCTATTCGTGAAGGTAAAGCACAAGAAATCTACATCGTAACTTCTGGTGAAATGATGGCGATGTACGCTGCTAACAACATCGCTCGTGGTATTCTGAAGTACGCTCATAGTGGTGGCGTGCGCTTGGGTGGTTTGATTTGTAACAGCCGTAAAGTTGACCGGGAAATCGAACTGATCGAAACCCTGGCAGAGCGCTTGAACACCCAGATGATTCACTTCGTACCTCGCGACAACATCGTACAGCACGCAGAATTGCGCCGGATGACCGTCAACGAGTACGCACCTGATAGCACTCAAGGTAATGAATACCGTACACTTGCTAAGAAGATTATCAACAACGACAAGCTCACCATTCCTACACCTATTGAAATGGACGAACTAGAAGCATTGTTGATTGAATTCGGTATTCTCGAAAGCGATGAAGAAGCAGCAAAATTGATTGCCGCAGACGCTAATGCTCAAGTCGCTGTAAAATAACTCCCCACTTAAAGGAAAAAGGAAATAACACCATATCTTACCTTTTTCCTTACCTTTCATCTCCCCCAACCTCTGAGGGGACGACGAGTTCCCTATTCCCAGATCCTAAAGAACTACAGAGACAGAATATGACACCTCCAGACAAAGAAACTTTAGACTTAGATAATGCTGACCAAGCAAACATCGTTCAAGAAAGAAAAGAAGTAATTAAAGAAGTTCTCGACGCTTACCCCGATAAAGCTAAGAAAAAGCGGGAAAAGCACCTGAACGTATATGAAGAAGGCAAGTCCGATTGCGGTGTTAAGTCTAACATCAAATCACTTCCTGGTGTGATGACGGCTCGTGGTTGTGCTTACGCTGGATCGAAGGGTGTGGTTTGGGGTCCAATCAAAGACATGATCCACATCAGCCACGGTCCCGTAGGTTGCGGTTACTGGTCCTGGTCTGGTCGTCGTAACTACTACATTGGCACCACAGGTATTGACACCTTTGGTACCATGCACTTCACTTCCGACTTCCAAGAACGGGATATTGTGTTCGGTGGTGACAAAAAACTCTTAAAGCTGATCGAAGAACTCGATGGACTCTTCCCTCTAAACCGTGGTGTTTCAATTCAATCAGAATGTCCCATCGGTCTAATTGGGGATGACATCGAAGCTGTCGCGAGAAAAGCATCAAAAGAGATTGACAAGCCGGTTGTTCCCGTGCGTTGCGAAGGTTTCCGGGGTGTTTCCCAATCCTTAGGTCACCACATTGCTAACGACATGGTTCGTGACTGGGTATTTACAAGAGCTGATCAGGCTAAGAAAGACGGGACATTGAACTTCGAGTCTACTCCCTACGACATAGCAATCATCGGTGACTATAACATCGGTGGTGATGCTTGGGCAAGCCGCATCCTCTTAGAAGAACTCGGCTTGCGCGTTGTTGCCCAGTGGTCAGGTGATGGCACCATCAACGAGATGTTGATGACACCAAATGTGAAGATGAACCTGATTCACTGCTACCGGTCGATGAACTACATCAGCCGTCACATGGAAGAAGCTTACGGTATACCCTGGTTGGAATACAACTTCTTTGGTCCTACCAAGATTGCTGAATCCTTACGGGAAATCGCTTCCAAATTTGACGAGAAGATCCAAGCAAATGCTGAGAAAGTCATCGCCAAGTACCAGCCAACAATGGACGTGATTCTTGAGAGATATCGTCCACGTCTGGAAGGCAAGACTGTCGCCATGATGGTTGGTGGTTTGCGTCCTCGCCACGTCGTCCCCGCGTTTCTAGATTTGGGTATGAAGATGGTTGGTACTGGTTATGAGTTTGCTCATAACGACGACTACAAACGTACCACCGAATACATTGAAAACGGCACGATCATTTACGACGACGTTACCGCCTACGAGTTCGAGGAAATCGTCAAGGCACTCAAACCCGACTTGATCGCCTCTGGTGTGAAAGAGAAGTACGTCTTCCAAAAGATGGGTCTTCCTTTCCGTCAAATGCACTCTTGGGATTACTCCGAACTTAGCAATCGTGCTTCAAAGTCAGGTAGAGCAAGTTTTTTTAGCGGAAGAATAAAAAAGAGCCTATTTCTAGCCTAAATATGAATTATCAAATTGCCGAATGCTCAGATCTTTTTGAGGATGAGCCAGACAAAAACCTGATTCTGCCTAGTTTTGCGGATTAAATTAAATCTGCGCTCCAGAAAAACTGTAAATTTAAAAACTTTTCTGATTGATATTTTATTAGACTAAATTTTAAGATCTATAGCAGTCCTAAATCATTCGTGAAAAAAAAGATCCCCGACTTCGCGTATAGTTGCCGGGGATCTGTGTCTTCAACTTTTACAGTTTTCACCCAGATTTATACATGGAAGCATTGTGCCCAACCAAAAATGCCTGAAGCTTATTCTAAATAATGGTTTTAATATATGCGTTGGCGTAGCCAGCCGTAGGCATCGCCAGAGCGCGAAGTCTGTAAAAAATCAGAGGGAAAGTGCATAAGTTCATTTTGCTTCCATCTATTAAAGATACAGAAGGAAAGCGAGAATTGCGTGCAACAAGGCGATTTTTTATTCTCAATAGCTGAGAAAGCTTACGGAGATGGCAATAAGTTTAATGTAATTTACGAGGCTAATAAAGATGTGATTGGACCTGATCCAAATGTGATTATACCTGGGCAGGTAATTTTTATTCCCACACTATAAAGGAATAATAACTTTGGTGTGTTTGACACACCAAAGTTGTCAATAATGGTGCGTTACGGCTGCGCTATAGCGCAGCCTACAGAGATTTCTGGAAGTGTTGCAGAGTCTTTGAACTATGACCTAAGATGTTGAACTAAAAACATTAAACTTTGAGCAGCTATCAAAACTACTTGTTTTGTGTTATTTCGATTCAATTCACTGTAGTGTTCTAAGTTTGTCACGTTGCGAGATAATAGATAATATGAATATCAAGCTGAGATTTAAACCAGTTTCTCATAGTTGGGTTGCACTTCATCCACAACCTAAAGGCGTAATTCAATTCATTGCAGGGGCTTTTTTTGGTACGTTTGGCCCCATGCTTTTCTATCGCTATCTACTTCAGTGTTTATTCGAGCAGGGGTATACAATTATCCTCCTGCCGTTTAATTTTACTTTTAACCATTATCAAGAAGCTGGTTTTCTCATCAGAGAACAGTATGAAATTCTGCCAGAGCTTGTAAGGATGGCAAGCGAGGAGGGCTATGATTATGAAGCGTATCTAGATGATCAGAACTTTTCTTGGATTGGACATAGCCTTGGCTGTAAATATATCTGCCTGTTAGAAGCATTTAGTGCGCTACCCAATGAACCTCAAGATAGAGAACAGTTGATTCGGAAACTGCTGTCTAAGACTGCGGATGAGCCACAGATCCAAAGTATCATTGCAGACATTAGCATCCTGATTGATGATCTGACGCAAAAAGTTGTTGAAGTTCGCAAACTAATACACGTTTACGTGAACCGTGATGTTAAAATTGCTAGCACCTTTATCAAAGGGCAGAGATCTATCCTATTAGCTCCTGATATTACTGGCACGGCCAGCGCAATTCGACCTCAATTTTTAGCGAATTTGCTCGATGAGATTGGCTGGGGTGTGAAACCAACTCCTGAACAAACCTATGACTTAATCAGGGAGAGCGATCTATTTAATCTCCTGGGGTTAATTTGTTTCCAGTCAGATAATATTGCTAAATCAACCTGTAAGTGGTTTATTAATATTCTGAAGAAACCACCAAGAGATTTTTCAATAACTTTAGAAGGTAGACATTTAAGACCTCTAGGTATTCAATTGGGAAATGATGTCCTCAATCTTTTTAATAGACTGGCGATTGAATCAGTTGAAAAACGAAATAGAAAATTTGAGATTTATGTGATTCAATTGCTCAAGGAACTGGAAAAAATTCAACAGGAAAAGGAGAGAGCGAAGAAAGAAGGCTTTAATGATTGAGCGCTTTCATTTGCTGTTCAGCGTACCGAGATCCAGCGGCGCTTCCTTTGGGAGCAACCGCTTCAATTCGGTTCAACTCTTCAAGAGTCAGTATAATGTCAGTTGCAGCAATGTTTTCTTCCAGGTAGCTCCGCCGCTTAGTACCCGGAATCGGCACAATGTCATTGCCCTGAGCAAGTAGCCACGCTAAGGCAAGTTGGCTAGGTGTCACGCCTTTTTCTTTTGCGATCGCTTTCACCTGTTCTACAAGTTGCAAATTCAAGTAGAAATTCTCGCCCTGAAATCGCGGTGAATTTCTGCGATAGTCATCTTCAGCAAAATCTTCTGGATTGGTGAACTGCCCTGAGAGAAATCCACGACCGAGTGGGCTGTAAGCCACGTAACCAATGCCTAACTCGCGCACAGTCGGCAAAATCTCATCTTCTGGATCACGGCTCCACAGGGAGTATTCCGTTTGCAGGGCAGTAATCGGGTGAACTGCATGTGCCCGTCGAATTGTGGCGGGAGCCGCTTCGGACATACCAATATAGCGGACTTTGCCCTGCTGTACCAGTTCTGCCATTGCCCCGATGGTCTCTTCAATCGGCACCGTTGGATCAACCCGATGCTGATAGTAAAGGTCAATTACATCAACTCCCAAGCGTTGCAATGAAGCATCACAGGCTTGATGCACATATTCTGGTTTGCCGCTCACGCCCAAAAACTGACCATCGGTGCTACGGACGTTAGCGAATTTTGTGGCTAGCACAACCTGATCTCGACGATCACGGATTGCTTTGCCCACCAATTGTTCATTTGTGAAGGGACCGTACATATCAGCCGTATCTAGCAGTGTGACACCGAGTTCTAAAGCACGGTGAATTGTGGCGATCGATTCAAGCTCATCGCGCTAATATTTGAAGTGGGCGGTTTAGTATACGCGATCGCCAAATCACTGCCGATTAATTTGAATCAAATCCGTCAAAATACTATCCAAACTCCCATTAACTTGAATCTTGTCAATCCTCTCCGCAATTCGTTCTAAAACTTCAAGTTCCTTCAAACGTAATGCGACGGGGTTATCCTCCATCACTTTCGCAGTGTTCAACATACTGCGGGTGGCGGCGGTTTCTTCTCTACGCCTAACAACGTTTGCTTGAGCGGCTTTTTCTGCCTCGACTACCTTGCTCAAGATAGTTTTAATCTCGCCAGGTAAAATAATATCTTTCACCCCGACAGAATCTACTTCAATTCCATAATCAGCGATTTTCTGACGAATGTATGAAGATATACTTCTATCAATTGCGCCCTTATCCTCTAACAAAGAATCTAAGGTTTGTTCGCCAACTGCACCACGTAAAGCAAACTGTAGCTCTTTGTACAAGAAACCCGAAATGTCTGACAACCCATTTTTTGCCCTCAATGGATCTTGGATGCGGAACCCTGCAGTCAAATTCAAACGCAGAGGTACTTTATCTTTGGAAAGGATATCTTGACCGGTTACTTCCATACTTTGTAGTCGAAGGTCGATTGTTTCGGTTTGAAAAGAGCGTCCAAACAACCACCAAGCATGAACTCCTGGCTGAAGTTGTGCTTGAAACTCTTGGTTAACGTACAGCAATCCAACGTGAGAAGGGGGTACTTCTCGAAGATGCAAACAGTTTCGACTTTCGGATAAAACTTCTGGCGAACCCGAAACCAACTCAGCCACTAAGGGAGACTGTAACTTGGCATCGGTGCTGATGTCGATAACTTCCACCTCAACACCTAACCAAAACAGCTTGCGGCTTGTGGGTGACAAAATAGAAATTACTTTACCTCGATACCGCACAATTGCAATTTGGTTAGTCAGTAATTGCACTGATTCACAGTAGGCAGCAACAAACTCGGGATGTTTTTCAATTAGTACATCTTCCAGAGGAAAGTCTGGGTTAGGCACAATACGGCTGAGAGTCCGTACTGTCACATCCCTATCTACAGACCAAAAAGCATACTCTCCTGGCTCTAAAGGTCGGACAAAATTATTTTGCACGTACAGTAAACCAATCTCATACTCTGAGATTTTGAACTTTTTCAGTCCAAGCAATGCAACTGCACGCACTTGCTGCACAAATTCAGTCGGCAATTCCAAGCTTTCTTCCAAGTTGAACAGATAAGATTCTACCTCAATAAAACCACGCCAAAAAGCTCGCAATTGATTTGGTGCAACGCTTACCCAATTCTGACCCTGGCGTACTAAAGCAGCTTGATTGAATGCGGTTCTGACAATCAATAGATATCGTTGTAATTCGTCAGAGTGATTTCGCAACAACAGTTCTAGGTATTCAATCTGAGCTTCTGGTTGGTTAAGATCGTAGGTTTTTACTTGCCAATGCCAACCAAAATAAGTATATGTACCAGGCTGCAAAATTTTCTTAAAGTCGCTGCGATGATATAAGATTCCGATTTCGTTTGGTTTAATATAAAAGGTTTTCCACATAGATAATTTGAGCGATGTATGACGAAAAGCTGCTGCGCGTCTACGCAACCACCGGAGAATCTTTGATAAAAACATTTATAATTTTGGTAGCTAAAATCTGGTAATAAGGCTGAAGGCAGCTATACTGCCACGTTTTTACTTTCTTTGCGTCTGAAGAATAACTAATTTAATGAACTGCTCTTGAGCCAAGAACGCTCCTGTAAGAAGTAAAAAAGATCGGTAACCTTACACTCCTGTTAGGAGTAAGCGTGGGATGATCGGTGTGCATATCTCGCTTGATTGTTTTTTTATAGTGGTATTTATACTAAATATACTACAAGCTAACGTATCTATTGATACGAATTATATAGCTCACCCCCCAATAAGGTCAATGCCCTTCTTTGTAATACATTTATTTGCCTTGTGAATGTTAAGGGTAGAAAATTTTTCTCTACCTGTAATATACATAGTACAACATATATTTTGAATCTGCCAGTGCAGGTGTTTACAGTTTAGTTGCGGGCAAAAGCTTCACCAAAACTGGATTAAGATAGCTGTAACTCTTCAATAGACAACCTAAGGGCAATCCAAAAAAAGAAAACAGCTCTCAAATATGACGTTCGGCTTGCCAATCCAGAATCCCCGTAGAGAAACCGGATCTGAAAAACGAAGGACATACTCAAGTTAGGGAGAAATGCAGTTGCACTAGCATATTACTGTTACAAAACACCTGCATGACAGAGTTTGAAAGATGGAATTTCTCCCGTACCACAATTGGTTACCTTGACAAGGTAGTGTCTTTTAACCCGGATAGGGTTTGCTGAAAGTATAGGAGTCGAACCTATGACAGATCGATTATGAGTCGATTGCTCTACCACTGAGCTAGCTTTCTGGGTGATTGATACAGGAGTCGAACCTGTGACAGATCGATTATGAGTCGATTGCTCTACCCACTGAGCTAATCAAACGATATAGCTTAAAGTACAAGAGCGATATACGCTCATACCAGAGGTTGGCGTACCAGTCAGGTATATAGAACCTGATCTATAGCTTTGTAACTTTTTTACTAACCCGCTCCAAATATAGCACAGAAGTAAAAAGTGGCAAGCGTTCATATTTTGCACTCTTGTAACTGGAAGTCGCTGCTACATGAGACTTTACCCAAGCGCGGGTTTCAAACCTTTGATCAGTACAAACAAAGTTCAAAATCAACTCTGCTTATAAATTAACTCCATTCTCAACTTCTCGATCTCTAGCTTCAACTTCTCGTTATCCATTCTCAGCAAAGCATTTTCTTCCTTAATAAATTCGATTTCGTTCCTTTTACTTAAAGCTTGATTAATCGCCAATTTCCGCATATCTAGTGAGAACCAACGCTGATAAGTTTGGGTATGAACTTGCACGCTATGTCCCAAGTTATCTGCTGCGGCTTTGATTGGTATTCCCAGAATATGCGCTCTAATTGCCCATGCATGACGTAAATCATAAGGCTTAAAATCTAATCCGATTTTCCGGAACCACCAACTGACTCGTTGTGTTAATGCTGTTATCTCTGCATGATTACTGTTATTTTTTTTACCGAGCGCCGTTGCCAACATTTCTAAATATTTAGGATTTTTTAAATCAAATTCTTCAATCCATTGTTTATGTAAAGGCAATGCTTGTCTTTCACCAGTTTTGCAATCTTTATGGACTTTCCATGTTAAGTCCGCATTCTCTTCACTTAACCACCAATCGATCTGGGGATTAATAAAAAGCTCCCGTGGTCTTAAACCAAAAACGGCTAACATTCCATAAGTCCATCGCCAAAGCTGCCAACTATCTTTAACATTTTGATTCACTTGATGACCTCTATTATTTAGATAATCCTCAAACTTGATAATTCCTGTAGATATTTTTACATCGCTCGGTATATTTCGGGAATTATTCTCAGGCATTTTTGAATATTTAGACAAATCAATATCTATTTTGAATGTTATGCAAAATGCCGAGATAGCTCTCGTTGCATTATATTTAGCCCATTCTTTCTCTATTTTTTCAATTGAATTTAGCAGATTTTCAGGAGTTGCTAAATCTTGGCAATTAGTGAAGCGTTTTGTTCGGGAGAAGTAATAAAAGAAAGTATGCTCGCTTTTGGTTGTGCGTTTATGGGTTTTAAAATACTCATTCTCAAACTCTTCGAGTAATTCTCCTATTGTTTTAAAGTCTTTTTTTGTTGCTTCATTACCTAAATATTTATCATTCCATTCAAAGGTTTTCCGAGCAATTAACTTTCCTAATTCATAAGCTTCTTCCTCCCCTGTCTTGAGGCCATCCAAATTAGCGGGAATATTCAAACTGAGATTGTATTGTTTTCTTCCCGTTCCATTTGTATCGTTATCTCCCGGTTTAACTGGTAATGTAGCTCGTAACTGCAAACTTCCATTCGATTCCCTGAGTGTCACCTTTGCTTTTGCAGACTTTAAACGTTGATTAACTTTCTCTAATTCCAGTAGTACTTTAGTTTTCATGTGTTCTCGTTGTTGCTGCGCTTGCTGACTTGAGCCTAGAAAACTGCCATCGGTAGATGAAACTGGCTCCAAGTCTTCAAAAGCTTGCTGATACTTGTCTTTGTCCTGGTTATGCATTGCTGTGCTTTTAGCCTATATTTAGCCTAAAAATAAATGTGTTTTCAGCGAACAATGTTGACTAGTGACATTGATTGCTGCAAACATTCGGCTGTTTAAAGCATTAAACCATTAAAAGAGTTACTCCGGTCCTTATCACGGTTATGACGGCTTCGCTATCTTTGCTAGAGATATGGATCTAGCTCTCAACAGTCCTACCTGGGGATTAATCGGTGCTCCCTGGAGTAAGAAGAAAGTTGAAGCTAAGACTCAAGCTAAGACTGAAGCCAAGACTGCAGCGACAGTAGCCGCATAGAAGAGGAAGAAATAGGGAGTGAAGAAGGAGGAGGGCGTAATTGCCTACTCCCTACTCCCTTGTCTCCTGTAGGGGCGGGTTTAACAAGATATTGCTTTGACTCACGAGTTATCTGAATTAAACCCGTCGCGCCAACTGTACGGGCGGGTTTAACAAGATATTACGTTAACTCACAACTTATCTGAATTAAACCCGTCGCGCCAACTGTACGGGCGGGTTTAACAAGATATTACGTTAACTCACAACTTATCTGAATTAAACCCGCCCGTACACACCACAATTAACCACGAGCACGCTTAGAGAGACGGACATGCCACAAAATCCAGATAAAATTCAAGACCACGTTGAGCTATTCCACCAGCCGGAATACCAGCAGTTATTTCAAAATAAGAAAGAATTTGAAAACGGACACACCCCAGAAGAAGTACAAAGGGTTGCAGAATGGACGAAGGGTTGGGAGTATCGTGAAAAGAACTTCGCTCGTGAAGCGTTGACTGTCAACCCCGCCAAAGGTTGCCAACCTTTAGGTGCAATTTTCGCGGCTGTGGGCTTTGCAGGCACTCTACCTTTCGTTCAGGGTTCTCAAGGTTGCGTTGCTTATTTCCGTACCCACCTCACCCGTCACTACAAAGAACCTTTCTCTGGGGTGTCTTCTTCGATGACAGAAGACGCAGCAGTGTTTGGTGGATTGCAAAACATGATTGATGGCTTGGCAAATTCTTACCAACTCTACAAGCCGAAAATGATTGCTGTCTGCACCACCTGTATGGCAGAGGTGATTGGTGATGACTTGGGTTCGTTCATCGGTAACGCTAAGGATGCAGGTTCAATTCCACAAGACTTCCCCGTACCTTTTGCTCACACCCCCAGCTTTGTTGGTTCCCACATCACGGGTTACGACAACATGATGAAGGGTATTCTTTCTAACCTGACTGCAGGTAAGAAGAAGGAAACCAGCAATGGCAAAATCAACTTTATTCCTGGCTTTGATACCTATGTTGGTAATAACCGGGAACTGAAGCGGATGTGTAATTTGATGGGCATCGATTACACAGTTCTGGCAGATAACAGCGACTATCTGGATTCACCCAACACAGGTGAATTTAATATGTACCCAGGTGGAACCCCGCTAGAAGATGCAGTAGATTCAATTAATGCCAAAGCTACTGTTGCTCTACAAGCATACTCTACCACCAAGACCCTTGAGTATATTGAAAAAGAGTGGAAGCAACCAACCGCAGTTGCTCGTCCTTGGGGTATTAAAGGTACTGATGAGTTCTTGATGAAAGTCAGTGAACTGACTGGTAAACCTATTCCTGAAGCACTAGAAATTGAACGTGGTCGGGCAGTGGATGCTATGACTGACTCCCATTCATGGCTTCACGGCAAGCGCTTCGCTATTTACGGCGATCCAGATCTCGTGATCGGTGTGGTGAGCTTTATGTTGGAAATGGGTGCTGAACCTGTGCATATTCTCGTTCATAACTCCAACAACGTGTTTGAGAAAGAACTCCAAGATTTGCTAGATTCTAGCCCCAGTGGTAAGAGTGCTACTATCTGGCCAGGAAAAGACTTGTGGCACATGCGCTCACTCCTATTCACCGAACCCGTAGACTTGCTGATCGGTAACACCTACGGTAAGTACCTGTGGCGCGATTGTAAAGTTCCCCTCGTGAGAATTGGCTATCCAATCATGGATCGTCACCACATGCACCGTTACGCCACTATCGGATATGAAGGCGCGATCAACTTGCTCAACTGGATCGTAAATACGGTCTTCGAGGAAATCGATCGCAACACCAACATTCCTTCTAAGACCGATATTTCCTACGACTTGATTCGATAGAGGATCATGAGTAGGGCAGGTTTGACCGATTAATTTTGGATCTGGTTAGTTATCTGCTAAAACCTGCCCGTACAGCAGTCACGATAGATTTTTGATTGCTCATCACTCATAACTTTCTAAACCTTATAGCGTGTCAACAAAGTAAAAAGTTAAAAGTAAAAATTCACCAGAAATTTATTTTAACTTTTTACTTTTTACTTTTTCTTGAGGAGGATATTATGGAAACAGTAACTCATACTCATCATCATCACCATCCACCCAACGCTCCAAAATCGAGAAAATTTGATATTCTCCATCCTTTGCGTCGTTGGGTAGATGAATTCCCCGTAAAAAATGAACGTCTTGCCCATTTAATTTGCCAAACAATTCCTTGTTGCTGCCCTTTTGAGAGAACTCTGAAATTACTTGGGCGCACCTTCCACATTCCACCACTTTGCAAACTCAATCCCTTATACGACAATTTTGTTGGATTGCGTTTCCGGGCTTTATCCCACCTTGCCGATGATTGTGGAGCGGATGTGACGAAATATATTTGCTAATGCTTAATAGAGAATGGGTAATGGGTAATAGCTAATCGTTCTCATCACCAATTACCAGTTACCAACTACCAATTACTAATTACCAACTATAGAGAGATGAATATCAGCCAAGGCAAAATCAACGAGCTACTCACTGAGCCTGGATGCGAACACAATCAAGCTAAGCATGGGGACAAGAAAAACAAATCTTGCGCGCAACAACCCAAGCCTGGAGCCGCTCAAGGAGGCTGTGCCTTTGATGGTGCAATGATTGCCCTAGTGCCAATTACCGATGCAGCTCATTTAGTCCACGGACCGATCGCCTGCTCTGGTAACTCCTGGGGAAGTCGTGGCAGTCTCTCCTCTGGTCCAATGCTTTACAAAACTGGCTTTACGACCGATTTGAGTGAGAATGATGTCATTTTTGGTGGTGAGAAAAAGCTGTACAAAGCCATTCTGGACTTGGAAAAACGCTACAAACCCACTGCAGTCTTTGTCTACTCCACCTGTGTGACTGCTCTGATCGGTGACGATCTCGATGCCGTCTGTAAAGCTGCTGCAAAGAAAACAGGAACTCCTATCATCCCCGTAAATGCACCAGGATTTATTGGTAGCAAAAACCTCGGTAACCGTCTTGGTGGGGAAGCTTTACTAGATTACGTTGTTGGGACTGCAGAACCAGAATTTACCACGCCTTATGATATTAACCTGATTGGTGAGTATAACATCGCAGGTGAAATGTGGAACGTTACTTCGCTGTTGGAGAAACTAGGCATCCGAGTCTTGGCAAAAATTACAGGTGATGCTCGCTACAAAGACGTCTGCACTGCTCACCGCGCTAAGCTCAACGTGATGATCTGCTCAAAGGCGCTGCTCAACATGGCAAGAAAGATGGAGGAGCGCTACGGTATTCCTTACATTGAAGAGTCTTTCTACGGTATAGAAGACATAAACCGCTGTCTGCGGAACATTGCCGCTAAATTGGGTGATCGCGATCTGCAAAAGCGTACAGAACAACTCATTGCTGAAGAAAACGCCGCCCTAGATATAGCATTGGCTCCTTACCGCGCCCGCCTCCAAGGCAAGCGTGTCGTGCTTTATACTGGTGGTGTTAAGAGTTGGTCGATGATCTCAGCAGCGAAAGACCTGGGGATCGAAGTTGTTGCTACCAGTGCTAGAAAAAGTACTGAGGAGGACAAAGCCAAAATCAAGAGATTACTGGGTAAAGAGGGCGTCATTCTCGAACAGGAGAGTCCCAAGGAAATCTTGAAAATAGTTGCTGAGACTCAAGCCGATATGTTAATCGCAGGCGGTCGCAATCAATACACCGCTCTGAAAGCTCGGATTCCTTTCCTCGACATCAACCAAGAACGCCACCATCCCTATGCAGGTTATGCAGGAATGGTGGAGATGGCACGAGAACTTTATGAAGCTCTCTACAGCCCTGTGTGGGAACAAGTTCGCAAGCCTGCACCGTGGGAAGATGACGCGGGAACACAGACACATGGAGACACCGAGAATGAATATGTCTCCGCATCTTCTTCCACTTCTCCATTGGAGGTGCGCTAATGGCAATTGTCATGAGTCCCGAAAAGCCTGTTGTCGTTAATCCCCTCAAGCAAAGCCAACCTTTGGGTGCAACTTTAGCCTTTTTGGGATTAAAAGGGATGATACCTGTGATGCACGGTGGCCAAGGTTGTACTGCTTTTGCCAAAGTGGTACTAGTCAGGCATTTCCGTGAGGCGGTTCCTCTTTCCACGACAGCTATGACAGAAGTCTCCACAATCTTGGGTGGTGAGGAGAATGTCGAACAGGCAATCGTTACCTTAGCGCAGAAGTCAAAGCCAGAAATCATTGGTTTGTTGACTACAGGCTTGACAGAAACCAGAGGAGATGATATGGAAGGTTTTCTAAAAGAAATCCGCCAGCGTCATCCCGAACTGGATAATCTGCCAATTGTGTTAGTCTCCACGCCAGATTTTAAAGGTTCTTTACAAGATGGCTTTGCGGCGGCTGTTGAGAGTATAGTTAAAGAAATTCCCCAAAAAGCTGACAAGCAAAAAGTTGGCCCCACGCAAGTCACAATTTTGCCGAGTTCTGCTTTTACGCCAGGGGATGTGCAGGAAATCAAAGAGATTGTTACTGCCTTTGGATTGAAGCCAATCGTCGTCCCCGATCTTTCAATTTCATTAGATGGTCACTTAGAAGATTCCTACAGTCCAATCACAGTTAATGGTACCACCGTAACAGAACTGCGGCAAATCGGCGGGAGCGCCTTCACCTTGGTATTAGGCGAAAGTATGCGAGATGCAGCGCTTATCCTGAAAAAGCGGTTTGACACTCCTTATAAGGTTTTTACTGAACTAACAGGATTAGAAGCAACAGATAAGTTTCTGCAAGCCTTGTCAGACATCAGTGGCATAGCAGTCCCAGAAAAATATTGCCACCAACGCCGCCAGTTGCAGGATGCAATGCTGGATACTCACTTTTACTTTGGTTGTAAGCGAGTTTCCTTGGCACTGGAACCAGATTTACTATGGTCAATAGTTTATTTCCTGCAATCTATGGGAGCGCAAATTCATGCTGCTGTGACGACTACACGTTCTCCCATGCTGGAAAAACTCCCCGTCAAAAGTGTCACTATCGGTGACTTGGAAGACTTTGAGCAACTCGCAGAGGGATCTGACTTGCTGATCGGCAACTCCTACACAGCAGCGATCGCTTCTCGGTTAAAAATCCCTCTCTATCGTCAAGGCATTCCTATTTTTGACAGAGTGGGTAATGGTCAATTCACCAAAGTTGCTTACCGTGGTACCATGCAGCTTTTGTTTGATCTTGGCAATCTGTTACTAGAGGCAGAAGAATCTCGAGTCAAGCATTAAAGAAAGTGATAAGTTAATATCCCCTTGAGTTTTATTTACAAACATCTTAGCAAATAAGAAATAAGAGTGAAACCCAAGGGGACAGGAGGTGCGGAGTCAATGCCTATTTAGGACTCCCACTTCTAATTTATCATTTGTTTCTTCTTGCTCTTCACTCATAAATCCTCACTCCTAACCAAAGAAAAGGAATATCGGGATGAAAATTGCTTTTACAACAACGGACAGAGTTCATATTAATGAACATTTTGGTGCGGCGGAAAAAATTGATGTTTATGAAGTCTCTGAGGATGGATCTGAGTTGGTAGAAACTCTCTCCTTCGACGAAGACCTTAAACAAGATGGAAATGAGAGTAAACTTGCAGCCAAACTTGAGGCTCTTGGGGACTGCACGATTGTTTATGTTTTGGCGATCGGTGGTAGCGCTGCTGCCCGGTTGATCAAGAAGGGTGTGACACCAATCAAAGCGCGTTCCGAAGAAGAAAAAATTACTGACATTTTACAGAAGTTAGTGAAAACGCTAAAGGGAAATCCTCCACCTTGGCTGCGTAAAGCTTTACAGCAAAAATCTCACAGCTTTGAAGAAGAATTGGAAGAGGAAGCAACTGTATGATAGAGAATAGTGTAAATGGAGCAACCGCAACTGATGTCTTAACCTCGCCATTTATCCAAACCTTGGTACAACAAATCCGGGGTTTAGATACTTATGGAGTGTATCGAAATTGGGCAAATGATTTGATTCTTAAACCTTTTGTTATTACTAAACAAAAGAAACGCGAAATCTCTATTGAGAATGAAGTCGATCCGGTTACTCTCGGACGAATTATGGGATTTTATCGCGCTGTTGCTGCGCGGGTTGAACAGGAAACAGGTTTACTTTCCCAGGTTGTGGTTGATTTGAACCATGAAGGGTTCGGCTGGGTACTTGTATTTTCTGGTCGTCTTTTGCTAGTTTGTAAAACTTTAAGGGATGCTCAACGCTTCGGTTTTGAATCCTTGGAAAAATTAGCATCTGAGGGAGAAACTTTAGTACAAAAAGGGATTGATTTAGCGCAACGCTTTCCAGAAGTAGGAAAGCTTTGAATCATGAGGAGGGGCGGGTTTAATCTACAGACATCTGAGCAAAAGCTCGTTTTTGTGAAACCCGCCCTTACAGGAGTTAGGAATAATTTTTAACTCTTAACTCTTCACTTCTAACTCCTAACTTTGAATAGAGGTGTCTATGGTGCAAGCTGGAGAAACAATTACTGCTGAAGAGTTAAAAACTCAGATAAAACGACTTAATAGCAAAGCAGGGCAAATGAAAATGGATCTGCATGATCTAGCAGAGGGTTTGCCAACAGATTATCAACAGCTTATGGATGTTGCTGCTCGGACTTACGAAGTCTATTGTCAATTAGAAGAACTTAAGCAACAACTGAAAAAACTGGAGCCGGAAAAATGAGTAGTGATTTAGATAAATTCAAACAAATCGTAGATGCAGAAGATTATTTTGAGTTCTTTCAACTGCCTTATGACCAAAAGGTAGTCAATGTAAATCGCTTACATATTCTGCGGAAGTTTTCTCAATTTATGCAAGAAATTGATGAGAATTATACTGATATTAGTACCTCGGATAAGTTAAGTAAATATTGTGAGGCTTTGCAAAAAGCTTATCAGGTATTTCTCGATTCAACACCTCAAGAACAAAAGTTGTTTAAGGTGTTTAATGAGAAGCCTAAAAATGTAGTCACGCTGACAGAAATCACTTCTGATTAAGAGGTATAAAGTGGTAAACCTAACGCCTACCGAGTTAGAACGTTACCGTCGCCAAATAATGCTCCCTAATTTTGGCGAGGCAGCACAGAATCGCCTGAAGTCAGCAACAGTTCTGGTGACAGGTGTAGGAGGATTAGGCGGTACAGCAGCGCTTTACCTTGCTGTAGCAGGCGTTGGGCGGCTGATCCTAGTTCGAGGTGGTGACTTGCGGCTTGATGACATGAATCGTCAGATTTTGATGACTGATGATTGGGTAGGCAAGCCAAGGGTATTCAAAGCACAAGAAGCTTTGGCAGCCATCAATCCTGACATCGAGGTGGAAGCAGTTCACGATTATGTTACCTCAGAGAATGTGGACTCTTTGGTGCAATCGGTTGATATGACTCTTGACTGTGCCCACAATTTCACGGAACGCGATTTGTTAAATGAAGCTTGTGTCCGTTGGCGCAAGCCGATGGTGGAAGCAGCAATGGATGGGATGGAGGCTTACCTAACTACGATTATTCCAGGTGTGACTCCATGTTTATCTTGTCTGTTTCCGGAAAAGCCTGACTGGGATCGGCGTGGCTTTGCAGTTTTGGGTGCTGTTTCGGGGACACTAGCTTGTCTGACTGCTTTGGAGGCAATCAAGTTAATTACTGGGTTGAGTCAACCCCTGTTGTCGCAACTGCTGACAATTGACTTAACCAGAATGGAATTTGCCAAGCGTCGTTCTTACCGCGATCGCTCTTGCCCAGTCTGCGGCAACAGTGCGCCTTGGAGATACTTGCAATCATCATTAGAAACAACCAGTAATTGCAAGAAATAGTTGTCGCAATTCAGTTTACGGTTAATGGTTAGTTGTTAATAGTTAATGGTTGTTTAGCAGTATTTATTAGCATTTAACAACTAGCAACTATTAACTATCAATAAACGCCGAGGAGGTTTGATGACTGTTACTTTAACAGAAAAAGCAGAAATGCGCTTGCGAACATTTCTGCAGGGTTCAGCTACCAATACTAATAAGTCAATTAAAGGTATTCGCATCTCCGTTAAAGATGGTGGTTGTAGTGGCTATGAATATGGCATGGAGATCGCCAGCAAAGCGCAACAAAACGATTTGGTGATCGAGCAAAATCAGGTACTGATTTATGTCGATGCTAAAAGTGCGCCGTTACTTGAAGGGATTGTCATCGATTTTGTGGACGGAGTGATGGAAAGCGGGTTTAAGTTTACAAACCCCAACGCCACCGATAACTGCAATTGTGGAAAGTCATTCAAAGCAGGTGATTGTACACCTAAAGGCGTACCTTGCACATAAACTGTACTCCTGAAAATTTCCCAGTATCAAACCTATTTGTCTACATCTGTTGGAGAATGAGAAAATGGCTAGCTACCAAGTTAGATTGATCAGCAAAAAGGAAAATATCGATACCACAATTGAGGTAGATGAAGAGACAACTATTCTAGATGCAGCAGAAGAACACGGGATAGAGTTACCCTTCTCTTGTCACGCAGGTGCTTGTTCTAGTTGTGTTGGCAAGATTGTTGAAGGTGAAATAGATCAATCAGATCAAACGTTCTTAGATGACGAGCAAGTTGAGAAAGGATTTGCTCTACTTTGCGTGACATACCCGCGTTCTAATTGCACGATCCGTACCCATCAAGAACCGTATCTCGTTTAATCCCAATTCTCAACTCAAGAGGCAACAGGTATAGTGCGTAAGGGCGCTCAGGAAAGCAGCGCTCTTACAGGATATTTGATGTGTAGCAAAGTTTTAGGAAATTGGTATAAAGTCTTCGTCGGCTCAAATCCAATTTTGGCGATCAGCAATGCTTTGCCCCGAAAGGCGATCGCTACTCCAGAGGAAGAGGATTGATTTGAAGAGTGCCTTCTTCCTTCTTCCATTTTCCTGTACAAACCCAGTCCTTATCTATCTATCTATTCTGAGTCTTAAACCTAAGTTCTTTTCTACAATGTAACAAGCTTTAGGGCAAAAGCGCTTGACACTTGATCGAGAAATCGCTCGCGTAATTTATGTCCGCATTGACGATTAATACAGCATCAGCCCTATGAGCAGATTATTCTGTTTACAAAAAGTACATAACTATAATTTTTCTGTTTTCGTAAATATACTGAGCATAAATTATATCAAGTCTGGTTAATTATAGCAATCCGTTGAGGATTCGTAAACGCCAAGATCCCCGACTTCGTAAAAGTTGTCGGGGATCTGAACAGCCAAAGTATGTAACTCAAATAGGATTGCTATAGTGTTCATATCATGTCTGTAAAATAACCCATAATAAAAGAAAGAACCCTACCCCATAAACAGTGCTGAATCTTAAGTCCTGAGTTCTGAGTCAATACGGTACGTCTGTATTCTTGAGGCTCTTGAGGTAAAGAGTTGATGAAAAGCTTTTCAACCCCCCCTATTCTTAAACTACCTGCCTGAACAAATAAATTCGCGATTCCGAACGGTATTGAGTCTTGAGTAACAGAGGGCATGAGTAGAAATTTGCAATGTTTCTTTCTTAAGTTTTTTTTAGACTCAGGAGTCGTTACTCAGCACTGTTTAAAGGTGTATCGTGTATCGATATTTACTTGTAGCTAACAACTCCCCTCGCTAATTGCTAATGCTAAAGTTAAAATTTTGCAATTGTCTTCTGAGCCATCTGTTTGTGTTCAGCTACAATTGGTGAGATTTTTTTAGCAAAAGCTTGTAAATCCGGGTCTTGTCCTTGTTTAATGTATTTTTGGTACTCAGCCAGTGTTTTGGTATGAGCTTGAAGTTGTCCTTGCATGTATGCTCGGTCAAAACTTTTACCATTTGTCTGCTGAAGTTTCGTCAATAAGGGTTTGTTTTCCGAACCGACACCTTTCGGTAGCGTGAAACCTTTTGTACTCGCTATCTGCGTTAGTTCCTGGGTAGAATTTGTATGAGCCTGAATCATTTGCTGGGCAAAGTCTTTGACTGTTTGATCTTTAGACTTTTGGAGTGCCAGTTGACTCGTTTGGATCTCTGTCGTATCACTTTGCGCTGCCTTAGTCATGAATTCTTTGTCTAAAGCGCTAAGCGAAGAATTAGAATTCGTGGTACTGGGAGTAGACATCGTTCCAGAGGGAGTTGTATCTGTAGTACCAGGAGTAGACATCGTTCCAGAGGGAGTCGTATCTGTAGTACCAGGAGTAGACATCGTTCCAGAGGGAGTTGTCCCTGGAGTATTCTGAGCAATGATGGATTTACTAAAATTGTTGGATGAACCTTGCTGTAAGTGCGCTTGTGCCATTCCTGGTAAACCGATGAGAGCACTTACACTAGCAACTCCTAGAAAGCTGCCAACAAACTTTTTCATCAACTTTTTTTGATAAAGCATATTCATCGATACGATACCTAAACGTTTGGTGTAGGTTGAAGTAACCTAGAGCAGCAATCTGCTCTAGTAAAAAAGGTACTTACTACAGTTTGTTCAAACTTCTACCATAGGAATAGCCTTTCTTACATCTAGGGAATGACTTTATATTATTGAACACTTAGGCAATTACAAGAAAAAAAATACCCAACCTTGTCCCAGCCCTCCGGGCGCTTGACGACCTCCACGCACCAACTCGTACACCAACTAGTTATTGAAGGTTGGGTATTTTTTTATTTGGATCTCCCTTAGTATCCATGCATTTTCTTCTTCATTAGTTGGTAGCGAGTTGCGATCACTCGCAGTTAATAATATTATGTCCGGTAAATTAACCTGAATTCCGTCTGAACCCCTCCCCGCTTGCAAGGAGGTGAGACAAAGCACAGCAAGGAGCGGGGAGGAGTTCTTTTATTATGGGTGATTTTAAGGACAGCATATAACCAGCTACTTGCTCAAGCTGTCATGTAAGTAGGTAGGCACTATAATTTCAAGGTATGTAACAAAACGTAAACTTGGTTAAAACTCTCTTCCCTTCAGCATAGCTGCCCTCAGCATAGCTGCCTTACCTCAACGACAATTTTTCATGCCCACCTACTTACTAGTACAGAGCGGCGGAAATAACCCACCCATCTGAAATAGGTAAAAAGCTTATAAAATAAGTGTTCTTACTTTTTACTTTTTACTTTTTACTTTTGCCTTGTTGTACTAGTACTATTTGGCATTGCTCACGTAGCTCAAACTTCACAAATTAGCAGGATTGCTGTCTAGTGCTTCTCCAGTGGGTTAAATACAGCACTTTGCTCCTCTGAATAGCAAGATATTAACTACAGTGTATTGGATTCAATCGAGAATTATCTATTCCTAATTTATAATTTAATTAAGCTATTTCAAATACTTTGAAAACTCTGTTCAAAAAAGCTACTAATGCTACGAAAAATCAGCCTTATTCAGAAGTATTATATTGATTTTTAGACAGTACTAATCATGAATGAAAAAACAAACCAATGGTTGATAGCAAAAGGCTATGACAACCGAGATTTAAATAGTCGGGGTGAAAATGGTGATACAGCGTTGATGAAAGCCACAAGAGAAGGAGTGTACGCAGTCGTCAAAGAACTAATTGAGGTAGGTGCCGAGATTAATGCGAGAAACAATGACGGTAATAATGCTTTGTGGTTTGCTTGTTTTGGCAATCACTACGACTTGATTGATTTGTTACTCACAGCCAAAATTGACATAGATAACCAAAATGATAACGGTGCGACTGTTTTAATGTATGCAGCCTCAGCCGGAAAGGCAGAAGTCGTTAAGGTGCTTCTGAAGTATCATCCTAACTTGAAGTTGAAGAATTTAGACGATTTTAACGCCTTAAATTTTGCCAGTAATGTAGAAGTTTTAAAAATACTCAAAAATGCCACAATTCATGATACCAGGTAAAGCTTATCACGACGCGACAAAGCATTCTTATTTCTCGGTAATGAGCAACCCGAATTATGTAGATGCATCTACTCAACCATCTTCGTTTAAATTTTATCCGAAGTTTTATAGAAGATTGACACTAGATCTCAACAACCCAGTTCATTCTTTTATTTGGTTAACGAGTGCCATTACCTTTGAAAAAACTTATCAAGATGAAGTATATAAACTTCGGGTAAATCCATCAGCAGGTGCTCTCTATCCTACCGAAGTTTACTTACAAATTCGCGGAATCCAGGGATTCATCGATGGGATCTACCATTTAGAAGTTGCGAATCATTGTCTAACACTCATTTACGAATTAATTGATGATGGTTTAGAAAGTTATATTTTCCCCGATAATAGTATAAAAGGATTCATTTTTTTAGTGAGTTGTGTTTATTATAGGTCTAGCTGGAAATACAAAACCAGAAGTGTGAGGTACTGTTTTTTAGATAGTGGACATCATCTAGGTGCAATTGCCGCTTCAGCTTATGTTCATGACAGAGATATACAACTCATTTTTGATTTTGATAAACTAGCTCTCAATGCAGATTTGGGCTTTGAGAACAAGGAGTTTGTGACTGCTTGTGCAATTTCAGGAGAGTTACAAGAGAAGAAAGTCAGACGCTTAAGACTGAAAGTTCCTTTTGTCTGCGGAACTGATTATTTTGAACAAGATAAGTTTATTGAGGATGGCTATCAAGAAACAGCTTTGCAAAAAAGTTGTTTCCAGCAAATACAGTATCCTCAGTTTAACTTTGATAAAGAAAATCTCTTGCAATCTATCTGGAACCGACGCTCAATTAGGCGTTTTCAGAAACAGTCTATTTCGCAAGAAGTTTATTATAACATCTTGAATGAAGTAGAGAAAGCGATCCCAACAGAAAATTTTGAGAAAATAGAAATTTACTCTGTTGTTAATCGAATACAGGGAATGTTACCAGGGTTGTACAAAGAAACGCATTTACTTAAAGCAGGTGACAATAGCGAAAAAGTAGGTTACTTGTGTGTGAACCAAGCCCTTGCCAGAGATAGTGCTGTAACTTTATTTTTTGTATCAGACTACAGCAATTATCAAACCGCTATGTTAATAGCTGGCTTTTTAGGACAAAGAGTTTATCTATTTAGTAATTATTGGGGTATTCAGTGTAGTGGGATTGGAGCTTATTACGATGATGAGACTCAAGAGTTCTTAGAAACGACTAAAGATATTCTCTACGCTATGGTAATTGGAAATTAACAGGAAAGAGCAATAAATTATGAAAAAAGCCTTCACGCAGGAAGATGATCTGCGTCCTATTCAACCGACACCCGCAGATATTATACTAAGTCAGCAGCTGGAATATTCGATCAGCAAATATTTTTATGCAGGTTGCGATCGCAACATTCAAAATCTATTATCTAGTTGTACTTGGTATGTCAACACCCATGCACCTACTTTGACATTGGTGATAGAATGTCCGGATCAAATCGCTAACTGGCGTGTCTTACAAAAAATGGTACCAATGGCAATATTACTTTATCAAGTTGTCAGCAGTGCTAAAATCCGCGTTTGCCCACCCAAAAATCAGGGATTGCCCTTTGAAATGAGAGTAGACGAACTATCAGTTTACCAAGATAGGGCTTAAGACTATCTTGGATTTTCTCTTTCTAACTGATATAGCAATCCGCGCAGGAATTGTCAGAAAATTCACCCTCCTGGCTACCGCCGTCTTTCAAGACATCGGCTACGGTGTACAAGGAGCAAAAATAGCTCACCAACAATGGATCTACTCCCCTCGTACTATCCTAGCGATCGCAATTCTATTTGGTACCAGTTTGAAAAAAGAATGCGCTATCATACCCATGTAGGGACGTTCTGTGTAGGGTACGGCTGTTCGCCCTTACAATAGATTCATTATGTTGCAAACATTTTTGAAATTGGTATAAGTTTTGATAATTAAAAGCTTTACTAAACCCGGTAACTTTCAAGGAACCGGGTTTCTCCACGTTCACAAATCATTAGACTGAGTTCGTGAAAATTAATTATGCGTTTGTCAAAACCCTTAGTAGGGGCGAACGGCTTTCCTCTTCCCTACATCATTTCTGGAGATGTCTATTTAGGATCGCTATAGTTGCAGTTATTTCTTCAAAAACGATGTTGGCAGAATGTTTGATAGCAGGACTTAACTCCAGTCCAAAATCAAGATTTTCAGCTTCAATTAAATAAACTGTAACATCTAAAGGAAAGTCATCCTTAAAGATTTTTCTGCCTGCTGTTAAAGCATGATCCCAGCGAAAATCGTGCAAATTATAACTGGGTTCTGGCAGTGCTTCGAGTTCTTTTCCGGGAACTCTAAACACAGCACCTGGATCCGAACCCGTGGAACTAGCATCAATAATGACTAACTGTTTGCTGCCTCTTGCTTGAAACATCACTTCCATTCCTGCTGTACCACAGTCATAAACTCGGACATGAGGATGAGGATTTTCGGTAAGATATTGCTGTAGGCGTTGAGCAATTATGACACCTACAGCGTCATCACTACGATTAAGGTTACCGCAACCAATAATAGTTAGCATCTTATGTGTTTCCTGCAATACCTTCTTATACCGTTTCTCCCCTAAAGCTGCAATATAGCGCTTTTCAGTTGTATCTCATACGCTCTCTCCCTCACCCCGCCCTAACGGGCACCCCTCTCCCAAGTTTGGGAGAGGGCATTCTGTATGTGACTCAAACGATAACCGCTATATAACCTCCCTCCATGAGTGCAAGCTACCGTCTACATACAAGACGAGCGGGGTGACTACAGAAGGGCACACATTGTCCTGATAAGCAGGCGATCGCACCTAGTAAAATAGCTTCTAGAATCTAGTTTCGTTAAATTTAAGGGGTTATGAAAGTTTTTAGTAAGTACTCAAAGTGATTGTGCCATGAAAACAAAAGAAAATTTGGCAACGACTATACCAACACTTGAAAATGGTGACAGACTCACTCGTCATGAGTTTGAACGTCGCTATGAAGCAATGCCTCATTTTAAAAAAGCAGAATTGATTGAGGGAGTTGTTTACGTGGCATCACCACTAAGATACAGAAGACACGGCAAGCCACACGAATGCATTATGGCTTGGTTAGGACTTTATTGTAGTGCTACACCTGGAGTCGAGTTAGCTGATAATTTTACAGTACGTCTTGATTTAGACAATGAACCACAACCGGAAGCACTCCTGCGGATTGATGAAGAATTAGGTGGGCAGTCATATATCACTGAGGATGAGTATGTCAAATGTGCGCCAGAATTGATTGTGGAAGTTGCTTCAAGCAGTGCTGCTTACGATCTACATGACAAGCTCAAAGCATATCGTCGCAGCGGTGTGCTTTGAGTATCTTGTTTGGCAAATCGCCGAGCAAAAGCTGAATTGGTTTAGTTTGCATCTCTGTGAGTATGTTACCTTAAAAAAGGGTCGGAAATTAAGCTGCGATCTGCGCTTCGCTATCGCTAGCTCTGGTATTTATAAATTTGTTACCAGTTATAAGCTAAACCTAATAAAGGTTTATTATATTAAAACAATACTTGTTAACGATTATATAATAAAGTTGTTACTCATTTTGTTATAGTGATCAAATATAAAATAGTAAGTTTATGACTAACAGCTATGAAGTGAGAGCTAGAATTCAAGAACTAAAACTTAAAAGTAAAGAACTGATAGCTTATAGTATGGAAATGAGAATTGTCAGTTATAGATTAAGAACTGTAAGTTATAAATTGATAATGAGAAGTGATAAATTGATATTATAGGAATTCTATTTGATTTCTATAATTCATGCCATTTGCCACCTTTAAAGCCGACTGAAAATAATATATCTAAATTTATTATGCGGTCTTTTGCCGATGCCTACCCGGATGAGCAATTCGTCCACCAGCTTGGTGGACGAATTCCCTGGCGGCATAACTGCGTTTTGCCGGATCGCGGAAAAGTCCCCTTGCAAAGGGTTTAGTACATCCACCAGACTCTTGAAAACGGCTGGAGCCGAGCCATCTTGGAGATGCAGATTGAGAGCCGTCTTTATGAATGCCAAAGGAGTGCAGTCACCAATTTTGAACAGATCTTAATATCATGTCCGGTAGCAAAACTATACGTCCTTTGAACCCCACCCCGCTTGTGGCTGACGCCAAAGCTCCCCTCCCCGCTTGCGTTCTCGGGGTTGGGGGTGGGGTGCAGTGTTTACGGAAATTATGGGTAAGTACCCGGACATGATATGACTCAGTCGGTGCTGTTTGCAACAATTGCGCTAAACTCATTCTTTGACGAGCAATTTCATAGAGCGATCGCCTCAATGATAAATAATAAAATCATCTTGAAGAAAGATGTGATCGCGTAGCGACTCATAAGGAGTATCGCAGCGCTTTTAGCTAAACTATCAACTAGTACAACAAGGCAAAAGTAAAAAGTAAAAAGTAAAAAGAAAGAACCTTATTTTGTAAGGGTTTTAACTATTTCAGATGGGTGGTTTATTTCCGCCGATCTGTACTAGTCATTTTGTGAAGATTGAGGTGAATCTAAAAGCCACACTAAAATCATTTGCTTCCCCGAAGGGGTACGCCGAATGCGTGAGGCTAATTCCGCGTTTGCTCTCATATAGAATTAAAGCTTGTGGGGGAATAAAGTTATGAATTATGCCTTAGGGTTTGACATTTACGGAACGTTAGTCGATCCACTTGAGATGAATCAACATCTTCGTGCATTTGTGGGCGAAGATGCAGATCAATTTAGTGCACTTTGGCGCGAAAAGCAGCTTGAGTATTCGTTTCGACGAGGATTGATGGGTAAATATGAGAACTTTCAAGTTTGCACGCAACAGGCTCTCATATTTACGGCACAGACGATGAAAGTGGAAATTTCTTCGGAAGCGCAAGCAAAACTTTTAGAAGAATATCAAAATCTGTCAGCGTTTGCAGATGTGTTGCCTGGGTTACATGAACTCAAAGCGCAAGGACATAAGCTTGTTGCTTTTTCCAACGGTGCAGAAGAAACTGTCCGAACTCTACTTGAGCGCACTCAAGTTATCCCGATTCTTGATAATGTTATAAGTGTAGACGACTTAGAAACCTTCAAGCCAAACCCTGCTGTGTACAAATATCTAGCACGTCGGCTGAAACGTCCAATGAATGATACATGGCTGATTTCAAGCAATCCTTGGGATGTCATTGGCGCAAAGTCTGTAGGCTTGAAATCAGCTTGGATAAAGCGGACACCAGATAAGGTTTTCGATCCTTGGGGAATAGAACCAGATTTAGTTGTGACGACGCTGGAAGAATTGGCTATGAGTTTTAGGAAGTAAATATTTGTATCAACTTTAAAGTGAAACGGTATCACCCCGATCTGACGAACACCCCTCTCCCAAACTTGGGAGAGGGGCTGGGGGTGAGGGCACAAATCTATGAGACACAACTGAGAATCGCTATAATTCGTGACACATCGTAAAAAGTGCTGGCGCATTGGGAAGCGAATGACTAACCATAATAGTTGCGCCGCACTCATCATTTTTTTCTTTTTTTTTGTTTAAGTCCTGTAATTGAACTGGATTGCGGGTAACACTAAATAGTTACCCCATATTTCTTACCAATTTCACTCAGTTTGGCAAACTGTTCTTGCGATGCTTGAGTCAGTTTTTCTTCTGGCGGTTGTGATTTTTTCTTGCTTTGTGGGACCAAATACAAAACGTAGAGCGAAATAAAATCCACTATCAGCCCTAAACCAGGTAAAGCACGTTTGTCAGCTTGTTGTCCTGCGACAACAATCGCCATACCACCTTCTATGGTGTTCCTTGTGGCTTCTACAAATTGAGAAATCAGTTCTTGAATGTAATCTCCTGGAGAAAGATTCTCTAACTTTTGGGGATTCGGATCAAATTTGTATCCTGATGCTGTTGCTTGTTCTAAAACACACCATTGTGTAAACTCTTGCAGTGCTGCATCAGGAAGGTTCGGGAGGTATTGGTGTAATGTTGATTCTGACATAATTAATGGGGGGAGTGGGGAGTGTGTCGCGAGTTTTAATTTACATAAGACTGGGTAAAACCGATATCATGTGAAGCTCGTGGGGCGGAAATTTCCGTCCCACAGACTTCGCCGGAGAGTACTGTCTCTCGCAGACTTCACATGAAATCAGCCCGTACAGGAGTTAGGGAAGCGATTCTGCCATAACTGCCAAGAGCTTTGGTACGAGGCGCGGAAACTCGGCTAAAAACGAGAGCCAGTGAATTACGCAGTCCGAAAACGTGCTAACTCTTCGCCGGTTTTAGCATCATGGGCATGAACGGTGCAAACTAGACAAGAATCAAAGGAACGTGCGACATGACCAACTTCTACCGGATCGGTTGGGTCATTAATAGGTATGCCTACCAAAGCTTCCTCAATGGGACCGCGTACTCCTTCCGCGTCGCGGGGGCCGATATTCCAGGTACTGGGAGCCATAATCTGGTAATTTTTAATCTTACCGCCTTCTACTTCTACCCAGTGACATAGGGAACCCCGAGATGCTTCAGTTGCACCCCAACCGCGTCCATCTTTTTCTTTGGGTTTGATATACCAGGGGTCATTTAACCGGAACTCTCGCAAACAGTGTTCGGCTTGGCGATACAACTTGACAACTTCGTGAACTCGTGCTAGCTGACGTAGATGGATACTAGCACCACGCATCTCCTTGAAGGCATCTAGGATAAACCCGTCATAATGTTGCCAAGATTCACCATGCTTTCCACCTGCGACTAACTGACGTGCTAAGGGTCCGGCTTCTAAACGTCCGTAATCTTGATGAAGGACAGCACTCGACCAAGAATAGGCGTTGTTAAAGTCTTTGTCGTTCTTTTGAGTGGGTTTGGTTGTGCGATCAAAGGGGTGAACGTTCGTTGTCCCTTCGTCATACCAAGAGTGAGTTGTATTCTCACGCACAAAAGTATGATCCATTAAAGTGTGAGTGTCGGTGAAACTGTTGTAAACTCCACTTTTCATAATCATAGCAGCATTTCGACCAGCAATTGTCGGCTTTTGGTATTTGTCTTCATGAGGTAAATATCCCCAGGTGATATACTTACCAACGCCAGCGCCATATTGATCTAAACCGATATCTAAACCCATGCGCCAATAAAAACCTAAGTCAGATTCGCGATGGTTTAGGTCTTCATCCAACCAGTTCATGAAGTCATCATAAGTCTTGATTTCTTCGTAACGTTCTAAAGAACAACCCAACCACACTGGTTCTAACCAATTGGTACGGAAATACTCCAGAATCGCCCAAGCGCGAGTCATGTCTGTTAAAGTGGGAGCGCACATCACTCCACCAGGAACCATATAACTAGAATGGGGCCATTGACCACCTAATAACGCGTAAATTTCTACGGGTTTGCCAGAAATTGTAATGCCAATTTCGTATGACTTACCTGTAAAGGCGGCAAAGCGTCTGCAAGCTTCTTCATAAAAGCCACTACTTCGGTATTTTTTATTAGTTAAGTCAATGGCAAATAGACCGTAAAAATATCGGGGGATGCTTTGAATTGTTTCAACAATTTGACCTAAATTTCTTGCTAAAATTGCGTTGCGTGGAACTTCTGTTTCCCAAGCGGTATCCAATGCCCAAGATGCACATGTCAGATGAGATCCGCCGCAAATTCCACAAACGCGGGGTGTCACAATTAGTCCTGCTTGGGGGTCTTTACCGCGCAGGATTACTTCAAATCCTCGGAAGAGTTCGGCATGTGTCCAAGCGTTGATGACTTGCCCATTCGCTATTTCTACACGGACATCTAAATCGCCTTCAACTCTCCCGACAGGAGAAATGTCTAATGTTTGAGTTGTCATTTGTTATTTGTTGATTGTTGATTGTTGATTGTTGATTGTTAATTGCAATGAACTATTAACAATTAACCATTAACCATTAACCATTAACCATTAGCTAAACTGTAAAAAAGTCTTCTTCAGCCCAAGCTGGCATTGCGTCTTTTGCCACCATCGTGAGGACGGCATAGTCTTTCTTTTTGACTCCTGGCGGTAATTCTTTAGGAACTCCCATCACAGTTTGTGTCTTAAATACGGTTCCCGGTTCGAGGTCAAAGAAGGGAAATTCTGGTTCGGTACAACCTAAACAAGGCATTCCGGCACGGGTTTTGGAGGAGACGCGGTTCCATAAAATGCGGTTGCAAGAAGAACGAGTCATGGGGCCGCGACAACCTAAGTCGTAGAATAGGCATCCTTTGCGCTGCCCAAATTCGGCTGTGGTTGCTTTGTAAGCAAAGTGGATGTTGCGGGTACAACCTGTTTGGGTAAAGGTGTTGAAGAAGGTTTGCGGACGATGCAGTTCGTCGAGGGTAATGTCGGCTATTCTACCTGTGGCGATCGCAACTAATATTTGGGTAATCCAATCGGGATGACTGGGACACCCTGGAATGTTGATGACGGGTAATCCCGATCTGGCGCGGAAATTTTTCCCTAAAAAACCGCCCTCTTGACGTCTGAGAAATTGCAATCCTTGTGATTCACTGGGATTGGGTGCTATGGCAGGAATTCCTCCCCATGTAGCGCAGTCTCCCACAGCGACGACAAAATTCGCAACTTTGGATAAGTCAGAAAGCCACTGGTTCATCGGGCGATCAGCAAAACGATTCCATTCGCCTGTACCGTTGGGGGCGTTAACAACTGTACCTTCAAATACCAAAATATCTAAGGGTATTTTGCCGGAAACGCAATCCCACAAAATTTCCTGTAAGTTTGGACCTAGTTCAAAGCCTAAGGATGGATGCCAAAGTACTTTAAAGCCGAAGTCGGCGATCAGATCGCAGGCTGTCGGTTCTTCAGCGTTGAGGAATGACATGGTGTTGCCTGAACAAGCACCACCTTGAAGCCATAGTAAGTTAGTCATCGGCTATCTTTTTTCTCTTTGATTCCGTTTCTGACGTGGTATGGGAACCCGAAGGATTTATAGTTGTTGAATTAGGAGAATAGAGCGCATTAGAGATGGAGTGGAAATAAATTATGCGCTCTTGCCAAATTCTTTGTAGAGATGTTTCCTACAGCACTTCTCTACATCATTGTCGGAGAAATCTATTATATCAATTGCTAAGACGCTAAGAACGCGATCGCCAATAATTTAGATTAGCTTTGTTCATAAACTCTTTAGGATTGTGGTATCTGAATTTTTACATGAATTTCTAAGCTGGCGGCGATTCAAGTATAAAGTTCCTGTGGAACACTCTTTTTTAGCATCCCTGACACCTTTATACCTTAAATTAGGTGAACATTGTTGGATAGTCTTCCCTGCTTCTAATTTCATCTTAGTTATTTTTTAAATAAATGATTCTGAGATCAAGAAAATTTTACGCCGACAGTCAAAAAAATTAAGATAAACATGATTAAAATCAGGAAATGTTATTTAATAACGGATTTGTAATATTAGAAACGGAATAATTATTAAATGAACCACAAAGACGCCTTGGCTGACGCCACGTCTGACGACGAAAGCGTCAGCGTCTCGTTCGCGCAGCGTCTCCGTCAGGAGAAGAGAAGAACGCCAAGAGAAAAAAGGTAGAATTCCTCACCCAATAAGAGGAGGATAATGATGAATGCTAGCATTACAGATTCAGCCGTGAAAGCAGCGATCGCCGCGATCGCATCGGAGTCAGCAACGACACAAGAAAAAATCGAGATGTTGATTGAGATGGCACAGGGCTTTCAAAAGAAGCCGAAAACAAAACAGGATTTGCAGAATGCCGTCGAACTCTATGACTATGCTGATCAATTGTCTGGTGAAGATTATCCTCTGCTGAAAGCGAGGGCAACGGTGGGGAAAGCGGGGGTATTACGGACAATTCCAGATGTCGGTTACCAACTGCTTCAGCAAGCGAAAGCTGGTTATGAAGAGGCGCTACCAATTTTGCAACAATTCGCCTCAAAGGAAGAATTGGCAGAAGCCCAGATGAATTTTGGATTGGTATTGCAGTCTCTCGTGCCATTTAACTTGGCACGGATAACGGATAGCATCCAAGCTTATCAGGAGGCTTTGCAGGTGTTTACCTGGCAAACATACCCCCAGGAATATGCGATTTTACACAACAATATTGCGATCGCTTACCTGTCAATGCCACCCTTATCAGAACAAGAATCCTTGCGTCAGGGGTTAGCGGTACAGACATTTGAAGAGGCGCTGAAGTATATACAGCTGATCAAGCACCCTAGAGAATATGCAATGTTGCAGAACAATCTCGGCAACGCTTTGCAATATTTACCTAGCGGGCATCCAATAAATAATATTTTCCGAGCGATCACTGCTTATGATGAAGCTTTAAAAGTACGTAACTCTAAAGATACTCCTTTAGAATACGCTAATACAATTTCTAACAAAGCCAACGCCTTATTTAACTTACCCGACGACACAGAAAAGCCAGAAGCCGGAAATCCGCAAAATCTCTTGCTAGCGCGAGCTTACTATCAAGAAGCTTGGGAAATTTTCAGGCAATATGAACAGATGGAACAAGCACAAGTTGTAGCCCAGGCACTACAAGAAGTTGAGAGCGAGATGAGGTAGGGGCGGGTTTGTTCGAGATCACATGTTCATCAACACGATATCTCGTGAAACCCGCCCCTACAGAAGGCGCGTTGACAA
>CALMVQ010000127.1 GCA_937873135.1 uncultured Scytonema sp. | reverse complement strand
TTTCTTTTTCTTTATGAGTGCCTTTTAACTTTTAACTTTTGCCAAGTTCTGTCATCATGCGAACTTAAGATCACAACATAGCTATCGACTTAGATAACAATGGCAATCAGGTTTCTCAATCAGCGATGCAACTAAAGCATTTAGGGTAGTTGCAGCTAGCAAGCCACCTCCCAGAGTGCCTTCTATTGTAATAGAAGGCACATTTTTTTGCATGAGTTGTCGCTTGGCTGCAGGAGCATGACTGAAGCCAATGGGCATCCCAATCACCAACGCAGGTTTGATCTTCAAATTATCAATGGCTTCACAGACAGACAATAATACACTAGGAGCGTAACCAACAACTAGTACGCAACCCTGAGAAATGCGCTGTAATTTTTCGCACCATTCCCGCTGCTGCCAAAAGGCATGTTCTGCTTCAATGGCGGTGGTGATATGAGGGTTGTCAATCAATGTTTCCGTCTGACATCCCAAGTGGGCGAGTCGCGTTTGATCGATGGCAGCAGCTACCGTCGGGACATCGACAACCACTTGGCACCCTGAGGAGAGTACTTCACGGCTGGTAGATATCGCCTCACGACTCAATCTCACAAACGACACCAAGCTAACATCTCCACAAGCTAAAACTAGCTGGGAAATGAGATATTGTTCAATTTCCGAACGGTTGGAGAGATCGGGGAGGAGGTGTTGTAAAGATTCTTGAAAAGCTTCCGGATGAGCGTGAACGTGGTTATCCAAACCACTCCACAGTTGTTCTAGTCCTCCAAGTCCCGTGTTGGTTTCGACTTCGAGTAACTTGAGTTGAGAAAGGACTTCAGCTTGTAGGATAAGACAATTGCGATCGCGTCCCAACAACCCTTCTAATGCGGATGCCGTTTGCCGCAGTTGAGAAATTTGCTGCATCACAGCTCGATATTGCTGCTGTAGTTGTTCCATAAGACTCTCTGTTATGTCTACTTCTGGTTCAACTGACAAAATTTTGCGGATGTGGTTGATCTGAAACCCTTGCTGTTTCAGAGCGACAATCCGTTGCAACCGGATGACATCCTTTTGTGTGTAGAGGCGGTAGTTGCTAGGCGATCGTTCTGGTTGTGGTAATAAACCCAATTGATGGTAATGGCGAACCATTCGCGGGGTAATACAATCTCCAACTGCCTCAGTGAGTTCTTTAATGGTTAAGCTTTTGGTCATTTACTCATTCTCCCCAACTACGGCCAAATTCTTTGCCATTCTCCACAAGCTCCTTGAATCTCTAATCTATAGCAATTTTCATACCAATAGGGGTAGATTAGCTCGACTTTATCCAAATCAGACAATGTAGTCCACGTTATTTAGCAAAAGCTTTAGCCCTAAGGGAAAACTTTTTCCATTATCATTAATTTTAGTGACATCGAAAAATTTGAAGTACTGATAAATAATGGTTTTGTTGAGCCAACACCGCGAACTAAAGTTACGCGGATTCAGGTATAGTACAATTGTTCTAAATAGCTATAATCACAAACGATAAGGCGCAAGGTATATCGAGGGCGTAAAATGTCGAAACCATTTCCATGACTGGTTTAGGCTAATTTGCAAGATCATCTAACCCACTTTACAAAATGCTTAAAACTTTTGTCGCATTAAGATTTACAATTTAAATATCAGGGATTCACCCCAAAACTGAATATAACCGTAGTATAATGCATCATCGGCTACATTCAACTTGGGGGGAGCTTTGCGTTTTTATTTCAAAAGAAAGAAACTCGAAGCGCTTTACACAGAAGAAAAAGATGCTCATAAATACCCAGGCGTGGTTGATGACTTTTTTGAAGTCATGACGATTATTGATGCTGCTGTAGATGAGCGAGACTTATATGCTCAGAAGGGGTTGAGATTTGAGAAACTCAAAGGAAAACGAGGAAAACAAGGACAGCGCTCCTTACGTTTAAATAACCAGTGGCGTCTAATCGTAACAGTGGATGAAGATGAACAGGGAAACTACCTCACAATTATCGACATCGAAGACTACCACTAAAGCTCGTCAGCAGGGGAGACAGGAGTATGAGTCAGAAATTAGTACCAGCGAGAGTTCCATCACCAGGACGCATTTTGAGCCGAGAAATAGAAGCGCGTGGCTGGACACAGAAAGAGTTAGCAGAAATTTTGGGGCGTCCAGTTCAAACCATCAACGAAATCATTCGGGGAAGCAAGCAAATTACACCAGAAACAGCTATTGAATTGTCCCAAGCCTTGGGTACAACTCCAGAGTTTTGGACAAACCTTGAAGCTAAGTATCGACTCCGTATAGCGGGAAAAGAAAAAAGGACAACTTAGATGCTTTAGAAGACAATGACAAAGAGAAAGAAGCTGATGAAGAAGCTGCTAACTGGTTGATAGAACCTCAACCCTTTAAGGTCTTTGTTTCCGGTATTGAAAAATACTTCTCCCGTAAAGCAATTGAAGAATTTGCTTACACTCAGCGCAGATATACAGGCATCATTCTTGGTCGTTTGCAGCATGACAAATTAGTTCCTCATAAAAACTTGAGACCGTTACTCGTCAAAGTTAGCCCCCTTTTGAAAAATTGGATTGATAGCTAGTACAACAAGGCAAAAGTAAAAAGTAAAAAGTAAAAAGAAAGAACGCTTATGTTGTCAGCTTTTTACCTATTTCAAATGGGTGGCTTATTTGCGCCGCGCTGTACTAGGTGAATTTATTAAATAGTCATGCAAAATTCTTTACATATTTATTTAGCCTGTAATGACGGTTTGACAAGCATTACAGGCGACGTGAGTATGAAATTAATTTTGCACAGGTACTTACAAAGAAAGGCAGAGGGCAGGAGGCAGAAGGCAGAAGGCATTCTGCTTCCTGTCCTCTTAAAAAAAACTTTAGTTCTGGGTTTAAAGCCCAGTTTAAAAAAAGATGTTTTTCGAGACGCATAGCGCGAGGAAAAACGGCGTCCTTATTTCAATCTCACACTTTTAAGTGTGGGTTCCTTCTGCCCTCTGCCCTCTGCCTTCTGCCTTCTGAATCAAGCATTTCCAGGTTTCGTACCGCGCCAGTATCCGCGCTAGTCGCCAACAGTGCATAAGCCTTGAGTGCCGCACTCACCCGACGCTGCCGGGGCAGATCCGGCTTCCAGGCATCTTTGCCCTTCGCTTCCATTGCTACACGACGGTTGGCTAATTCCTCCACCGATAGATCCACATTGATGCTGCGATTGGGAATGTCGATCCCGATGCGATCGCCGCCCTTGACCAGCGCAATGTTGCCGCCTGCCGCTGCCTCCGGAGAGGCATGACCAATCGAGAGGCCCGAAGTACCACCTGAGAAGCGACCATCGGTCAATAAGGCACAAACCTTATCCAGACCCTTGGATTTAAGGTAACTGGTCGGATAGAGCATTTCCTGCATACCAGGGCCGCCACGTGGCCCTTCATAGCGAATGATCACCACATCACCCGGTTCCACTTCCGAGCAGAGAATTCCTTTGACAGCCGCATCCTGACTTTCATAAATGCGCGCCCGACCTTCAAATACATGAATGCTTTCGTCTACGCCTGCCGTCTTCACAATACAACCACGCTCAGCCAGGTTGCCGTATAGCACAGCAAGTCCGCCCTCGGTGCTGAAGGCGTTTTCGATGCTGCGGATACAGCCGTTTTCCCGATCCCGGTCAAGTGAGGGCCACCGGGTCGATTGACTGAAAGCTTGCTGAGTTGGGATACCCGCAGGGCCAGCCTTGAAGAAGGTGTGGACGGCTTCGTCAACGGTACGCATGACATCCCAGTGATCGAGCGCTTCTTTCAGTGTCTTACTGTGGACCGTCGGCACGTCTGTGTGGAGCAGTCCGCCACGATCCAGCTCGCCGAGAATGCTGGGGATGCCGCCGGCACGGTGGACATCCTCGATATGATACTTAGGTGTGTTAGGTGCCACCTTGCAGAGTTGTGGAACCTTGCGCGAGAGGCGGTCGATGTCGGTCAAGGTGAAATCAACACCAGCTTCATGGGCGGCGGCTAACAAGTGCAGAATGGTGTTGGTTGAACCGCCCATGGCGATGTCCAGCATCATGGCATTCTCGAACGCTTTGAAACTGGCCACAGAGCGTGGCAGTATCGATTCATCGTCCTGCTCGTAATAACGCCGGGTAATACTGACAATGGTTCGCGCGGCGTTGAGGAACAGATCCTTGCGGTCGAAATGGGTTGCGAGCACAGTGCCGTTACCAGGCAAGGCAAGGCCAATGGCTTCGGTGAGACAGTTCATGGAGTTTGCGGTGAACATGCCAGAGCAGGAGCCACAGGTTGGGCACGCGGAACGCTCATATTCCTCGGCAACCTCGTCGCTGATACTGTCGTCTGCGGCAACCACCATGGCGTCCACCAAGTCCAGTTTGTGCTCCGACAGCTTTGTCTTACCAGCTTCCATGGGACCGCCGGAGACGAATACTGTGGGAATGTTGAGACGTAGAGCTGCCATCAACATACCGGGGGTGATCTTGTCACAGTTGGAAATGCAGACCAGGGCATCGGCACAATGGGCGTTGACCATGTACTCGACCGAATCGGCGATGATCTCGCGCGAGGGCAGACTGTAGAGCATCCCGTCATGGCCCATGGCGATGCCGTCGTCCACTGCGATGGTGTTGAATTCCTTGGCGACACCACCAGCAGCTTCAATCTCACGGCACACCAATTGGCCCAGATCCTTCAGGTGAACGTGACCGGGTACGAATTGGGTAAAGGAGTTGGCGACCGCAATGATTGGCTTCTCGAAATCTGCGGTGTGCATTCCGGTGGCGCGCCAGAGCGCACGGGCACCCGCCATATTGCGTCCCTGGGTGGAGGTTTTGGATCGATAGGTCGGCATGGCGCATCCTATTTGTCTAAGGGTTCTTAATAGTCTAGACTTTATTGAAAATAAGCAGTCGGCGTAAGTCCTACTCCACACGGTTAGAATCTGTTATTCTTCACCGCGCGATCGCTCTTTTGCATTTCGCATCTGACGGAGCGATCGCTCTTTTGCGCTCAGCATAACCGTGATCAAGCATTATACTCTATTTTTCTTTTCTGTTTTGTTTAAGTCCCGTTAGTAGTTTGAATCTTGGCGGTGGCTGAGAGTAACCTGATGAAAGTTTAGCCACTCTCAGTAAACTGAAATACTTTTGATGCTGTCAATAACGTACTGAAAAGATTTGCTCAACAGTTAGATTTAAGTTTGAAAATGTGGGCGACTCTATACGGTCGTCTCCTCTAAATTGTTTACCACGATACTCACCCTCATCACTTAAAGAGTAAATTGTGATGCTTGGTTGTTTGGGATCACCTATCAATTCCTTACTACCCAAAGCAGCATAATCCACAATCCAATATTCTCGGATACCCATTTCTTCATAGTCAGCAAACTTTTTATGATAATCGTCTCTCCAGTTAGTACTGACTACCTCAATTACTAAGGGAATTGAATCTGGTTTACTAAGGATTGATTTTTTCTCCCATAGTGGTTCGTTACCCAAGTTAGAAAAATTCATTAACAAGACATCTGGATAATACCCTGACATTTTATTTTCTGGCTTCACTGTAGCGGTTTTAGGTATACCGTAATAAAGTTTAAGGCGAAGACACTCATACCCTAAAATCATTGTTAAAAAGGCTACGATTTGCTCGTGTTTCCCGGATGGTGGTGGCATTTGAATAATATCTCCATCGTATAATTCATAACGGATATTTTCTGGCTGTCCTTCCAAAAACTCTAAAAATTCATCAAATGTAAATAGTTTTTCTAGAGATTGAATCATAATTTTCCTCTTCTGTTTTCTCCTAATTTTTGCTGCTCCTGAGATATCAGCCAGCACCATTGTCCCTCTTAGTTAGTTGTAACAATATCGCTTCCCGCTTGATCGGTTTGTAAATAGAGTCCCTAGACTGTGCCAGTTGCGATCAGCTTGATTAGTCGTTACGCTCTTAATGGCTTGACATTAACATTAATGTTAAGGTTTACCCTGAGAGAGCTTCCACTACTCTAACTCTCATGCTTCACCCACAGCGTCTTACACTGTTTGCCAAAGAACATACAGATACTTTTGCAGCAATCTCTTGTGGAATTTTGTTATTTGTCGGATGGTTTGCGTTGCATCTTGGCTTTTTGGGATGGGGGCTGCTGTTGCTACCCGCAGCTTATGTCCTTGGTGGCTACGAAAGCGCCCGTGAGGGATTGAGGACTTTATTTAAAAAGAAGGAACTTGATGTCGATTTGCTAATGATTGTGGCAGCGTTGGGTGCTGCTGGGTTGGGTTTGTGGCGAAGGGAGTATCATCTAATTGTCGATGGCGGAATCTTGATTCTGATTTTTGCGATTAGTGGGGTGTTGGAAGGCTACGCTATGGAGCGCACGGAACAGAGTATCCGTTCAATAATGAGTTTGACACAAGATACGGCAAGGGTTATGCGTGGCGAAGGCGAAGAAATAGTTCCCATTAGTCAGCTGAAGGTAGGGGATGAAATTATTGTCAAACCTGGAGAGTTAATTCCCACTGATGGAATTATTGTTTCTGGTTACAGCACGCTGAATCAAGCTGCAATTACAGGTGAGTCTATACCTGTGGAGAAGACGGTGGGGGAAGAAGTTTTTGCGGGTACACTCAATGGTTATGGTGCGCTTCAACTCCTGCTGCATCAACCACCAGAAAGTAGTTTGATTCAAAGGGTGATTCGCCTTGTAGAACAAGCACAAAATTCTGCACCTCCTTCCCAACTGTTTATTGAGCAATTTGAACGTAAATATGCGCTCGGTGTTGTGGTAGGTGGGTTATTGCTAGCGATTCTACCGCCATTTATTTGGGGTTGGAATTGGGAGACGACGATTTATCGTGCCCTTACCTTTTTGGTGGTGGCTTCTCCTTGTGCGCTGATGGCATCAATTATGCCAACGTTGCTGTCGGGAATGGCCAATGGTGCCAGACAGGGAATTTTGTTTAAAAATAGTGCCCAGTTGGAAATAATGGGCAAGGTACGGGCGATCGCGTTTGACAAAACTGGTACTCTTACTACAGGACAAGTGCAGGTATGTCAAGTCCTTCCTCATAGTGGATACTCGGAAGCTGATGTATTAAAATTAGCTGTGGCAGTAGAATCACGATCAGAACATCCAATTGGTTATGCAATTGTACGGGCAGCTAAGGATATAGACTGGGTTAACGCAGTTGAAGTCCAAGCTGTGCCAGGACGGGGGATTGTGGGTATTATACAGAAACCCACCCTTATCCCCTCAGCAAGTGTAGAGAAGTCAACCAACCAACAAGTGATTGTTGGTAATGCCGCTTTTATACAGCAATATGTCACCATACCAGTTGAGTTGAAGGATTCTGCGCGCTCTCTTGAGGAGGAGGGAAAAACAGTTGTTTGGGTAGCACAGACTCTAGACACGAAGACAAATTTGCTCTCTGTGTCTTCAAAGGTAGTGGGTTTGATCGCCCTTGCAGATATGGTAAGAGGAGAAGCCGCAGATGCGATCGCCCGCTTGCGGAAACTGGGAGTTGAACAAATTGTGATGTTAACTGGCGATAATGAGCGAACCGCTCGCAATGTCGCCCAAGCGGTTGGTGTGGATCGGGTGTATGCAGAGCTTTTACCAGAAGGTAAACTTGATGTCATCCGGCGTCTTCAGCAAGAGTATCAAACTGTGGCAATGGTAGGGGATGGCATCAATGATGCACCCGCCTTGGCTCAGGCATCTGTCGGTATTGCGATGGGAAAGGCTGGTAGCGATGTCGCATTAGAAACAGCAGATATTGTACTCATGGCAGATCGTTTGGAGAAAATAGCAGTGGCGATGCGTCTGGGTAAAAGAGCGCAAAAGGTTGTCAAACAGAATATTGCCTTTGCCCTCTCTTTTATTATTTTGCTCTTACTGAGTAACTTTCTCGGTAGTATTAACTTACCCATCGGTGTGATCGGACATGAAGGTTCGACGGTACTGGTAACCCTTAGTGGTTTAAGATTGCTGAAAAAATAAGTAGTTTGATGGATCTAGCACAAGCATCTGGATCGATTTGCATTGGTTCTCAGGCGAATTGAGATGGAATTTGTCACCCCGATAATGATTGCTTCAGCTATGCTGCTATGAGTCACGGCACCCACGCGCTATTATATCATGCATGGGATTGAAACTTGAACGCCTTGTGGCTCTGGCTTGTGCATCTTGAGGCAAATTTTTGATTAATGTAGAGACGCGCTTTTTTAGCTTTGTCTCTACACCCAAAGCGCTCATTTTTTATTGATACCTGTTACATAGCTGCCCTCTGCCTTTCTTTGTAACAAGTCTTTAAGTAATACTTAATACATTTGTACTAAGTATTTCCGTCAAATAGTTTTTGCAATACAACCCTAGCAATAAGGTCATAATCACTTCAAGTATTTTTTGTAACAAAATTGTTATAGATAGCAATTATTATTTATAACATGGGTAAAATATTTTAATTATTCACTTAACTGTCTTAAACGTCCACTAACCGTCCACTAATCTTGTCTTACCGCCTATTGCATTTTCTTGAGAAAACTGATATTTATAATATTCGTAGCAAAATTTACAATTTTGGAGGCTCACCCTAATTTCAGCAAGCTAGCGATCTCAGAAAACATTGATTACATCCTACCTAAACCTCTACTCATTAAGGCTAAGGGGCATGGTACTTGTCAATCATATCATTCCGCACAGACAGATTCGGACTTCCCAATCGTTAATCTGGAAGGAAAGAAAGTCCAATGCAGGCTTTTCCACAGACGACATTGTTAGTCATGCTTTCAGCAAAACGGATGAATTTTAGGTAATGTCAATGGACGAAATCGTTAAAAAACTTGCTGGTCTAGGTCTTCCTGGCATAATTCTCGTGATTCTAACCGCCACATCCGGAGGTAGTTCCGCAGCTGTTGCGGCTGCCCTCACAGCAGTGGGAGGACCGTTTGGCATCGTCGGAGGTATAGCACTACTAGGTCTAATAACCAAAGAACGGACTTGAATTAGGATATAGAAGTTAATGCAGTTAGATAGTTACAATCAACTAAGAGGAGATTCAAGTAATAAAAGTTGTACACTTCAGGAAATAGAAGCTGCTATCCTGTCGAGTTTAGCTATTGATGATTGCGTAGTCAGAGAAAGACAGACAGAAAATTTAAAACGTGAGTTAGTTGCATACGTAGTTCCATCAGGTTTATTTGTACCAGAACAATTGTTATCTCACCTACAAACAATTGTGCCAACCGAATTTATACCAAGGGCGATTGTACCAGTTTCTATTATACCCTTGACAGAGACAGGACATGTAGATGAAGCTAGAGTAGCTTCAATAGAAGTTATTGATTCTGACTTAATACAAGGTATAGAAGAGCGATTAGAGTCATTTTTAGAAATTGAACGTGTTGCGGTGGTTGTGGAACCCCGAGTTCAGAATATTCCTACTATACATTTAGAAGATGTACTACCCAATACTCAAGCGCTCGCCGAAGATAGCCAGCAAAAAGTACAGGCAACTACACCTAGTGAACATAGAGAAAATAAAAACTCTTCCTCTTCAAAACAATTAGCTATTAGTGACGGAGAACCGCTACAATCGGTCCAAGACGCTCCCAAAACTTTAACAGAAGTACTGCAACGATCTGCTCAAAGTTCAACTAAAGGTATCATTTACGTTCAGGCTGATGCTACCGAGAAAGTTCAATCTTATAGCGAGCTATGGCAAGACGCTCAACAGATTTTAGCTGGATTAAAAAAGCTAAGACTAAAGCCCCAGGACAAAGTAATTTTTCAACTAGAGGACAATCAAGATTTCATCTGTGCTTTTTGGGCTTGCGTGCTAGGGGGCTTTGTTCCAGTGCCAATCTCCATCGCTCCAACCTATGAGCCAGCCAACAGTACCGCAAGCAAACTTCAAAATACTTGGCAGATGCTGGGGAAACCCCTTATACTGACAAGCTCTTCTTTAGCTTCCAAGATTGCTGATTTGTCAAGACTTTTGAATTTAAAAAAATTTCAAGTTGCAACTATTGATAAGTTGCGTGAGTGCGAAGCGGATTTAAACTTACATCAAAGTCGGCCAGAGGATTTAGCAATTTTGTTTTTGACTTCTGGAAGCACTGGTATGCCCAAGTGTGTGATGCTAAATCATCGCAATTTATTAAGTATGTCAGCTGGCTTAGTTTTAATGGGTCATTTTTCCAATCAAGAAAGTATTTTAAACTGGATGCCTTTGGATCATGTTGGCGCACTGGTGTCTCTCAGTATTATGGCTGTTGATTTAGGTTGTCAACAAATCCATGTGCCTACTGGCTTAATTGTGCAAAATCCGCTTTTTTGGCTAGATTTAATTGACTTGCACAAATCTACAATTAGTTGGGCACCTAATTTTGCCTTTTCCTTAATTTGTGATCGCGCTTTTGATATCAGTCGCAAGAACTGGGATTTATCTTCAATGAGGTTTGTAATCAACGCTGGGGAGCCGATTGTAACTAAAACAGCGAGGAATTTCTTAAAACTGCTTAGCCATCACGATTTGCAGACTAATGCTATTCACCCAGCCTTTGGGATGTGCGAAACCTCTTCTGGTATTACTTACTCTGACAGTTTTTCCCTGGAATCTTCATCAGATGACACTTCATTTGTGGATACTGGGATCTCCAATTGCTGGTGCTTCACTGCGTATTGTTGATGAAAATGAACAAATAGTTACAGAAGGTACAATCGGTCATTTACAAGTTAAAGGGGCTTCTGTTACCTCCGGTTACTATCAAAATTCACAGGCAAACCAAGAAGCTTTTACATCCGATGGTTGGTTTAATACCGGGGATTTAGGATTTCTCCACCAAGGGCGTTTAACCATTACTGGACGGCACAAAGATGTGATTATAATCAATGGGCTAAACTACTACTGCCACCAAATCGAAGCCGCCGTTGAAGAAATAATTGCAGGAGTAGAAGTTTCTTATACAGCTGCCTGTGCAGTGAGACAACCCGGAATAAATACTGATAAACTAGCTATCTTTTTCAATACTTCCCTTTCTGATGATGGCAGTTTAGTGACTCTGCTTAAAGACATTCGCACTTCTGTTGTCAACAAGGTGGGAGTAAATCCAGATTATCTAATTCCAGTAAATCAAGAAATTATTCCTAAAACCGCCATTGGCAAAATTCAGCGATCGCAACTGAGTCAGCGCTTCAATACAGGTGAATTTCAATCAATTATTAAACGAATTGATATATTACTGGGTAACGCCAATACTATTCCGGACTGGTTTTACCGTCAAGTATGGCAGCCCAAAAATCCCATTACTTTTTATTCTTCTTTAACTGTTATTAATTCCACTCTAGTATTTCTAGATTCATTCGGCTTAGGGGCATATTTATGTCAGATATTATCAGAGCGTAACCTGCCATATATAACTGTTTCACCCGGAGAAGATTTTAGTAAAATTAATCACTCAAGCTACACGAGCACTCCAGGACAATCCAAGGACTACCAACTATTACTCCAATCCTTGGCGGCAGATAACATAATCATCGGACAAATACTTCACCTATGGACTTATGACCGATATAGCGGCGAAGTCAAAAGCCTTGATGCTCTCGAACAAGCACAAGAAAATGGAATATTTAGTCTATTGTTCCTGGTTCAAGCTTTAGCCAAAGTTCAAGGTTTTGACCATTCGGTGCAATTATCATTTATTTCCAGTCATATCCAGTCCATTTCCTCATGTGATCCAATAGCTTACGAGAAATCAGCAGTATTAGGGCTTTTGAAAACCATTCCTCAAGAATTACCTTGGTTGAACTGTTGTCACATTGATTTGCCTTTCACTAAAGTTGAAACAAATGGAGCTTATATCTTACAAGAGATGCAAGTTTCCTCTAAAGAACGAGAGGTAGCTTACAGGAATGGGCAGCGTTTAGTTCCTTGCCTAGAAAAAGTTGATTGGACTAACAAACCTAAATCCCCAGTCAGCTTCAAGCGAGGAGGAACTTATTTAATTACTGGAGGACTTGGTGGTATAGGTATTGAAATTGCGCGGTATTTGCTGAAACATTACCAAGCTAGGCTACTGTTGCTTGGAAGAACTCCAATACCCGATAAAAGTACCTGGAATGCCCATTTAGATTCAACAGACACTATTGCACAGCGCCTGAAAGTTTACCAAGAACTAGAGCAGCTTGGAGGAGAGGTAATTTACGAAGCTGTTGATATCTGTAACTTAAAACAGTTGCAGATAACAGTTGAAAAAATTAAATCCCGATGGGGTAAGCATCTGGACGGAGTAATTCATTTAGCCGGAACTGTCCACGAGCAGCTTGTATTGGAAGAAACTCAGGAGTACTTAGCAGCAGTACTGCGTCCCAAGATGTTGGGTGCTTGGGTGCTGCATCAATTAGTGAAAAATAATCAGGGTAGCATTTTTATCAGTTTTTCTTCAGTGAACGGTTTTTTTGGCAGTACTGCTGCTGGAGCTTATGCTGCTGCCAATAGTTTTCTTGATCGCTTTTCTTATTACCAAAATTCCCAGAGTGAATTAGCAAGCTATTGTTTTGCTTGGAGTATGTGGGATGAGACAGGGATGAGTCAAGGATATCAGATGAAGAATTTGATCCGTACCAAAGGTTTCTATGTGATGTCTTCTTCTCAAGCAATATCTTCAATGCTTGCCAGCTTACAGCATCAGCAAACGCATCTATTGATAGGTTTGGATGGCAGCAACCAAAACATTCAACGTTGGCAGTCGTCAGCTTTTAATTTACAGAAATTAACTGCTTATTTCACTGCCAGTAGTAACGAGGTTGTTCAATTAGCAGACTTGCAAGTGCAAGATTGCTTTGGAACTTCTTGCACCTGCAACTTAGTACAACTGCCCGAAATGCCTTGTCTCGAAAACGGTGAAATTGATCGCGCCAGCCTAATTAGGAAAATTAACACTCAGGAAATTAGGGAGCGGATAGAACCACGCAACGAGATAGAGCTAAAAATTGCTCAATGTTGGCAGCAAGTGCTAAAAGTGCCACCTTTAAGCATTCACGACAACTTTTTTGAGTTGGGGGGCAATTCTCTCCTAGCTGGCCAAGTGATTTCTCGGTTACGCGAAGATTTCTCTCTAGAGTTGTCTTTACAGCGTTTGTTTAAAGCGCCGACGATCGCCAGTTTAGCCCAAAGTATTGAGGCAATTATAGGGGTAACTCAGGACAAGAGTCGATCTATTGAGGTACTCGCAGAAGAATATGAGGAAGTAAGGATATGATAACAGAACAGTTTTTAGCTAACCTGCAAACAAAAGGCGTAAAAATCTGGATTGACGGAGATCAACTTGGCTGTCGCGCTCCTAAAGGAGTAATGACAGCAGACATACAGCAGGAACTTAAAGAACGGAAAACAGAAATCCTTGCTTTTCTCACAGAAGCTCAAACAGCTACACAATCTAACTCTTTCCCCTTAGTGCCAGTTTCTAGGGATGAGGAGTTACTTTTATCTTTTGCACAGCAGAGGATGTGGTTTCTTTATCAACTAGATAAAGAAAGCCCATTTTACAATGAAACTTGCCAACTGCGGATTGTTGGAAAGCTCTCAGTGACAGCCTTAGAACAGAGTATCAACGAAATTATCCGCCGTCATGAAGCCTTACGAACTAGCTTTGCTGTGAGAGAGGGCATCCCTTTTCAAGCGATTCCTGCGGAAAGCTGCGCTAACACGCCCACTTTCACCATAAATATACCTGTGATAGACTTGCAGGGTTTACCATTCGCCTCAGTGCAACAAATAGTCACTCAGGAGGTTCGCAAACCCTTTGACTTGGATAGTATTCCTTTGTTGCGAGCCACTCTACTGCGCCAAGAAGTAGAATCTCACTTGTTAATCTTGACCATGCATCACATCATTACCGATGGCTGGTCAATGGGAATATTCTTCAAAGAGTTAGAAGTCCTTTATGATGCTTTTACTAAAGGGCAACCAAATCCCTTACCAGAGTTAAGGATACAATACGCTGATTTTGCCCTCTGGCAACGCAAATGGTTAACTAAAGAAGTTCAAGAAAAGCAACTTGAGTACTGGAAACAACAGTTAGCTGACGCACCGCCCTTATTGGAGTTGCCAACGGATTATCCTCGGCCACCAGTCCAGACTTTCTCCGGTGCTACCAAAAAATTTCAACTCGAAGAGCATTTAACCTCTCAACTAGTAACCCTCAGCCAGAAGTCAGGTGTCACCTTGTTTATGACCCTGCTGGCAGCTTTTGGCATTTTACTCCATCGTTACAGTGGTCAAGATGATATTTGTATCGGATCACCTTTTGCTAACCGCAATCGTCAAGAAATTGAGTCACTAATCGGCTGTTTTGTCAACACTTTGGTGTTGCGTACTCAGATTGAAGGAAATCCTAGTTTCTCTCAATTCCTCCAACAAATTCGCTCTGTTGTCTGGGATGCCCATGCACACCAAGACGTACCATTTGAGCAAGTGGTAGAAGCACTACAGCCGGAACGTTCTCTTGGCTACAACCCCTTGTTTCAAGTAATGTTTGTTTTGGAAAATTTCTCCCTTGATACTTTAGAGTTACCTGATATTAGTCTGACTCCAGAGATGGTAGAGCGGGGTACATCTCAGTTCGATTTGAGCCTCTCGATTTGGCAGACACAAAAGGGATTAATTGGGTCGTGGGAATATAACAGCGATTTGTTTCAAGCGGATACAATCGCTAGGATGACTCTTCATTTCCAGACTTTGTTAGAAGCAATTGCTGCTCATCCCGACCAAAAAATTGGAGATTTGCCTTTGCTAACTGAGCCAGAACGGCATCAGTTACTAATGGAGTGGAATAATACCCAGGCGAATTGTCCTCAGGATAAGTGTATCCATCAATTGTTTGAGGAACAGGTTCAGCGCACCCCAGATGCAGTGGCGGTGGTGTTTGAAAACCAAAAGCTTACCTACCATGAATTGAACAGTCAGGCTAACCAGTTGGCTTATTACTTGCAGTCTTTGGGTGTGAGAGCAGATGTGCTAGTTGGGTTGTGTGTAGAACGCTCACTCTCCATGATTGTGGGAATTTTAGGCATTCTCAAAGCAGGTGGGGCTTATGTGCCACTTGACCCAGAGTATCCCCAAGAGCGTTTAAACTTTATACTCGAAGACACTCAGCTATCAGTTGTATTGACTCAAGAAAAACTAGTTGATAAACTAGGCGAGCGCCTCCGGCGCGGCTTTGCCGAACGCAAAGCTGATGTAATTTGCTTAGACTCAAACTGGGATATCATCAATCAACAAACAAAACAGAACCCGACTGCTACCATCAAAGCTGATAACTTGGCTTATGTAATGTACACCTCTGGTTCTACAGGTCAACCCAAAGGAGTTAGCATCGTCCATAGAGGTGTAGTTCGATTAGTCAAACAAACCAATTATGTAAGCATTTCTGCTCAAGATGTCATTGCACAAGCTTCAAATTACGCTTTCGACGCTGCCACTTTCGAGATTTGGGGTGCGCTACTTCACGGAGCGCGATTGGTAGGAGTGAGCAAAGATTTGGCACTTTCCCCAAAAGATTTTGCAGTTTTTATTCGAGCGCAAGGTATCAGCGTATTATTCTTGACAACTGCCTTGTTCAATCAAATTGCTCAGGAAGTCCCTTCTGCTTTCAATTCATTACGACATCTTCTATTTGGTGGCGAAGCGGTTGATCCTAAATGGGTAAAAGAAGTACTGAAAAATGGTGCGCCACAGCGACTACTTCATGTTTATGGGCCGACAGAGAATACAACATTTAGTTCCTGGTACTTAGTGCAGGATGTGCCGGAAGACGCTACAACTATTCCTATTGGTCGTGCGATCGCTAATACCCAAGTTTATATATTAGATAAAAATCTCCAACCAGTACCTGTGGGTGTACCAGGAGAATTGCACATTGGTGGTGCTGGATTAGCACAAGGCTATCTCCATCGTCCTAAAACTACCGCCGAAAAATTTATTGAAATTGAATTATTCGATCAAGTTGAGCGAGTTTACAAAACTGGGGATTTAGTACGCTATTTACCAGATGGCAACATTGAATACATAGGACGCATTGACAATCAAGTAAAAATTCGGGGTTTCCGCATCGAATTGGGCGAAATCGAAACAGTTGTGAGTCAATATCCCCAAGTGCAGGCATCTTGTGTTATCGCTCGCGAGGATATTCCTGGGGACAAACGCCTAGTCGCTTACATTGTGCCTCAAAAAGAGCAGACACTTACAGTTAGCGAACTACGTAGCTTCCTGAAGGAAAAGTTACCAGAGTATATGATGCCAAGTGCAATAGTGATCTTAGAAGCTCTACCGCTTACCTCCAACGGAAAACTAGACCGCCGCGCACTGAGAGCACCTGATTTACACAGCCAATTATCGGACAAATATGTTGCCCCACGTAACCCAATCGAAGAAATTCTCTCAGGAATTTGGGCGCAAGTCCTAAAAGTTGAGAAAGTTGGTATAAATGATAACTTCTTTGAACTTGGAGGACACTCGCTGCTAGCTACCCAAATAATTTCTCGCATACCAGAAGCCTTTGGGACTTCGTTACCGTTGCGTTCTTTATTTAAATCACCAACAGTTGCTCAGTTAAGTGAAGTCATCTCATGTGAACTGCAAACTGGTTCGAGTCTAGTGCTTCCGGCAATTTTACCCGTTTCCACAAGACAAGACATACCTCTATCTTGGGCGCAGGAGCGCCTGTGGTTTCTCCATCATTTAGAAGGCGAGAGTGGTGCCTACACAATACCTTTTGCTGTACGCCTAGAGGGGAATATCAATGTCAAAGCATTGCAAGGGGCAATTGAGGCGATAGTGCGGCGGCATGAAGTTCTGCGTACTCGCTTTGAGATTAAGGATGACAAGCCAGTACAAGTTATAGACCCCCATATAAACATAACGTTACCAGTGGTGGATCTACAAAATGTGGCAGACCCCTGGAAACAAGTGGAGCAACTAGCGATAAAAGAAGCATACAAACCATTCCATCTGGCTAGAGATCCCATGTTGCGGGTCAAGATGTGGCAAGTTGCTCAACAGGAGTATGTACTGCTATTAGTCATTCACCATATTGCTGCTGATGGTTGGTCAATAGGCGTTTTGATCCGCGAACTGTCTGCCCATTATCGAGCCATTTCCATAGGTAGTTGTGTTGAATTACCAGAGTTATCTGTACAGTATGCCGACTTTACCATTTGGCAGCGCCAATGGCTGACAAATCAGGTACTAGAGCGTCAGTTAAGCTACTGGAAGCAGGAATTAGCGGGAGCGCCACCTTTGTTGGAATTGCCTACAGACCGCCCCCGCCCAGCTATCCAGACTTTTCAAGGAGGAATAGAGCGATTTCAACTAGATGCCTCGCTGACTTCTGCGCTTAGACAGATTAGTCAAGAGTCAGGAAGCACTCTGTTTATGACACTGCTGGCGGGTTTTGTCGTGTTAATGTCTCGCTACAGTGGACAAAAGGATCTTGTAGTTGGCTCTCCAATTGCTAATCGCAACCGCAAAGAAATCGAAGGGCTAATTGGATTTTTTGTCAACATTTTAGCACTGAGGTTCGATTTATCAAGAGAACTGACCTTTGCAGACTTATTGACGCAGGTACGACAGGTGACTCAAAATGCCTACGAGCATCAGGATTTGCCTTTCGAGATATTAGTCGAACAGTTGCAACCAGAGCGAAAATTGAATCGTAATCCACTGGTGCAGGTGGTGTTTGTCCTCCAAAATGCCCCCTCCTCTGGTTGGGATCTGCCTGGCTTAAGCGTGGAGAAAATGCCTTGGGGGCTTGATGCAGCCCGGTTTGACCTTGAACTAAACTTTTGGGAAACCCAGTCAGATCTTGAGGGCTTTTGCTTTTACAGCAGCGATTTATTTGATGGGGCCACTATTGCCCGCATGATGCAGCATTTCCAGAATTTGCTAGAAGCGATCGCGGCAAATCCACAGCAGCCAGTGGCTTTACTCCCCTTGCTCACACAGCACGAGCATCATCAACTGTTGATGAAATGGAACAATACTCAGGTGGATTACGCCTGCGATAAATGTATTCATCAGTTGTTTGAGGAGCAGGTAAAGCGTACTCCAGATGCCGTGGCCGTAGTGTATGGAAATCAACATCTTAAATACCGCGAATTAAACTGCCGTGCTAACCAATTGGCGCATTACTTACGTTGTTTGGGTGTGGGAGCAGATGTGTTAGTTGGGTTGTGTGTAGAGCGTTCGCTCTCAATGGTGGTAGGACTACTTGGGATTCTCAAAGCGGGTGGTGCTTATGTACCTCTTGACCCAGAGTATCCCCAAGACCGTTTGAGCTATATGTTAGAAGATGCTCAAGTTAAAGTGCTTTTAACCCAACAGCAATTAGTAAAGTCTGTTCCTAAACATCAAGCGCGTGTCGTCTGCTTAGATATCGATTGGGAAAAAATTGCTCAAAACAATGAGTCAAATCTGGAAAACACTGCCACACCCGATAACTTAGCATACGTCATCTACACTTCAGGTTCTACAGGTAAGCCCAAAGGTGTTTTAGTCAACCACTTCAATGTAGTTCGTCTGTTCGCAGCGACCAACTCTTGGTATAACTTCAATCAAGATGATGTGTGGACAATGTTCCACTCTTATGCATTCGACTTTTCCGTGTGGGAAATTTGGGGTGCATTGCTGTATGGTGGACGACTGGTAGTAGTGCCGTACATAGTGACGCGATCGCCCGAATCCTTCTTGGAGTTATTGTGTACTGAAAAAGTCACAGTTCTCAATCAAACACCTTCAGCCTTCCGCCAGTTAATTCAAGCCGAACAGTCAATAGCAACTATTGGCGACTTGAAATTACGCTTAGTAATTTTCGGTGGAGAAGCACTGGAACTCAAGAGTTTGCAGCCTTGGTTTGAGCGACACGGTGACACCTCACCCCAATTAGTGAATATGTACGGGATTACGGAAACCACTGTACACGTCACTTACCGCCCATTGAGCAAAGCTGATTTAAATCACACAGCTAGTGTCATTGGTCGTCCGATACCTGACTTACAGGTGTATGTGCTCGATGAACATAAACAGCTAGTACCGATTGGCGTCAGGGGTGAGATGTACGTTGGTGGGGAAGGGGTGACACGCGGCTATCTCAATCGTCCTGACTTGACAGATGAACGCTTTATTTCTGATCCTTTTAGCAACAACCCCCAAGGGCGACTATATAAAACAGGGGACTTGGCTCGGTATTTGCCCAATGGTGAGTTAGAGTATTTAGGACGCATCGACAATCAAGTCAAAATTCGCGGTTTCCGTATCGAGTTAGGCGAAATTGAAGTAGTTTTAAGTCAACACCCCTTGGTACAGGAGAGTGTCGTCATCATTAGAGAAGACACCCCTGGAGATAAACGTCTTGTGGCTTACTTAGTGCCTGCTGTTCATCACAAAACATTACCCCAACAGGTTGCCCAATGGCAGAGCGAGTACGTTAGTGACTGGCAAATGCTCTATGAACAAGCATATAGCCAACCGAAAGCATCCACAGATGACCTCACGTTCAATATTACTGGTTGGAACAGTAGTTATACCAGGCAACCGATCCCATCTGGGGAAATGCAGGAGTGGGTTGAGAATACAGTCAGTCGAATTCTGGCTGGTTTTCCGAAACGGGTACTAGAAATTGGTTGTGGAACAGGGTTACTACTATCTCGCATTGCCAAGCACTGTCAACAGTATTGGGGATGTGATTATTCTATCGCCGCTATACAGCACGTTGAGCAGATATGCTCAACGGTTGATGGTCTAGCTCATGTGCGGCTGCTGCACCAAATGGCTGATAACTTTGACGGTATCCCTACTGGAGAATTCGACACTGTTATTTTGAACTCAGTAGTGCAGTATTTCCCCAGTGTTGAGTATTTGTTGCAGGTTATCGAAGGAGCGATCGCGGCGATCGCCCAACAGGGTACGCTATTCCTGGGCGATGTCCGCAGCTTGCCTCTGCTGGAGCCATACCATGCAGCTGTGCAGTTGTCCCAAGCTGCGGAGGATCGAACTATTGAGCAATGGCAGCGAATGGTACATCAGAGTGTCGCCGTTGAAGAAGAATTGGTCATTGACCCCAGTTTCTTCATCGCCCTCCAGACACAATTTCCTCAGATTACTTGGGTGGAGATTCAGCCCAAACGCGGTAACTCTCAAAATGAGTTAACCCAATTCCGCTATGATGTTACCCTGTATGTGGGTACTGATGTCCTTTCAACGGTAGTTCCTTGGTTAAATTGGCAACTGGATGGGCTTTCGTTGACACAAATTCAAAATCGGTTGCAACAGGAACAGCCAGAACTGTTGGGAATCAGGCGCGTGCCGAATCAACGGGTGCAGCAAGCACTACAGATTTGGCAGTGGTTGGAAAATCCTCCTAGTGTGGAGACAGTGGGGCAACTGCGGCTGTTGCTAGCACAACAGCCAGCAACCAGCATAAATCCAGAGCAGTTTTGGGAACTAGGGCAGCAACTCGGTTACACTGTCCACCTAAGTTGGTGGGAGAGTAGCCAGGACGGTTGTTATGATGTGGTATTCTGTCGCAATAGTTCAAACGCACAAGGGGGGATGCCTGGGTTGGGCTTTGCCTACGCTTTTTGGGATGGTTCAGCCGTTACAACCAAACCCTGGACTGACTATACTAACAATCCCCTACGCGGCAAGTTAGTCCAAAAACTGGTGCCGCAGGTGCGTGAATATATCCAACAAAAGCTACCCGATTACATGGTGCCGCAGGCTTTTGTCGTCCTCAATGCCCTGCCGTTGACACCCAATCGCAAGGTGGATCGCCGCTCCCTGCCTTCACCTGATACAGCCACAAGAAATCTTTCTACTGGCTTTGTTTTACCTCGCACCCCAATTGAAGCTCAACTGGTTCGGATTTGGAGTCAAGTCCTGGGAGTTGAAAGTATTGGTGTTAAGGACAACTTCTTTGAGCTAGGTGGTCATTCCCTACTAGCTACCCAAGTCCTCTCAGAGATCAACTCAGCTTTTGGACTCGATCTGTCTATACAGATGATGTTTGAGTCTCCTACAGTAGCCGGGATAGCAGAATACATCAAAGTAATGGATTGGGCAACACAAGATTTGCCAGTAAAAGAAGTCAGTGTCGAAATAGTGGAGTTATGAGCATGACTAACAGCATTATTGAATTCCTCGATCGCCTAAGCAACTTGAATATTAACCTAGAGGCTAATGGCGTTAGCGGAGCGGCTCCGGAGGAGCTTCGCTTGCGCTGTCATGCTCCTGTTGGCGTGTTAACTCCAACGCTACTTCAGGAAATAACTGGGCGTAAAACAGAAATTCTGCTGTTTTTACAGCAAGCAAAGCAGGCTAAGACTTCTCATCAGTTGCCCATTCAAAGAGTGCCACGAGACAGTGAGCTAACACTGTCTTTTGCCCAACAGCGACTTTGGTTTCTGCACCATTTGTCACCAGATAGTCGTTCTTATAATTTCCTAGATGCTCAGAGGCTACATGGATCGCTGAATATAATTGTACTGGAACAAAGTCTTAGTGAACTCATTCGCCGCCATGAAATCTTAAGAACTACTTTTCCTACCGTAGACGGACAACCTGTTCAGGTCATTGCTCCTCCCACTGCCTTAACTTTGCCAATCCATAACTGGCAGGGATTGTCAGTCCAGGAGCAAACTGCTCGGATTCAACAAATAGCGAAGTCCTTTGCGTCCAAGCCCTTTAATCTAGCTGTTGACCCCTTAGTACAATTCACTCTACTCCAACTGAGTAACCAGGAGTATGTACTGCTGTTAAAGATGCACCACATCATCTACGATGGCTGGTCTTTGGACATTTTCAAACGTGAGTTATCTCAGCTGTATGCAGCTTTCGCTCAAAGATTGCCCAACCCACTATCTGAATTACCTATCCAGTATGCTGACTTTGCAGTTTGGCAACGCCAGTGGCTAACTGGCGTTGTCCTGGAACGCCAACTGAATTACTGGCAGCAACAGTTAGCAGGTGTCTCTGGCGTACTAGAACTGCCTACTGATAAACCACGTCCCCCAGTGCAGAGTTTCCGGGGTAGAATTGAGCGTTTTCAACTGGATCGCAACCTCACACAACGCCTCAAGCAGTTGAGCCAAGAGTCAGACGCAACATTGTTTATGACTCTACTGGCCGCTTTTTTGGTCTTGCTCTCTCGTTACAGTGGTCAGTTAGATATTGTTGTTGGCTCCCCGATCGCTAACCGCAACAACAAGAGCATTGAGCAGCTAATAGGTTTTTTTACGAATACCCTAGCATTAAGGGGCGATCTCTCTGGCAACCCCAGCTTTGCTGACTTCTTAGTGCAAGTGCGGCAAACCACATTGTCAGCTTATGCCCACCAGGACTTGCCTTTTGAGATGTTGGTGGAAAAGCTACAGCCACAACGAGATTTGAGTCGTAATCCCTTGCTACAGGTAATGTTTTCCCTCCATAACACCCTACAGTCTTCTTGGGATTTGCCAGGTTTAACTATCCAGGACATATCCTTACCAATGGATGAAATGGTCAGGTTTGACCTGGAAGTTCACTACTGGGAAGTTTCAGGATGTCTGGAGGGTATTTGGAATTACAGTGCTGATTTATTTGATGCAACGACAATTACTCGCATAGCCCAACATTTTCAAACTTTACTACAAGCAATTGTTGCCCATCCCAGAGCGCCAATTGCAGAATTACCACTGTTGACGATCGCAGAACGTCATCAATTGTTGGTGGAGTGGAACAACACTCAAGTAGACTATCCTGGTGATAAGTGTATCCATCAATTGTTTGAGGAGCAGTCTTTGAGTACCCCGGATGCTGTAGCAGTTGTATTTGGCAATCAACAATTGACTTACCAGCAGTTGAATACTCGTGCAAATCAATTGGCGCATTACTTGCGCTCATTAGGTGTGGGAGCCGATGTACTGGTCGGGTTGTGTGTAGAACGCTCTTTAGAGATGTTGGTAGGACTACTTAGTATTCTCAAGGCAGGTGGGGCATATCTACCACTTGACCCAGATTATCCTACTGAGCGTTTGAGCTTTATGGTTGAAGATGCTCAAGTGAGGGTGTTGCTGACTCAGCAGCAGTTAGTAGAATCTCTGCCCAAACATCAAGCGCGTGTCGTTTGCTTAGATATCGATTGGGAAAAAATTGCTCAAAACAGCGAGTTAAACCTGGAAAAGACCGCAAAACCCGATAACCTGGCTTATGTTATCTACACTTCAGGTTCCACAGGTAAGCCTAAAGGCGTTTTAGTCAATCACTCAAATGTAGCTCGTCTGTTTGCCGCAACAAACTCGTGGTATAATTTTAACTCTCAAGATGTCTGGACATTATTCCACTCTTATGCATTCGATTTCTCTGTTTGGGAAATTTGGGGTGCATTATTGTACGGTGGACGATTAGTAGTAGTGCCATACATAGTGACGCGATCGCCCGAATCCTTCTATAAATTATTGTGTACTGAAAAAGTCACAATTCTCAATCAAACACCTTCAGCCTTCCGCCAGTTAATTCAAGCAGAAATTGTGATCGCCACTGCTGGCGACTTGAGCTTACGCCTAGTAATTTTCGGTGGGGAAGCCTTAGAACTCAAGAGTTTGCAACCTTGGTTTGAACGTCACGGCGACCAGTTGCCCCAGTTAGTAAATATGTACGGGATTACGGAAACTACTGTACACGTTACCTATCGTCCCTTAAGCAAAGCCGATTTGAATGGCACGACAAGTGTGATTGGTCGTCCAATTCCCGACTTACAAGTGTATCTGCTAGATGAACATTTACAGCCAGTACCAATTGGCGTTTCTGGTGAGATGTACGTTGGTGGGGAAGGGGTGGCGCGTGGTTATCTCAATCGTGTCGAACTGACACAACAACGGTTTATCTCTCATCCTTTTAGCCACAACCCCCAAGCGCGACTATATAAAACAGGGGATAAGGCGCGTTATTTGCCCAATGGCGAATTAGAGTATTTAGGGCGCATTGATCAGCAAGTTAAGGTGCGGGGCTTCCGCATCGAACTTGGAGAAATCGAGGCGGCACTAACACAACACCGAGCTGTGGGGGAGACCGTAGTCATCGCCCGAGAGGACGATCCTGACAATAAGCGTTTGGTAGCCTATATTGTTCCTGACCAAAAATATGCTTTTCCAATTTTACAACTACTTCGTTTTCAAAATAAAAGCCTGTTTAATGAAGGGTTACTCTATAAGTTGCCGAATGGCATAATGATTGCCCATCTGAATAAAACCGAGACAGAATTCGTCTACAAAGAACTTTGGGAAGAACAGACTTATTTAAAGCACAGCATCACTATTAATGAAGGGGATTGCATTTTTGATGTGGGTGCCAATATCGGTCTATTCACACTCTTTGTGGGTCAAATATGTAAAGATGTTTCTGTTTACGCATTTGAGCCAATTCCGCCTGTTTTTGACCTACTACGCATAAATGCTGAGAACTATGGCTTAAATGTGAAGCTATTTAATCTTGGTCTTTCCAGCGAGACAAAGAGTGATACCTTTACATATTATCCTCAAATTTCCGTCATTTCAGGACGCTTTGCTGATGCTGCTCAAGAGCGAGAGGTAATTAAATCCTTTTTGCTCAAACAACAAAATATTGTAGAAAATGAGACAAAAGTATCTAGTCAGGCAATTGATGAACTGCTAGCAGAAAGATTGCAGAGTCAGCAATTCACTTGCCAGTTAAGAACAATTTCTGATGTGATTGGTGAGTATGGCGTTGAGAAAATCGATTTGCTGAAAATCGACGTGGAGAAAAGTGAGCAGGATGTGCTTTCTGGCATCCAGCAAGAAGATTGGCAAAAGATCAAGCAGATAGTTGTAGAGGTTCACAACATCAATGGCAGGTTGGAGGAGATTACAGCCCTGCTTAAAAAACATGGATACGATCTAACTATTGAGCAGGATGCTTTACTAGAAGATACTGTACTCTACAATATTTATGCTAAACGACCATCCATAAACCAGTCCCTACCAGAAGAGCTTGGTCGTGGGTTAGTCAGTGATTGTGTAAAACCGACCTGGATCAATGTGAGTTCATTACTCAGTGAGGTTCGCCACTCCCTACAAAAGAAGTTACCAGACTACATGGTGCCAAGTGCTTTTGTGCTGCTGGAATCCTTACCCCTGACAAACAATGGCAAAGTAGATCGCAACGCCCTACCAAAACCAGACTTAGACAGCACACTGCTAGAAAAATATGTCGCTCCACGGACACCCATTGAGGAAATACTTGCACAAATTTGGGCACAAGTTCTCAAAGTTGAGCGAGTTGGCATTCATGATAACTTCTTTGAATCAGGGGGACACTCGCTACTAGCAACCCAATTGCTCTCACGTATCCGCAACATTTTCAAATTAGAACTACCACTGCATAGTCTGTTTGCAGCAACAACAGTTGCCAAATTCGCACAAGAGATTAAGCAGTTACAACAACAAAACTTAGAACTGTCTACACCACCTATCTTCAGGCGGGCAAGTGATGCTGAATTACCACTATCATTTGCTCAACAGCGTTTGTGGTTTTTAGACCAGTTACAGCCTAAGAGCGCCTTTTACAACGTACCTGTAGCTTTGCGTCTAGTCGGAACTCTCGAAGTTGCAGCGCTACAACAAAGCTTACAAGAAATTATTTATCGCCACGAAGCGTTACGCACCAACTTCATTAAAGTTGATGGAAAACCAACTCAAGTTATCCAAACACAAGCGAATTGGAAAGTATCAATTGTTGATTTAAAGCATTTATCCACAACTGAACAAGAAATTACCACACAGCAATTAGCGCAACAACAAGCTATTCAACCTTTTAACCTGGCAACTGAACCATTAGTTAGGGCGACATTAATCGTACTGTCCAAGACAGAACACGCGTTTGCCGTGTGTATGCACCACATTGTCTTTGATGGCTGGTCAGTGGGTGTGTTTGTTCAAGAACTAGCAGCGCTGTACAATGCTTACTCTCAAGGTCAACCGTCACCGTTAGCATCACTGCCGATTCAGTACGCAGATTTCGCAATTTGGCAGCGAAACTGGTTGCAAGGAGATGTTTTACAAAGCCAACTGAGTTACTGGCAACAACAACTGGCAAACGCACCAGCTTTATTGTCCCTACCCACAGACCGACCTAGACCATCTGTGCAGACTGACAACGGGGCATATCAAGAGTTTGCACTCTCAAAGGAGCTAACCAGTGGCTTGACACAACTGAGTCAACAACAAGGGGTGACTTTATTCATGACGCTGTTGGCAGCGTTTGATACTCTACTTTATCGCTATACAGGACAAGAAGATATATTGGTGGGGTCCCCCATTGCTAACCGCGATCGCAGTGAAATAGAAGAGTTAATTGGCTTTTTTGTCAATACCTTAGTCATGCGTACAGATTTGGCAGGTAATCCCAGTTTCAGCGAATTACTGAGTCGTGTTCGAGAAGTCGCGTTATCCGCGTATGCTCATCAGAACTTGCCTTTTGAAATGCTAGTAGAAGCATTGCAGCCAGAACGAGATCTCAGCCATACACCACTGTTCCAGGTGATGTTTACCCTCCAGAATGCGTCCACATCTCAAGTAGACTTGACTGGGTTGACTGTCACTCCATTGATAACAGAAGGCGCAACGGCAAAGTTTGATTTAAGTTTATTAATGCAGAACACGGCCACTGGCCTGATGGGTTTTTGGGAGTACAACACTGACTTGTTTGATGCCAGCACTATTGAGCGAATGACTGGTCATTTTGTGACATTGCTTGAAGGTATTATTGCTAACCCAGAACAGCAAATTTCACAATTGCCACTGTTGACAGCAGTTGAACAAGAGCAGTTATTAGTGGCATGGAATGATACTCAAGCAGATTATCCTTCTGATAAGTGTATCCATCAGTTGTTTGAGGAGCAAGTTCAGCGTACACCCGATGCTGTAGCAGTGGTGTTTGAAGATCAACAACTAACCTATGAGCAGTTGAATAGTCGTGCTAACCAGTTGGCGCACTACCTCAAGTCTTTGGGAGTGGGAGCAGATGTGCTAGTAGGCATTTGTGTGGAACGATCACTTGAAATGGTGGTGGGACTATTAGGTATTCTGAAGGCAGGTGGGGCATACCTGCCACTTGACCCGGAGTATCCCACCGGTCGGTTGCACTTTATGCTAGAAGATGCTCAAGTTCCAGTGTTGCTGACTCAGCAGAAACTCCTTGACAGATTTGCCCAACATCAAGCACAGCTTGTTTGTTTGGATACTGATTGGCAGCTTATTTCTCAGCTAAGTCAGGATAATTTAATCACGGAGGGACAAGCAACTAACTTAGCTTATGTGATTTATACCTCCGGTTCTACAGGTCAACCCAAGGGAGTGCTGATTACCCATCAAGGATTATTAAATTTGGTGTTCTGGCACAACAGAGCTTTTAACATCACTTCCCTTGACAAAGCCACTCAATTAGCAGGAACAGCATTTGACGCTGCGGTATGGGAATTATGGCCTTACCTAACGACAGGAGCAAGTATCTATTTAGTCAAATCTCAGATTCTTAGCTCACTAGTGAACCTACGAGACTGGTTGATTTCAATGAAGATTACTATTAGTTTTCTGCCAACACCACTAGCACAGGAATTATTGTCTTTGCAATGGCCGACTGAAAATTTGGCTTTGCGTTGCCTACTGACTGGAGGAGATAAGCTTCATCAGTATCCATCAGATTTAATCCCATTCCAAGTGGTCAATAACTATGGCCCAACTGAGAATACTGTTGTTACAACTTCTGGAGTGGTAGTTGCCAAAGAGCAAGAACAGATATCACCGACCATTGGGCGAGCGATCGCCAACACACAAGTTTACATCTTAGACGAAAATTTGCAAGCAGTGCCTGTGGGTGTGCCAGGAGAGTTGCATATCGGTGGTGTGGGGTTAGCAAGAGGCTACCTCAACCGTCCCGAACTAACTCAGGAAAGATTTATCAGCAACTCCTTTGGTTCTGGTTGCCTCTACAAAACTGGGGATTTGGCACGTTATTTACCCGATGGCAACATTGAATACCTGGGACGCATCGACAATCAAGTAAAAATTCGCGGCTTCCGCATTGAATTGGCAGAAATAGAAACTCTATTGGGGCAACATGGTAATGTGCAGAACTGTTGTGTCATCGCCCATGAAGGAACGACCGGAAATAAGCGCTTAGTCGCCTACGTAGTGCCACAAAAAGATGTGACACCTTCAACGGACGAACTGCGTCAGTTCCTTTCCAATAAACTCCCTGGGTATATGGTGCCAACTGCTTTTGTGATATTGGAGTCCTTACCCTTGACACCTAACGGTAAAGTAAACCGTCGCGCTCTGCCTAACCCAGATTTACATCAGGAACTATCAGATTATGTAATGCCAAATACAGAAGCAGAAAAAATCATTGCTGGCATTTGGCAAAAAGCATTAGCAGTACAAAAGGGGCTCTTGCGTACTTAACGTGCCAAATTGATAGGATAATGCCAAGCTAGTAAAG
>CALMVQ010000126.1 GCA_937873135.1 uncultured Scytonema sp. | reverse complement strand
CGTATTATCTCGTAGTTTTTTTCAGAAATCAAATATGATTCCTATATCGTTTTGCGTTACTATCGTAAAACGTTAGTATACACTTCAAGGCGTAGTCGTGGACGGCGAGGTAGTCGCAGTAGTCATTCCTTTTGGTGAACCGGAACCGGGAGTCATGAGTGCCTTATAACTTTTTACTTTTGCCTTGTTTGGTAATATGGTCTCAACTATATTCGCAGTCCTTGCTCTCGCAAGAGTGTATCCGCCCATACAGCGTCTTCTGGCTTTAAAGATGGTAATGGCTCTTGATTGTAATCTATTGCCAAATAATACCTAGCACGAGTATACACAGCATTAAGTAAGGTATGTATATCGACTATGGGTTCTGTATGTTTTGACTGTAAAGGTAATGGAAACGTAGGAATTTGATGTCGGACGCTAAAACCATACAATTGAGCTTGGGGACGGCGATCGCTTTTACTCACAACGATACGATAATCTGTTGCTGGTATATCCTCTAAAATTGGCATGGGTTTTCCATCTCGAAGCAAATCAATTTCTATCAAATGGGTAAGACTTGCGAGGACTTGCTTCCGGTTTATTTCATATACTTTTCTCCCTTCACCAGCCCGTTTATTCTTTGGAGATAATATTTCAATCACTGTAATGGCAAAATCCGTTTCCACTTCTCTAATTTCTAAGTAACTTTCTGTGACATTTTCCGGCATTGGCATTGTGACAGTTATAGCGTCAGCCGCTGAAACTTGAGTTGTCGTTGATGAATGCTGTTTATTCAGTGATTGTTGGGAAAACACAGATACATCTGGAATACCTACCAAGACAGAATCTGAGTTATCACTTAAATAAGTACGCTTTTCAATACCTACTCTGTACTCAAGTGGAAGATTGGGTTCTATTGCATCTGCTATTGCTGTAATTAATCGATGATGTACTTCTGCCCAAAATACAGGATTTTCTAGATAAGGATTCATCCCTGGAAATGGAGAATGCATATTTTAATATCTCCTATAACACTTAAAAATATTTTTATTTTTATTATTAATAATATTAACACTTTTCATTTATCCCCGTACTTTTCGTACCAATTCAAACCCCTTACTCCGCAACCCCATTGGTAATATAGATAACCCCAAACCAGTCCACGCTTTCGCAGGAGAAAAAGACTTACTAGCGAAAACTAACTCTCTTCCTTTTCGCGTTTCACCCTTTTCCACCAAACGCAATCCTAGTAATAGCTGCGTTTCGGCAAGTCGCTGGAGTCTAATTTTATCTAGCTGAGCTGATTCAAATTTGTAACTTTCTAAATACTGCGATTTATCAGTTAAATATTGAATAGCTTTATTTGTCCCTTGCTGTTCGGCATGGACACGATATTCCATGAGCAATTCTGGTAAATAATATCCTTTTTTACCTGCTAAAGCCAACCGCACAAATAAATCATTATCTTCACAATTTTGCCAATTGGGCTGCATAAATCCTAATTCTTGCAAAACTTTGCAGCGAAATAAAGTGGCACCAATTTGAAAGCTTTGGTTAACAAAGACAACTTCTAACAAATTATCGACAACACCTGCGGGTAAATTCACCCTACCCCAACGGCGAGAATTCTCCTGAGTTTTCACGCGATCGCGAATGTTGTTAATATCTATTATCCAGTGATCGCTACCAACAAAGTCAATGCTATGGTTTTGTTCCAGTACTGCTACAGTGCGTGTTAGGAAATCTGAAGTTAAGCGATCGTCATCATCAAATTTTATAAAATATTCACCTGTCGCTGCATCAAAGCCGCTACGCATATTATTACTTTTGCCAATATTTTGCGGATGGCGGATGTATTTTATGCGGTTGTCTGTTTGCTCTAACATTAATTCGGGTGTACTGTCTTGAGAACCGTCATCACAAACGATTAACTCAAAGTCTTGATAAGTCTGCTGTATTACACTTTCAATAGCAAAAGGCAACAGATTAACACGATTAAAAGTAGGAATGCAAATACTTACTTTGGACATAATCTTATAGATAAAAATGCTGATATTACTGATTTAAAGTATGAATTAGCCTCACGCATTCGGCGTACTCCGTTGGAGAAGCCGCAGGCTAGCCGTTCAAAGCAGAGTAGGCAAGGCAGTGCGTTGGTGAGCGAGCCTGCGCTCTTTGGAGGGTTAGCCCGCTCTCACGGCGACTGGCGCTTTTGGTTCCCCGGCTTGAAGCAACTGCCGCGCAAAGGCGCAAAGACTTAAAAAGTCGTTTTTTAATTATCTCAAATAAGATTAATTCCTGCTCTGATTCAGCGAAGCCAAAATACTTCATTATACTAAAGCTTTTTATGACTTACGTATAACTTTTAGCTTTGTTTTCATTTCATCTCTAAATTTCAGCCATAAACGTCTCCACAAGGAAAGCCGCCACCCAGACCATGCAGTCATGTCAATATACTCAAAAAAGAGACTTTTGGCTGGATGTCTACAACCAAGTTTCCACGGTTTACCTGATGATGAGAAGTGAACAATATAGGGATTATGAAGAATATCGTTATATAGACTTTCTGAGAAGGGACTATCTTTCCATGATGAGTATTCATATATTTTAGGGCTCTGATTCCATTTTAAGTCAAGCTCTCCCCATTTACCTGGAAGAACTGCATTTAACCCATCCTGATCGTGCCAGCGCACATGCTCTTTGTTCTGTTCAATATATTGAATAACCTTAACACTTGTACTATTGCTACGCCACTTATCAAGATTAATGACTAAAACCCCTGCATTAAAATACTTAGCATCTGATGGAATTCCTAGCTGCTGATAGTTCCTTAGACCCTTAGGAGAAGACACATGCGGGACATCAATATCCGGTACAGCTAATAAATAATTTTCTTCAATATCTATATTCCATAACAGTTCTAAATTTCCCTTTACGATGAGGTCGCTATCTAGATAAATTGCCTTTTTATATTGATTTGATAAAAGATTTGGAATAAGAATTCTATAATACGAGGCAAGTGTTATATGCCGCGATATTAACATATTTGAGAGTAATTTATCATCAATTTTTAACCATTTTAAGCTAACTTTATCTGATTTCACTGAATCTATTATTTTGCGTTTATTATATTTTCTCATACCTCCATCAATTATGAATATAGCTACCGTGCAATTTGTTGAAAGATTTGCAAGTACAGAGCAAATCGTCACAGTAAGTGGCATTGCATAGTCATCATCAGCAGCACAGACCATAACAATAGGCTCATTATCTAAGATCAGCATAATAGTTCTTAAATGAATAACGATTATTATTTGCTAAAATATCGATTTAGCGAATAAGACAAAATTTAAAAAGTAAAATCAAGAAAAAATTAAAGCTTTGGACTTTGTTCTGAAAAAAAATAAAAGATTTATTTCCAGAAATACCGGACAATAAATAATGATTTTTTTGTTATTATCGGTATAGAAAATCGGATGATAAACCTCAATTTTTCCTACTGAGTCTGTGTTATAGAATTATTTGAAAAATTCATTTTTTAGAAATGCTATATTCACTTCAAGATTTATATTTTGATGATGCACATATCTCAAATCTGAGAAAAAATTCAAAGAACTATCTCATAGTTCTTTGAATTTTTTTGACAGCTTTCTGGACAATTCGACTCATATTTGTTAAATGACTAGCGTGCTTCATCTCACTAGGTTTCTGATCTGGTTGCTTGAGAAAACGATAGTGTAAGAATACGTCTCTATAACAAATATTTACATCTTCACCTGAACATAAACGAGTGAAATTGACTGCTGGATACTCCATATAATGAATTCGATGAATTGGCTTTAATCCATCTTGATTGTAAAGTACGTTATTAATGTTGACGAAAGCATCAGCATTTGCACAATTACCTGTTCTTTCTTGTCCATTTGGACTGAGTGTAAAGTTGAATAAAGGAAGATTAGATTTAAAAGTCAAATAATTAAATAAGTGAGCATCATCCCACCATGTAGTAAGCCATTCAACTTCTCTATTTTCAATAAGTAAATTATGAAAAAACTCTAAATTTTTATTATTAAATAAACCTTGCTTAGAAGCGAAAAAATCAGAGCAGTGTAGTCTAGGACGCAAGTCTTTTTCATTAAAAAGATTATATTCTTCTAATAAGGGTATATTTAATGGTACTTTGTGACGAGGTTTAGTATGTATCCAGTCGTCAAAAACAAAGTCATAGTCGTTCAGTTTGTCAAATACATCAGCGAACGATTTCATTACTAAGCTATCAGCATCGCAAAAGACAAACTTATCAAAATCTCCATCAAAAACACACATTTTGCGTTGTAGATGACCTGTAGACCACCAATCACGGAAAATTTTAAATTTTTTAGCACCTGAATGGACAGCCCATACCTGATGTGCAAAATCTTCCCAACGTTGAACTGAGTCCCAATTATCATAAAGCGTTACGTTCTTTCTAAGAGTGACTTCGCGCTTCACTCGGTCCAATCGTTCATCATAGGGAATAATGCAAACAGGAATATCTGGACTAATATTCACCTCAATACTATTGAGTAATCCCACTAACTGATCGTACACTACGTCATTTGCAAGCGTATAAATACCGAAACATTCCATCTTTAACCTCTTTGATCGTTACATCTACTCTTGTTATAGTTAAATAGTTCCCAATAACTTAGTTCAAGTAACATTTGAGCATCAAAAAGTTAAATTTCCATATATATCAATCCTAAATTTTTTGCGAGAAAAAAGTCCTCGACTTCTTGAAGAAGTCGGGTATCTGGATCTGGCAATTTTGACAATTTAGGTAAGATTGCTATATATAAGTAGCTAGATGATGACATACACTTTAGCAACAGTTCATTCTATACATCACTACTCTCGCTCTTTATTATTCCCAGATATTCACTTGTATGAACATCTTAATGATATCCTCTACATTTCCTTATCCGCCGACACGGGGGGGAACTCAGGTAAGGACTTTTAATTTACTCCAGTATCTTAGTCTACGCAATTCCTTAACCTTGGTGACTCAAAGAGAACCAGATGTTACAGATGCAGAAATACAGGGATTGGAGGATTGCGTTGATCGCCTCATTGTTTTTAATCGCCCTTCAGACTCAGTGACAGGTGGAAGAATACTGAAAAAATTTCAGCGTTTCACGACATTTATGCTTCAAGGGACACCGCCAAGTGTATTAAACCGTTACTCAGTCGATATGCAAAACTGGATTGATAACTTTGTAGACGCCGGAAAATGTGACACGATTACCAGCGAGCATAGCGTTAACGAAATCTACGTGCGTCCGCATTTTCAAAAACGGCTGAAAACTTTGGTCAACATTCATAGCTCTGTCTACGGTACCTGTCGCAACCTACTAGAAACTGGTATTTCGGAAAATAGATTAAGAGATATAATTTATCTACCACTTTTACGCCGTTACGAGCAACGCTACTCCTCTAAATTCTCGGCACTTGTGGTCACAACACAAGAAGATAAAGTCCAACTAGAAAAGTTTAATCCAAATACTGAAATTATAGTTATTCCTAATGGTGTAGATTTGGTTTCATTTCCCAAGCGGAACGTCGATCCAGGAGGACACCGCTTAATTTTCATCGGTGCAATGGATAATTTAGCAAATGTTGATGCTGTTTGCTTTTTCAGTAATGAAGTCTTGCCAGAAATCCAAAAGAACTATCCTGATACAACTTTCGATATTGTAGGTTCTCGTCCTGTACCATCCGTTTTAGCACTCAAAGAAAAACCCGGAATTACCGTTACTGGACGTGTGCCTTCAATGGTAGAGTACCTACATAAAGCAACTGTCTGCATCGTCCCAATGCGGACTGGGTTCGGCATTAAAAATAAAACGTTGGAGGCGATGGCTGCGGGCATACCAGTTGTCGCCAGTGATTGCGGTTTAGAAGGACTAGTGGTAGACGAGGTAAATTTACCACTCAGGGCATTGCGAGCAAATCAGCCAGCAGAATACATTTCTCTGATTAGTCAACTTTTTGTAAATCCACAGTTACGAGCTGAACTGTCTGAGAACGGCAGAAAACTGGTAGAAACAGAATTCACTTGGGAAATTGCAGGTAAACGCTATGAAGAAGTGTGTCTTAATAAAAGTTAGAAGTCAAAATATAGCGCTTCTCGTTTACAGCAGTTTTCACATTGATAGACTACATAACTTGTGTAGGGGCTTTCTTTGATATTATATCGGATGTACCCAGATATTATCTATATAAAACCCTTACCCACTCCAAAACGAACTGCCTCAACTGTGGTCTATACATCTGAAAATTGCTGTAAGTCATATACATAATGCTCCCACCGATATTAGCACCGCACCCCTCTCCCAAATTTGGGAGAGGGGCTCCCGTTGATTCTTGACTTTCAGGAGATCAGTGAGAGATTAGCCATTCCTAAATCATTTAGGATTGCTATATATAGTTTTCACAAGTCAAAATTATGGCAGGACATAGTAAATGGGCAAATATTAAGCGCCAGAAAGCAGCAGTGGATGCAAAAAAAGGAAAGACCTTCACTCAGCTGTCGCGTGCAATTATTGTAGCAGCAAGAAATGGTGTGCCCGATCCGATGGCAAATTTTCAACTTCGCACGGCAATTGAAAAGGCGAGGGCGGCGGGTATTCCCAATGATAATATCGACCGGGCGATCGCTAAAGGTGCAGGTACACTTGCAGGTGATACCCCAATGGAAGTCATTCGTTACGAAGGATATGGCCCTGGAGGTGTAGCAATTTTAATTGAAGCTTTGACAGACAATCGAAATCGCACTGCGGCTGACTTACGTGCTGCCTTAAGTAAAAACGGTGGGAATCTCGGTGAAACTGGTTGCGTGAGTTGGATGTTTGCTCAAAAAGGTGTTTGTACGGTTCAGTTTATTGTTGATGAAGAACAGCTTTTGGAAGTATCCCTCGAAGGTGGGGCCGAATTTTATGAGATTGCTGAGGATGAGATGGCTGTGGTGTTTACTGAAGTTGCCAATTTAGAAAACCTCAGCAAAATTTTGAAAGAAAAAAGCTTTCGGGTGATTGACACAGAATTGCGCTGGCTTCCCGATAATTACGTCGAAATCACCGATCCTGATCAAGCGCGATCGCTTTTAAAGTTAATTGATTCTCTGGAAGGTTTGGATGATGTACAAAATGTTACTGCCAATTTTGAAATGGCAGAACAACTTATGGTTTTGAGCATGGCTTAAGCAGAGTGGGAGGCTTCAGTCGTCCTGAGTTCTGAGTACCTAACTGCACATGTAGCCCCATACATCAATGAGCGGGAATAGATAATGGACACTTTTTTACTTTTTTTCATAACTAAATTTAGGGTTTTGAACCTATACAATCCTAAGTTCCCAGTTCTGACTCTGTTCTGATGGACTCAGGAATTGGAACTCAGGACTCTTTTTAGTAAAAAAATCTACACAAAAACTTCATATTAATAACATGACACTGACATATCTCTTTGGGATAGTTGAATTGTCGATTTTCCAACCAGATGAGGGATATCAAATGAATAAGTTCGCTAAAGCATTACTCCTAGCTATCGTGTTTGCTGCTCCTGTCGCAATTTCTGCACCTGCTGTTCAAGCTAAAACTGCTACGAGTGTAAATACTGCAAATAAATCTGTAAAATCTCACGCTGGTACAAAATCGAGCAAACATCGCAAACACTACAAGCATAGAACAGGCTCTATGCACAAAAGCGCGATCAAGCCCACTGCATCCACAAGCAAGTAGTCCTTCAAATGCTTAACCAGGGTTGACACGGTCGCAACTCAAAATCTACCATCTGAATCGTGACAACTCGTGAAGGCTGCTAATTGTAAATGGTTAGCAGCTAAGGGAAAACAGAAATTAGCACTTAGCTATTAGCCATTGGTTACCAGGTTTTTTAAAGTGTGAATCATATTGAAAGACTTTAGACTAACTTTTGTCTTGGTTTCATTTTAGCCTTCAACTCAACGACAAAACATTTAAGTCGTTCCTCAAAGTAAGAACGACTTTTCACTTTCTGGCATTCAGCCTTTAGCTATCAACGATAAAAACTATACGAGTAAAGCTAGCCAGTGATAGCTCAAGCAAAGACTCAGATCATGTCCGGTTAATTAACCGTAATTTCCGTAGACACTGAACCCCACCCCCAACTCCTCCCCGCTTGCAGGGAGGGGTTCTTTTATTATGGGTGATTTAAAGGACATCATATCACTTGCTCTTAAGAGCCTAAATGCGTCATAATAATAGTCAAAATGCTGTAATCTATCTTAACAATGGCGCAATCGCAGCTTCATCAAACTCTTAACCCTCCCCAAACACCGACACACCAGCAGGGATATGAATATGATTTAGTCATTGTTGGCGGTGGGATTATTGGCTTAACCTTAGCTGCTGCTTTAAAAGATTCTGGATTAAGCGTACTGCTAATCGAGGCGAAAGTAGAATCAGCCGCAGTGGTCAAAGGACAAGCTTACGCAGTGCATATGCTTTCGGCACGAATTTACCAGGGAATAGGAGTTTGGGAAAAAATGTTGCCCCAAATTGCGACTTACCGTCAAGTTCACCTTTCTGATGCTGATTATCCTGATATTGTGAAATTTCAAACAGCGGATATAGGAACTGAAGATTTGGGTTATGTGGCGGAACACCAAGCACTATTGTACCCATTACAGGAGTTTGTCAAAAATTGTCCGAATGTCACTTATCTGTGTCCGGCTGAAGTGATCAATACATGCTACCAGCAGGATATGGTAGTCATAGATATTAAAGTGGCAGAAGAAATACGGAGGGTTCGCAGCTTATTAGTCGTAGCCGCAGATGGTGGGCGATCGCGTACCCGCCAAGCTGCCGGAATCAAAACTTTTGGGTGGAAATATTGGCAGTCTTGTATTGTTGTCTTTGTCAAACCAGAAAAACCCCACAACAACACGGCATACGAAAAATTTTGGAGAAGTGGTCCATTTGCAATTTTACCTTTATTGGGAAATCGCTGCCGAATTGTTTGGACTGCTCCTCATGAAGAAGCAAAAGCTTTATGCGCGTTGGATGATGAGCAATTTCTCTTGGAGTTACAACAGCGTTATGGCAATCAGATGGGCAAGTTGGAATTGCTGGGCGATCGCTTTATATTTCCCGTACAACTCATGCAAAGCGATCACTATGCCCTGCACCGACTTGCTTTAGTTGGTGATGCAGCACACAACTGCCATCCTGTTGGTGGACAAGGTTTGAATTTGGGTATTCGTGATGTGGCTGCGTTATCGCAGATCATACAGGAAGCACGCTCTCGGGATCAAGATATTGGCTCTATTCAGGTTCTCAAACAATATGAACGCTGGCGACGGCGAGAGAATATAGTGATTCTGGGTTTCACCGATCTATTAGATCGAATGTTTTCCAACAACTTCTTACCAATAGTGATAATTCGTCGCATCGGTTTAGGAGTTTTGCGACGAACCCCTCTAGTCAAAATATTTGCTCTCAAGTTGATGATCGGTTTGTTAGGGAGGACTCCCAAATTAGCCCGACATTAAGATCAACAAGGGCGACACCGGAAAGATTTGGATAATATATGATCTAACTTCGCGCCTCCTGTCTCCTGTCTCTTGAGCGCGATACACTGTAATGGTAAAGAAATGTAACTAAATAAATTCTTATGAACGTGGAAAGCATTACATTAGGGCAGGGTGGTCCGACAGTGACACCTCTGTGTATTGGGACTTGGGCTTGGGGTGATAAACTCTTTTGGAATTATGGCAGTGACTACAATTCACAAGAGTTGCAAGCAGCCTTTACTGCTGCATTAGAAGCTGGCATCACGTTCTTTGACACTGCTGAAGTCTACGGACTGGGGTTGAGCGAGCAATTTTTGGCGCAATTCATGCAGAAGACAGATAAGCAGGTGCAGATTGCGACTAAGTACGGTCCTTTCCCTTGGCGATTTGCATCTAACTCCGTTGCCGATGCCTTAACAGACAGCTTGAAACGCTTGCAAGTTGATCGTGTTTCTTTATACCAAGTGCATTGGCCGTTTCTCTTTTTTATGAGTCAAGAAACTCTCATGAATGCCCTTGCAGATGAAGTCAAGCGGGGTAGAATTGAGGCAGTTGGTGTCAGTAATTACTCAGCCGAGCAAATGCAGGAGGCTCACCAGATCCTGGCGGCGCGTGGAGTTCCTTTAGCTGTAAACCAAGTACGCTACTCTTTACTGACTCGGCAAATCGAAACTGCAGGTATTCTCAACACCGCTCGGGAATTAGGCGTAACAATTTTAGCATATATAGGAATCATATTTGATTTCTGAAAAAAACTACGAGATAATACGTAGTGA
>CALMVQ010000125.1 GCA_937873135.1 uncultured Scytonema sp. | reverse complement strand
CACTACGTATTATCTCGTAGTTTTTTTCAGAAATCAAATATGATTCCTATATAAGCATAAGCGTCCAAGAAACCGAGATTTCAATCCAAAATAAATTTCTGTAACAACGATTACGTTGAGAGTTAATTGTTGATGGTTAATAGTTAATTGCAATCAACAATTAACTATTAACCGAACAAGATATGAATATTAGTTCTCGGATTCAACTAGGCTTTCCTACCAAGCAAGCACGACGGCTCCTGCTCATCGCCTTAGCTACCAGCCTAGAACTCCTAGCCGCCTGCACCGCACAACCAGTAAGCAATATAACTGCGCCAACAGCGCCACCAGTAGCTCAAAGGATCGCCTCTAAGCCAGTTGAGCAAGTCAAGCTCAAAACGAGCGATGGCTGGACGATTGTGGGGAATCTCTATCAGCCATCAGGCAAGACACAAGGTGCGATTGTTTTGCTTCACCAACGGGGCGGAACAGCAGCAGACTGGCAACCCCTGGCGACAGCACTTCAACAGTCAGGCTTCACCGTTCTAGCAATTGACCAACGCGGTGCTGGACGATCTACTCAAGGACCTGGACCGACAGGTGATAATGCGCCTTGGCAAACGGAACAAGACATTGCTGCGGCTGTAGCCACCTTCCCCAAACTGCTGCCAATTGGGCTGGCAGGAGCCTCTTACGGTGCGAACAATGCTCTCATCTACGCAGCCTCACACCCAAAGCAGGTGAAAGCCTTAGCTTTGTTCTCGCCCGGAGCTAACTACAACGGTTTAGATGCTTTGGCCGCAGGGCGCTCAAATCACTCTGCTTTGCTAATCTACCACAGCCGCGACGACAGCATCGCTGGATCAGGACCGCAACAAATTAACACCATCTCTCCCTCTCAAAATCATAAGTTGGTAGTCCTGAACGGCACCGCCCACGGTACGGCTTTACTAACACCGCAAGTCATCCGTGATGTCGTCAAGTTTTTCCAAAGTAGTTTAAGCTTACCATAAGCACATTTTCATACTATAATTGATACAAGTATTTAGCTGAGTTCTTTAACCAAATTGAGTAGACAGAGTGATACTCTGAACTGCTCAGTTTTCTTTATTCGGGTAGTTTTCGCACCTCTGAACGGATAAGCGATCCCCGATTGATGGTAGGTTAAACGCAGGGCAAAGCTAACAACGACTATGCAAGAATTTGGGACAGCAACTTCATCCGAAGGGTATATTCTGGCACTAGACTTAGGTACAACAGGTAACCGTGCCTTTGTGTTTAACAAAGAAGGCAAAATTGTTTCTTCTGCATACAAAGAACTGACGCAATATTACCCTCAGCCAGGATTGGTGGAACATGATCCTCAAGAAATCTGGCAGGACACTTGTTGGGTAATGCAAACCGCGATTGGCACTGCTCAGATTAACAAGAGTGAAATTGCCGCTATCGGATTGACAGTGCAACGCGAAACTTGTTTAATTTGGGACAGAAGAACCGGACAACCACTTCACAATGCTATTGTCTGGCAGGATCGCCGCACGGCTCCTTTATGCAATCAATTGCTGGAACTTGGACTAGATAAAGAGATTTATGAGCGCACTGGACTTGTGGTTGATGCTTACTTCTCCGCTTCCAAGTTCCGGTGGCTTTTGGACAATTTGGTAAACATTGACCTCAACAACATATTAGCAGGCACAATTGACACCTGGATACTGTGGAAACTCACAGGCGGGATTCATGCCACCGATCACAGCAATGCCAGCCGCACAATGCTGATGAATCTAAAAACTTGTGAGTGGGATGAGACACTACTAGATTTATTCCAGATTCCCGCTCATATTTTACCTAAGATTAAACCGAGCTTAGGAGCATTTGGAGTGACTGATACTACCTTATTAGGTGTTGAAATTCCCATCACTGCTATTTTAGGAGATCAGCAAGCGGCTTTGTTTGGTCACGGTTGCGATCGCCCTGGAACTATGAAATGTACTTACGGCACTGGTAGCTTTTTGGTTGCTCATACTGGGGACGAGATTATCCGCTCCCAAAATAAATTAATTTCTACAGTGGCATGGACACAAGCATCCGAAAAAGGCACTCTCGACATAAGCTATGCCTTAGAAGGCAGTATGTTTACGACAGGAGCATGTATCCAATGGTTACGTGATGGAATAAAACTAATCACAACTGCTGCTGAAACAGAAGACATGGCAAATCAAGTTGCAGATAATGGCGGAGTTTATTTTGTGCCAGCATTTAGTGGATTGGGTGCACCCCACTGGGATATGAGTGCCAGAGGAGCCTTTTTCGGAATAACTACAGGGACACAAAGAGAGCATTTAGTCCGCGCCGTGTTAGAGGCGATCGCCTACCAGGTTTTGGAAGTGGTGCAGGCAATTAATGCATCAAGTCATACTCCTATTAGTGGGTTAACTGTTGACGGAGGTGCTTGCGAAAACAATTTCCTCATGCAGTTTCAAGCAGATGTGTTAGGAATTCCAGTTGAACGTCCGACAATGCGCGATACAACTGTCCAAGGTATTGCATTTGCGGCTGGACTTGCAGCTGGATTTTGGGAGAGTTACGAAGCACTAGTGCGCCAACGGCAAATCAACCGTTCGTTCTCACCCGGTATTGGGCAACATCAAGCATTAGCAAACTTTGTCACCTGGCTTCATGCAGTTGAACGTGCTAAGTATTGGGTTGAGTAGCTAGATTAGGGCAAGTGCATTTTTCATCAACCATTACATCATTAGCTAAAAATGACGAATTCACGTCCAATCTTACGATATTTTGACGATGGGAAGGGCAGAGCTGAACTTCAACGCCTGATCTTCATTTACGGTAGTGTTCCATTTGAAGATAAAATAGTATCGTTCCCAGAATATGCACGTATGCGGGAAAGTGGAGAACTCCCCTTCGAGCAGTTCCCTACTCTTGAAGTTGGTGACACCATAATAAGTCAATCATGCGCCATCGCTCGGTATGCGGCAAAAGAAGCCGGATTGTATCCATTAGACACTGTGCAAGCTGCCATATCAGACATGGTTGTCGATGCGTGGAGAGATCTGCTAGACCTTTTATACGGTTGCTATGTTGACCGCATTGTGGAAAATAATCGATTAATCATGAAAATGAGAGATGTATCGGCGAAAGTGGAGCGGTTATGTGAGTACTTCGCCGTAACTGTGCCCATGCACTTCAAAAGGTTTGAACTCCTGATGGAGAGCAACGTTGGCTCTCCATTTCTTGTTAGTCCATCATTAACATGGGCTGATTTAGCAGTGTTTGATATTTTATGTACATTAGATGAAAATGCAAAACTTTGGATAACTCCATCTACATTCTTTTATATACCCGAGCCGAATGGACCATTACGACCCCCAAAAGAACTGCTTAAGCCATATCCAAAACTTAATGCGCTACATTCAATAGTCAGTCAAACACCTTCAATTGCCGCTTGGCTTCAAACTCATCCATACTAAATCAACCTCACAAGAGCGCCTTCTCGGTCAAAAAATCTCCGCTTTTAGAAACGTTTCCAAGAGCCGGAAATGAGTGTCCGGGAACTCAATTTATCTGACAATCGCGAAACTTTCTATAGTAAAGTTATGTAATCTGAAACGGTGATTAAGAAATTATTATCACCGTTTCGAGCTAAAAAAGCCTTACCAGATTGGGTAGGGACATCAATATAACGTAAGGTAATGCTAGTACAAACAGATACTCACGGGCTACGGTCCGCTCTTACGAAATTGGCTGATATTCGCAACGATGCTCATTTAATTGAGATGTGGCTGAAGGAATGGCAACGCGAAAGTAAAGAAAGCTTGCGTGCCTGCAAGCAAGACATTGAAAAATTTTTGGTGTTTGTCGAGGGCAAGGCGATCTCTACGGTGAGCTACAACAGTTCACGACTGTGCGTAGTAGGTTAAGAGATTGTTTGATTTACGCTGTGCTTCATAGAGAGTGAAAACTGCTGTCAGGTAATTTCAATGGAGACAAAAGATCAACGCATTAGCGAGCGCATCAAATCACTTCTACTACGTCGTTCGTCGCTGACAACACTTTCGCTGTTTGCTTTTCTCGCAATTATTTTATTGATTTGGAAAGTTCCACAATGGCAGGCAAGAGGTATTGCTGATCCTAAAGACCGTGCAACAATCGAGAATGCCGCCCGTGGTACTTTTGTTCAAACTATTGGCGGACTTTTTTTCTTCATCACAGCTTATTTTACATCGCAAAACCTCAAAGTCACACAACAGAATCTAACGCTCACGCAACAAACCCTTGTTGCCACTCAAGAAAAGCAAGTCACAAAGTGTTTCACTACAGCGATTAAACAATTAGGCAATACAAGTATTCATGTTCGGCTCGGGGCAATCTATGCACTGGAACGAATTTCTCAGGATTCTACCAAAGATTACTGGCAGGTCATGGAAATTCTCACTGCTTACGTGTGTGAGATCTCCCCTTATCCACCCAGAGGTGAAGCAGACAATCGACTTCCTTCTCGTATGACAACAGATATTCAAGCAGTTCTGACTGTAATCACCAGACGTGCAAAAAGCTATGGACAGGGTGAGGAAAATCCTCTGGACTTAAGTAAAAGTTACCTTTTTGAAGCGAACCTGAGAAGAGCAAATCTGGGGGAAGCCTACTTTATTGAACCCAACCTTAGTTCATCAAACCTTTGTAAAGCTAACCTTAATAAAGCCAACCTGTGGTCAGCCAACCTGTTGGAAGCCAACCTGGTGGAAGCCAACCTGTGGGGAGCCAACTTGGTGGAAGTCAACCTGTGGGAAGCCAACCTGGTGGAAGCCAACCTGGGGGGAGCCAACCTGATGGGAGCCAACCTGATGGAAGCCAACTTGGTGGAAGCCAACTTGGTGGGCACCTACCTGGTGTTAGCCAACTTGATGGGAGCTAACTTGATGGGAGCCAAAAACCTCACTCCTGAGCAAGTTAAAAAAGCCAAAAATTGGGACAAAGCAATATACGACGAGAGATTTAGCCAGCAACTAGGGCTTTGACACTCTCCTTTGCGCTCAGCCACGGAGATTTTTAAGACATCGCTGCCTTAATATCCTGATTGCTCAGGTATCACCGGATAATCACGTTTGCCCAGAGGGCATGCTGATATCTCTTGACACTCTCCGCTCTAAAAAAACGGAGATTCGCGCATACTTTTCAGTTATAATATCCTGATTGCTAAGGTTCCGTTGGCTCAATATGTTTGCTCTTAATAATATCATGTCCGATTAATTAACCGTAATTTCCGTAGCACTGTACCCCAGCACGCTCCTCAGCTACGGGGGGAGAGAGCCTCATGCGTGCTGGGGTTCAAAGGACGCATGGGTGATTCGACAGACATGATATCACATGGCAGGACGACGGGTAATTCGACCAATCGCAGAGCCAACGCGGAGATCAAATTTTTTCCATGAATATGTTGTCGGCGAATAGAGTGAAATGGGTGCTTGCGCGTGTTTCCAATAGAGTTTATCAGTTGCTGTCGGACTGTTACCGTCCAAAGCACTAATAATCAGTTTCTTCCGCCAAGGCTTAACGTTTGGTACTGTTGCATGAGACATGGTTGTACCACCCGGTATAAAATCCATACCCTCAGGACCTAGCGTACTTAGAGGATACTGTGAGAGCATTAATGCCAAGTTAAGGTAAGTTTGGTCTCCATAAAGATAGGGATAGCTGTAAAAAAGATCCTGGTTATAAAGATCTTTTGAGTCAACGTATCCTGCCATCTCACCGACTTCTATAAGTTTCTGCCACAATGAAAGAATTGACTTATAGTTGCGAGGGACACCGATAAAGCCACTATTATAGTGATAATCTAACTGTCGCTCGCATGGAAAGCCGTTGTTTTCTGCAAATTCTTTCCATGCTAAACGTCGAGGATGATTGGCTGGCACCAAGTACCATGAGTCACCGCAAAGGGTAATTCCACGGCTTACCCAGTTTTCGTAAAAATTCCAGCAACACTTATTGACAATATCAGGGTCAAAGTAAAATAGGGCTTCAACTTCTGGGCAATATTTTTCCAATAGATCCCACATAAAATTAGGTTTGTAAAATGCAAAGTGCATTGGCGTCGCTAACTTCACAAACCGAATTACGCAATCCTCCGCTACAGAAAACTCTTGAAAGCCCTCTCCATCTTTTACTGACTTAGCCCAAGGTGGCAGATTCCCGCGATACCCTACCCAAACTACGCCACGGAAGCCGTGGTTGTAAAGGGAATTCGCTAAAGCCCCAACACCGTAATGATAATGCTTCTCAAAAATAGTACAAACTGTAGTCAGCATGGTTTCACTCAAATTATAATAATTTAACGACAAAAACCTGAAAGAATATAAGAAATAGTTAACTATACTTACGTAAGTTGCTAGTACAAGGAGTCAGCCCCTTCTGGAGCGAGACGCTACGCGAACGGGTTCGTCAACAGTCAACAGTCAACAGTCAACAGTCAACAGTCAACAGTCAACAGTCAACAGTTAGGAGAAAAATATCTACATAGCCTAGACAATCTTTGATAGGTTAAGATATCCGACACAAAGTCAATCAGTAATTATGTTAAACATTCAGTCTGAGTCCAGAGATTAGGCTAGGCTGACACAAAAAATTTAACAGTATTCGGGAGCAATGTGCGTTAATATTCTGTAAATTTTTCAATTAAATTATAAATTTTCATCCATCGAAAGAGTGAGATTTTCCACAGCAATATAGATATGATCATTCGGATACCAAAAACCACATGCATTTGTCTACCTAATAAACCCCTATGTCCCTAACCGAAGGCAATCTTTGAAGACTCTCCAAGAGAACGTTTTCTCTAAATTTCTCCCCTATCAAAAAGAGCTAACTCTTAACCAGAGCGACAATCACACGGTTTTTTGAATCGCCGTTACTGGGTAAAAATTGTCAAAATGATTGGTATTTAGCAGTGGGCAAAGAACATCATTTCTAATTTCAGTAGACCTCCTATCTTGCACCTGGAAAGAGCGAATGTCAATTCCTTGACAAGCGTGCCAGTTCTCTGAGACGTTCAATATCTTGTACCCAGCTTTTGAATGCCCAACTATCATTTATGGGCAAGTTGGTCGTTATGCCTCATACTGCTCCACCAAAAAGGTCACGAATCTAGAAAAACGCTCACGAGAGCATTTGTTCCCACACGAAGTAGAAGCAATGGTTAAGGCTGCCAAAAGTGTAGGACGGCATAGTAAGTAATAGAGACGCGACTCTAATTCTACTGGCATACCGTCATGGTCTGCGGGTATCAGAGTTGGTAGCACTGCGGTGGGAGCAGGTGGACTTTGCTGGTGGTACGATTTACATCAATCGACTTAAGCACGGCGTCAGTTCAACTCACCCACTACATGGCCCTGAACTCAGGGCATTACGACAGTTGCACCGGGAGTATCCTGGCTCTCCTTATTTGTTTGTTTCCGAACGTGGGGCAGTGATGACAGCTGCAACACCTAGGTGCTAATTTAACAGAGTAATTTTTATCATTGTTAAATAATGTTTATTAGGGATTGACACTTTATGCCTGAACAGATCGTTATTGTTGAATATGATCCCAACTGGCCCTCGCTCTTCAAAAAGCTGCAAACTCCTGTGGCTGAAGTTCTCGGCGAAAGCGCGTTAGCTATCGAACATGTTGGCAGCACATCCGTGCCAGGACTTGCTGCCAAGCCAATCATTGACATGGATGTAGTGGTGGCATCGACTGACTACATTAGAGCTACTACCCTTGCACTCGCCACCCTTGGATATGTGCATGAGGGCGATCTCGGCATCGAAGGGCGCGAAGCCTTTCTGTGGCCATCGAACACACCGCGCCACCACCTCTATGTCTGCCCACGCGATAGCAAGGAACTCCGTCGTCACCTATCGTTTCGTGACTACCTGATCAAACATTCCGATGAAGCGCATAGATATGCACGACTGAAGCTTGAACTTGCGCATTTGTTCGCGTCGGACCGCAAAGCATACACTGATGCCAAGTCTGAATACATCCAAATGATTACTGAACGGGCGTTGCATGACCTTGGAGCCACTTGAATAACTAGACGTATGACCTAAGGGACTTCCAAATAAAAAAATAATCAATCTGCAAGGGGGAGAATTCTAGCATTCTAGCAGGGGGAATAGAAGAAGTAGGTCGAGTTTGAAAATTGGATAATTTATTTCTTGGAGTTCCCTAATAAAAGATATTAAATGGCTTATTTCCATTCCCACAGACGCTCTCCTCTCCGCTCTCTGTTAATAGCTCTTAATCTGATTTTTTTCAATGAGCTAAGAACTTCCAAGTCTACTTTCCCTCCTGTCTTCCAGATCTTACCTTCACCGAATTGTAAAAAACCTACCCCTGTGAGCCTGCGTCCCCTGCCTAAGAACTGCTTATCCGAACGGTATTGCGTTCTGTGTTCACTCTTGCGGGTACGTTGTTGTCTCCTTTTACACGCTGTGATGCGAAGGTTTCCGAATGGTTGCTGACGTTCGGAAGACTTCACGGCTGTCAACTTGCCGCGTTATTTTAGGTAAAGAATAGATTATGCTTACCACTTGTGAGAATTATTAGACTGAGTTCGCGAAAATTAATTATGCGTTTGTCAAAATCCTTGGTAGGAGCGCTCTTGCCGTACCCTTTGGGAACGCCCCTACATCATATCATCTCCAGTAAATTAACCTTAAGTCCTTCTGAACCCCACTTCGCGCCTCGCTGTACTTTGTCTCCCCTCCTCGCAAGCGGGGAGGGGTTGGGGG
>CALMVQ010000124.1:18390-22709 GCA_937873135.1 uncultured Scytonema sp. | reverse complement strand
TTTTGAACCCTTGATTCACTTTTTCCGAGTTTATTCGGTAGGTGCAAGATATAAGACGAGGCAATTTTAGCAGGGTTGAGGTCATTGGTACTTGCAGGTAAGCCTATATTCTTTTATTTTACCTGGGACTTCTAACAAACACGGGGAATAAAGAGTAGAGATTGGGATGCTCCCGCGTTTCTTTCATTCATCAATGGCAAACCTTTCTTCTGCTACTCTGGCGAAGAACACGGAACTTTATAGTTCGTATTGCAACACGTGCTTACTTCTGACTTTGACAAAAATTTGCTAACGGGTAAAAAATATTTTCATTTGCATCAAAGCCATAAGCCTGTATGTTACATATAGTAAACTTGCTTAATCTGTTTTTGAAATAAGTATTACCTGACCATCCCGAATCTATATATTTCCCACCATATTTTTGAGCCACATCGGTTCTAATATTGCCTGTGGGCAATATATCAAACACTGTCAAGTTTTGTTCTTCTGTTTTATAACCTAAAACAACAGCATCAGCATGTTTATATAATGTCTTAGCCCATCCATTAATTTCAAAAGCTCCATTGCCTAAATCTTTTATAGAGTCGATGTAACCCCATTCACCTTGAGGTGGTATTTTTATTGATTTAACCAGACCAGGTTTTAAAATCTTTAAACTGCTGAGGTCGTCAAATCTGTTAATAACTAATTCTAAATTCCATGGATAGGGATAATCAATAAAAGGGAATAATAACTTAATGCAATCTTCCTTCTCATAAAATTTGATGAGTTGAAGGCAACTCTTACCGTAAGAATAACTATGCGACCAGGCTTTCACATTAACTAGTATATTTACTTGAAAATTCTTATTTATATACAAAACTGATATAAATGCTATGAAGCTTAAAACTACAAATTTATGCAGGCTTTTTTTATTAATTTGTACCCCATAAAACAATAAAGCTATGATTGATAAAGGTAAATAAACTAAATGTGTTATATAATCAACTCTAAGAGCTTGAGTAAAAGATATTGGTAATCTGGTAATGCTATTTAATAGACTTAATAAAATAGGATAAAGTCCGAGGCAAAGCCATGATATAACTATTTTTTCTTTTAAAAATTTTAAGTTTAATATTGTTAATATAGTAAAGTATGCGAAGAATATAAATCCTATAAAGGCACTCGATTCATAGGAAGAACCAAAAAGATTTCCCAAAAACGCAAATGAGTAGATTATGACATCTGTTAATGAAAAATTAATGATGGCGTTGACTTCTGGATGATATGATGGATATGTATAGTTTCTAAAATAAAAGTAATTTGATATAATAAATGAAACTAAATATAAAAGTAAAGACTTAGCTTTATCAGATAGAGAAACACTGCTATAAATAATAAAAATAAGCGATACCATCCATATCAAAATTCCTCCCGAAAAAGAATATTGAGCGATTATACAGAATATAGAATATAACAATAACTTTAGTCGGAAATTTATATCTAAACTAAAAATTAACGAATTTATAATTAAGCAAGCATCGGGAATTAGTCGGTGAATAGTTATACCTCGCAACCATCTACTAAAAGAAAATGGAGAAAGTAACAAAAGATTATAAACTATAAGTAGACAGATATTTTGATAAAAATAGCCTTTTTTTAAAGTAGTTAATAAATAGAAAGTAACCAACATCAAAAAAGTGAAAGTTAGTCCAATTAACATTTCTACTTTCACATTCCATTCTTTCAAAATATTTGCGAGAAGTAAAAAAATTATATTAGGAATAACTGTTCTGCTTTCATTATACTGTTTGTATAATAGCGATGATTTAAAATGTCTTTCAAACAAGCTTTCTATTTGCTCACCAGGTTCTATCCATTGATCTAATATTGGAATATTTACACCGTAAAGGGAGATAATTATTATCCATAATCCATAGATAAAGAATGGGACTAAGAATAGTAAGTATTTTTTTTGAAGCTTCTCTATAAAAATAAAACCCATACAACGCGACATTAAATCCTAATTCAAATTTTTTCTACAGGAATTCATATTTAAAAGTTTATCTAGCAGCTTATGGAGGAGATCGTCGGGAAAATTTAAATTTGCTACAACTGAACTGAAGTCTCACGCCACTTGCGATCGTCTGCCGATCAACCCGTTTGATAGTCGCCGTCACAGTGGAAAAGCCCTCCTATGGCTTCACTAAAGCATCCGAGGGACGGCGATTGCCCAGAGTGGCATAGGATGTTATTATAAAGCAACTAGTCACTAATTGTCAGTGACTTTTTATTTTACGCATTATCTTTATACATGGTGAAACACGAGCCAACAGGAAGCAATACGGTTCAGAATCGCAATAAATTATTTTTGAAGGCAGGCTCTTGATGCCGGGGTGGAGAAAAGGGCTGATCATCAACCGTATTTGGGCTTAACCGAATCGTATTAGAAAAAATTAGGGTGTCGGGGATAGGGAAAGAAAAAGATCATATGCGGGGTGGGTTTAAAGCCTACCAAGAAAAAAGATGCTTTTGATGTAGAATCGACATCCAAGCACAATTCCCGACTTTTCTCTCATCCTCTAAAATTAAAATTAGAAAGATTAAGAAATATGTCATAAAAATCAATGCCTGACCGTGTTGGTGAAAGGAAATCACGTATTATTGTTATTGGTGCGGGAATTGGTGGTTTGACGGCCGCAGCATTGTTAGCTCAAAGAGGTTACAATGTCCTAACTCTGGATCAAGCGATCGCTCCTGGAGGATGTGCTTCTACATTCAAGCGTCAAGGCTTTACCTTTGATGTCGGAGCTACTCAGGTGGCAGGGTTAGAGGCAGGAGGAATTCACCACCGAATTTTCTCGGAATTAGGAATCAACCTTCCAGAAGCAACACCATGCGATCCGGCATGTGCTGTGTACTTACCTGGAGAGAATACCCCGATTAATGTTTGGCGCGATCCAGACAAATGGCATGAAGAACGCTTGCGGCAATTCCCCGGTAGCGAACCATTCTGGCAGTTGATAGCAGCTTTGTTCAATGCCAGTTGGAAATTTCAAGGGCGCGATCCAGTACTACCACCGCGTAACGTGTGGGACTTGTTACAGCTGGTAAAGGCAGTGCGTAGCGGTACATTAATTACAGTACCATATACATTGTTTACCGTGGGAGATGCCTTGAATGCTTACAAACTTGGCAACGATCGCCGCCTGAGGACATTTTTAGATCTGCAACTCAAGCTGTATTCACAAGTTGATGCACAGGAAACTGCACTTCTATATGCCGCTACGGCATTGAGTGTCTCTCAAGAACCGCAAGGCTTATTTCACCTTCAAGGTAGTATGCAGGTACTGAGCGATCGCCTTGTTACGGCTTTCACTAGAGATGGTGGTAAGCTGTTGATGCGTCATACAGTAGAAAGAATCGACGTCGTGAATGGCAAAGCTCACGCAGTCGTCATTCGCAATCAGAAAACTGGCGAAGTGTGGACAGAACCTGCCGATGGCGTAATTGCCAACGTAACCGTGCAAAACTTGGTGCAACTTTTGGGAGATCAAGTTCACATTGGCTACAAGCAGCGAGTGGAGAAACTACCTCCAGCATCAGGCGCTTTTGTGGTGTATTTGGGCGTAGACGAAAGTGCTATTCCCCCCAACTGTCCACCCCATCTCCAATTCATGTATAATGCCTCTGGTCCAATTGGCGAAAATAATTCCCTATTTGTTTCCGTCAGCCATCCTGGAGATGGACGTGCTCCGACTGGGAAAGCGACGATTATTGCGTCTACCTTTGTAGATCCAGAACAGTGGTGGCAGAGTGAAGATTATGAAGCCTTAAAACAACAGTATACAAAAGAAGCGATCTCTCTGCTCAGCAGATTCTTCTACCTGAAACCAGAAACCATCATTCATGTAGAAGCCGCAACACCCCGCACTTTCGCCCATTACACCGCCAGATCTCGCGGTATAGTTGGTGGTATTGGTCAAAGAATACCTACTTTTGGCCCGTTTGGTTTTGCCAATCGCACACCCATCAAACATCTGTGGCTGACTGGCGACTCCACTCATCCAGGCGAGGGTACAGCTGGCGTAAGTTACTCAGCGCTAACAGTTGTGAGACAAATTGAAGCAGAAAAATTGTAGAATTCATTCACCCCACCGATGATTGTAGGGGCGGGTTTGGTGAGATATTGTGTTGGCGGCTAGATTGTTTCGATAAACCCGCCCCTACCGATGATTGTAGGGGCGGGTTTGGTGAGATATTGTGTTGGCGGCTAGATTGTTTCGATAAACCCGCCCCTACCGATGATTGTAGGGGCGGGTTTGGTGAGATATTGTGTT
>CALMVQ010000124.1:0-18290 GCA_937873135.1 uncultured Scytonema sp. | reverse complement strand
GCGGCTAGATTGTTTCGATAAACCCGCCCCTACCGATGATTGTACGGGCGGGTTTGGTGAGATATTGTGTTTGCGGCTAGATTGTTTCGATAAACCCGCCCCTACCGATGATTGTACGGGCGGGTTTGGTGAGATATTGTGTTTGCGGCTATATTGTTTCTATAAAACCCGCCCCTACTCCTAATTCTGTATGGCTGATTACATAATTTTCCTCGCAATTTCCACTTCAATTTTTGCTTTATTTGCTTTAGGACTAAATTTACAGTGGGGTTTTACAGGTTTAGTTAACTTCGGTCACGTCGCCTTCATGATACTGGGAGCATATACTACAGTATTGTTAAGCTTAAAAGGTGTACCCTTATTGCTGTCAGTACTAATAGGAGCAGGTGTCGCCGCATTGTTGGGGTTAGTGATCGGTTTCTCAACTCTGCGCTTGCGAGAAGATTACCTGTCAATTGTCACTATTGGTACTGGGGAATTAATTCGTCTGATCGTCAATAACCAAGATTTACCTGTGGGTAATACCTGGACACCTGGGGCGTTTGGCGTGCAAACTTATCCTATTCCCCTAAGAGACGCACCCAATTTGTTCCTTAAATTCGGCATGATAGCGCTGTTGACATTGTTGGCAGGGTTAAGTTTTTGGCAGTTGTGGCGATGGATTCGTTCTGCACAACGATTGTCTGCGGCTGATTCACCTAATAAAGTTGGTAATCGGCGAGAATTCGGATCTCGTCTCGTCGTGGGAATTCTCTTAGCGGTTTTGTCAGTAGCAGTTTATATTTCTGGGGTTATAGGACTTAATGACAGTAACCCGAAAGCTAGTTTGATGTTGTTATCACTACTCATATTAGCTTTTGTCTTTTGGCGGTTGGAAATTTTGGTACGATCGCCTTGGGGTAGAGTCCTCAAAGCTATCCGCGAAGATGAAGAAGTTCCGAGAGCATTGGGAAAAAATGTCTTTTGGTACAAACTCCAATCAATTATGTTAGGAGGTGCGATCGCAGGTGTTGCCGGTGCTTTCTATGCATGGCAAATCAGCGCGATTTACCCGAATAATTTTGAACCGCAGCAAACTTTTGATGCTTGGATCATGGTGATTTTAGGTGGCTCTGGTAATAATCTCGGCACAATCTTGGGTGCGGTCATTTACTTTATATATTATGAGGGTACCCGCAACTTAGATCTTATCTTGCCCTTAGATGAAGCACGTTTAGGTGCATTTCGCATCATGCTTATCGGTTTAATCTTAATGGTACTGATGATTTGGCGTCCTCAAGGTATCTTAGGTAAAAAGGAGGAACTTACCCTTGGTAAATAACCAGTCATCAGAAATACCACTACTGGCGGCAAGTGGACTTTGTAAAAGCTTTGGTGGGATTAAAGCCGTCGATAATGCCGAAATTCAAGTTGCAAATGGTAGCATTACAGGGTTGATTGGTCCCAACGGTGCTGGTAAAACTACTTTATTCAACTTACTCTCTAACTTCATTCGTTCGGACAAAGGAATCGTCATTTTTGACAGCGAACCCATTCAGAACTTACAACCTTACCAAATTGCCCGTGCCGGAATGGTACGTACCTTTCAAGTTCCGCGAACCTTGTCGCGGTTGACGGTGATGGAAAATATGCTGCTAGGAGCACAAAAACAAACAGGGGAAAATTTCTGGCAAGTGCAATTCCAACAACTCGCGATCGCCATTGAACAAAAGCAACTGCGAGAACAAGCAATGTTACTTTTAGAATCCGTGGGATTGGCGCACAAAGCACAAGATTACGCCGGCTCCTTGTCAGGAGGGCAACGCAAGTTACTAGAAATGGGACGCGCACTGATGACTAACCCCAAGCTGATTTTATTAGACGAACCAGCTGCCGGAGTAAATCCCAGACTGATTGATGAGATTTGCGATCGCATTACAACGTGGAATCAGCAAAATATGACATTTCTCATTATTGAACATAATATGGATGTGATTATGTCGCTGTGCGATCGCGTTTGGGTTTTAGCAGAAGGGCAAAATCTCGCCGACGGAACCCCAGAACACATTCAGAGTAACTCACATGTTTTAGAAGCATACCTAGGCAAATAAGATTCCCGACTTCGTAAGAGTTGTCGGGAATCTGAGCCATAGAAACTGATTGTTCTCAGGCGATCAAAGGCTCAACACCTGGTACGGTTAGAGGAAGAATTCGGGGAAATAAGAGCGATTCTCAGTTGAATCCCATATACTATCTCCCTCTCTAGAGCGCCGGTCAAGTACAACTAGTTGACAGAAATTGTAGGATATGCATGTTATATTAATCGAACTTTTAGGCGCTCGGTTTTAATGCGAGCGCTAAACACTAGACCTAAAAATTTAGCCGGAAATAGGCGTTTTGCCATTACCCACATAATATATCTTTTGTCAAGATATATTAGTTGACCGGCGCTCTAGGTGCCCCTCTCCCAAACTTGGGAGAGGGGTGCGGTGCTAACATTGGTGAGGGCATTATGTATGTGACTTAAACGAGAAGCGCTATAGTTGAAAAAATTCTCAAGTGTTTAACGTAGGTTGGTTGTTTCAGGATTTAAGCATCGGCTGGAATCGTCAAAAAATGACCAAATACACAAAATACCTACCTTTGTCAGCGCTACGTTATCGCCTTTTTAAGGGGAGTGGCGTGGGTAGTTCCGATCAAGCCTTAACTGAGCCGTATTGGATTATAAGAACACCTAAATAAAGCGGTATGCCTGGTAGCCGAAGCCTGCGAGCATCGCCTCTACGCGCTCTGATAATTCACTTCACACGGGACGAACATTCAAGTTACGTTTTATAAAATATAAGTTTCTATACTTCCGCAGATCGTAAAGAAAGTCTATGTTTTTGTAAACAAGGATGAAGTTATAAAAAATTGTGTTTTTTAAAAGCAACTAAACCAGCGCAATCTAGCTATAAATCTAAAGTAAAGTATACTCTTTGTTAAATAAAACACTCTTATTAAGTTATGTCTAATACTTTAGAGAGAAGCTTTTTAGGGTGTAGATTAGGATGATGGAAATCATAAATTGAAGTTCAGGAGTAACAAGATGCCTAGAAATGTTCAATTAATTCCGCTATTTTTCAGTGGTCTTATTGGGGTCGGATTGATTCTCTTTTCTTATGTACTAGCAGTAAATTTCACTTGACTTTACATATCGATTAATCATTTATCCAACTTCAAAGAATGCCTGACAACTGGTTTAAGAACGTTTAAAGAAGTTGACAAATCAGCAAAACCTCAACTCTTACCGATTCAGGCAGCATTTTTAGTTACAGTATTTATACTCAAAAAGATTGGTATAGTAAGTTCTGCTACAACTGCAACTAACTCATCAGGGTCGAATGGTTTAGAAATATACTTCTGAAATCCAGCATTAAGTGCTTGGATATAGTCTTCTGGAAACAGGTAACCTGTAAGAGCCACAGCCGGAAGAAAACCTCCTTCCTCTGCTTCAAAGCTTCTAATAGAGCGAATGAGTGAATAGCCGTCCTTCCCTGGCAGACAAATATCACTAATAAGAACATCTGGTTTCCACTCTTGTATGACTTCAACGGCTTCATCTACCGATACAGCTGTCCTCACCCGTACCTGGTAGTCTTCAAAAATAACCGCAATTAATTTTAGGGTATCGATATTGTCATCGACTATAAGTAGCCGCAAGCCATCAAGTAATCGAAATTTACTTTGTAATGTTTGATTGAGAAATTCTCGATCTTTTTCTTGATGCGAATCACAAAAATTATTGAACATGATAATGCTAGCCCCAATTAATTTTATTGCTAATTCCTAATTGCTAATTATTTGTTGAATCTTATTGAAGCCACTTTCACGAGTGTTTTAAAACTCTGGTTTGCTATCAAATTCTATTCTGCCTTGGAGTTATGTCTTAATTACCTTGGTTTAATAATAATATAATAATTACTTAATCTTATTTAACAATCAGTGGTCAAGTTAGACTTAGGTACTCAAGATTCTATATCAAATATAGTTAAAGAGAATAGTTAAGTATATATATGGCTAGGCAAAATAAGTGTAAGGAGAGATAGACTTGTATCAATATAATCTAAGCATTAAATTTGTAGCACGTATCTGCTAAAAAGAGTGTTAAAACCAGATCGTTCACTATGACAAATGCTTGAATATAGTAGTAAAACACTTAATCAGCTACAATAATATAGAGGGGATCAACGAATATAGCTGGACTTCCTACTTTATTATTTTCCTGGAAAACAGGCAATTATAAGTAAATAGTTGAGTTGGCAAGTGAGAGTCGCCAACTCAAAAATGAAGTATGAGTGTACTGGTATTACCTGCGCTTAGTCGTGAAAATAGTAGTGAACATCATGAGGAAGCCACCGATAAGAACTATGACCGCTATTCCTACTGTCACTAGGTCTAATACATTATTGTTATCCATAGTTTTTTATCCTTTGTCATTAGTCATTGGAAATTTAACCTTTGTTTAATATTAATGATTAATGACCAATGACTCATAAATAAATTTAAAAATCTACCCCTTGCTTGAGTTCTACACCGTGATTGGCATAGTGCTTGTGGCAGTAGACTTCGGAGTGAATGCTAGCCAAGTTAAAGTACGTCGGCTGATTCTGACAGCGACCAGTGATAATAATTTCAGTATCGTAGGGTTTGCGAAGTAAAGCTTGGACAATTGGTTCAACAGGAAGTAGTTCCAAATCAACTGTGGGATTAAGCTCATCAAGGATAATCGTTTTATACAGTCCAGAGGCGATCGCCGTCTTAGCGATTTCCCAACCACGTTCAGCTTCCATGTAGTCTAATTCTTGCCGGGAGTTGCGCCAAACGATCGCATCTCGTCCACAGCGTTGATGATCTACCACCTCTGGATAGGATTGCTGCAAAGCCGCGATCGCTGCATCTTCTGTATACCCTGTACCACCTTTGAGCCACTGCATAATTAACACACGAGTAGATCCAGGATGATTGATTCCCCTACCGATGGCTTGCAATGCCTTGCCCAAAGCACTGGTAGATTTGCCTTTACCAGCACCAGTATAAATTTCAATACCTTGAATTAACAAAGCTGAGGCTGTTGGGTTATGATGGGGTTTCATTTCTGAGTGCAGATCCGCGATATCTAGCAACTCGGGTGGCGTAGCGCGTCCGGTAGCAATGATTTCCAATTCCTGAGGCTTAGATTTGAGTGTTCGCACAACTTCATCTACTGGAAGCAAACCCAAATCTAAGACGGGGTTAATTTCATCTAAGACGACAACAGAATATAAACCGGAGGCAATTGCACCTTTAGCGACATCCCACCCCCGCGCCGCTTCAGTTCTGTCGTAGGGCGTAATTTCCTCACTTCCAAAAAATTCTGCACGTCCTGTGCGAACTTGGTCAATTAGATGAGGGAATCCGCGCTGCAAAGCGGCGATCGCTCCATCTTCATCATAATCTCGTTCTGGTCCTTTTAAAAACCGTAGTAGCAAGACGCGATTAGAATGACTGGGTGTATTTATCCCCAAGCCAATTGATCGCAAAACTACCCCCAAAGCCGCTTGGGACTTTCCTTTGCCTGTACCATCATAGATGTGAATTTGACCCGTAAGCCTTGAGGGGCGTACTTGCGCCGTGCGAATACCGATGCCGTTTCTCATCATCTCTCAAAAAGCTGTAACGTGGCAGTATTTCATCATACATAAGGTTTTGTATCATCAGGTAGGGTGTCTAACCTACTAGTACCGCAAGGCGTTTGAACACCTCAGCATGTAAGCTTTTTACCTATTTCAGATGGGTGGTTTATTTCCGCCACTCTGTACTAGTACAGTTCCCATAGAATTAAAAATTAGAAAAGCCTTGCTCTAAGCCTTTCTAGGTATGCGTGAATGGTACGCTTATTTACACGCTCGACTTATTAGTTCCGTTCCCATGGCATTAAAAATCAAAAAAGCCTGACTTGCAGGCAATAAGCAATTCCGTAGACAAAGCCGCAGCTTCGGTGCAGGGTATGGTAGGCTTATTTCCGCACCCCATGTACTCCATGTCAGCCTAACGATTGCTTTCTTCGCTGAGGATGCCGGAGAATAGGTAATTTGACAGCCGTGTTGGGAGTAAGAATATGTGAAGAAAAGAAACGGGGAGTAGGGAAATAAAAAAATAGATGCTAGAAGAATAACACGATATCCTTTAACAGGACTGAATATTGCAGTTATACTCTTTTAAGTCACACCTTACTGAATATGCAATTATGCCTGAATTTCATTTTATTCCCAGAATTTTTCCTCTTGGTGCAATTTTATTCAATTTTTTATTTCTATTGGTGGCAACTCCCTTAGAAGCTTACGTATTGAATGCACGCTTGAAATTTGATAAAAAGACCAGTGCTTTTTATTCAATTTGTATCAATCTTTTTTCTAACGTTATTGGTTGGATAATATTTTTCTCTGTTGAGTCAGTTCTACCGATTGTTCCATTTAAATCGGAATTAATTAATTATTTTTTCTATAATCGATTACAATCAAATAAAATACAGAGTGTTATTATACTGACAGCTTTTCTCATTTTTTTTACAACTTTTTTAGTTAAATATATTTGTTTGAAAGGATTATTCATATCACTTAGCGAACCTGGAAAAAATGATGAATCTCAGCCGATCATAAGACGAAACTCTCGACGTGCTTACAAAAATAGATGGCAGAATACGAATCTAGTTACGACAGTATTAATAGGGAATGCACTAAGTTATAGCGTGATTGCAGTTATTTTATTTATTCGGGCGGCACATCCATAAGCAAAGGAATTATATGACAGAGGTAATTGTTAAGCAATTGAAAAATAGGAATAGATTGCAGAAAGAAAAAGTATAAAGTTTCCTTTGAGCAAGACTGGCTCAATCATGATTCATCCAAAATTTCAATTGTGCAATCTTGTAGCTTCTGCAATCAAATCAAAATACTTTTCTCAAGTGTTTCAAACGAAATACATAGCTTAGACGGATTACATTCATTGAATTGCTTCACATATAAAGTTGATAAATAGGAGAATGCAATGAACAATATGAACTTGATATTAAAAGATTTATTTGGCATCTTCAAAGTAATTGAAGATATTTATGCACGCATCAGAAAAATATTAATACCACCAAAAGCTTACTCTTGGCAAACCTTAATTTATTTGAGCGTTTTTTCTTTGTTAATGTCATCTCTTTCTCTAGGTTATGTCAAAGATATAATTGCACTATTCGGTTGGTTGTTTTTAATAGCTGGTACTGCTTGGTATACAACTGATAACCCTTTGGTTATCCCAAGTACCAATATGCCTGTGGGAGCAGTGATTACTGGATTTTTAATCAGCGTTTTCGCCTTTGGTCGTGAAGAAAATGTGATTACAACAAGAACAATAGTACTCTGGCCAACAATTTCGGCAATCATTAAAGCGATTCCAGAATTTTTTGAAGGAAGTGGTACAGACTCAAAAGCTCAACTACCTAAGTTAGAAGAACGTCAAAAAATTATAATTTTGCTTGCTAGTTGCATGCTGATTAGTTGCTGGATACAATTTTATTTTGTCACAGATAATTGGTTAAGACAGTATCCTAGTTTGCTGGTAGATGGTGATAAGCGTAGTGCCTTTGTTGTTAGAAATGAACCAACCATTAAAATTCCCAAAAATGGGGTGACAATTCTCAACAAATTACAGCCACAAGTTGTTGAACAAATAGATGAACAACCTTGGTCACAAGTAGAGCAGTGGCTAATAAATGCTCCTCAAATAGTTTCTAATCTAGGGAGAAAAGTCATACAAGCAAATCTGGCGCAATATGAAGAAAAGTCTCTATGGCGGGTGGAACCACGTATATCTAATGTTAAATCTGGATATCAGCTGGATTTATTAAGTATCTGGAGTGGTCCCAGTGCGAACCCAGCAGGTTATTACTTGAGAAAGTCCTGTCGGCTCGATCCAATTGCAGCCGGGACAAACAACTCCACCACAATTGTTAAGAACACCGACCGGAAAAACACTATTGCAGAAGTTGAATGCGACTCTGTCATTAAATTTATCAAGAACGGACCACCACCTCAACAGTAAAGGTTAGAAGTTAGTGGATGGTGGATAGTGGATAGTGGATAGTGGTTAAAAACCTCAACAACTACCAACCAACAAATAACAACTAACAAAAATATCATGAGTTTGAGCAGAATTTCTGTAATTGCAATGAATGTATTTCGGGAAGTCGTGCGTGATCGCATTCTTTATCTCATCGGCTTTTATGCTTTAGCACTAACCACTGCTATCCGCATACTTCCTGAATTTAGTGCCGTGACATAAGATAAAATGTTTTTAGACTTTGGTCTGGCGGCAATGAGTGTCTTAGGCTTAATTGTTGCCGTATTTGTTGGTACGGGACTGATCAATAAAGAAATTGAGAAACGCACCATTTTGGTGTTAATTGCCAAACCTGTTAGCCGCAGCGAATTTATCATCGGCAAATATTTAGGATTACTGGCAGTACTAGGCTCACTTGTCGCCACAATGACAGCGATTTACCTGGCATTTTTACAATTTGGACATGTTGCTCATCAGACAGCAAGTATTTTGATTGCCGCAGTTTTTCTTTTCCTACAGTTGTGCTTGATTACTGCCGTCGCTCTTACCTTAAGTGTTTTTACCAGTTCACTGTTAGCCACAGCTCTAACCTTCGCTGTGTATTTAATGGGAAATATCACTCAATATTTATTAAAATTTGGTCGTTTGGGTCACAACCCCAGAATTGAACACCTTACTCAAGCTTTGTATCTAATTTTACCAGATTTAGCTCGATTAGACTTGAAAAACGATGCCGTTTATGGTTTGGGGGCGTTACCTAACCTAACTGCACTATCTTTTAATGCAGTCTATGCCTTATTATATAGCGCCATGCTATTGGCGTTTGCAGTCGTGATCTTCTCGCGACGTGAATTTTAACTAGTTCGGTCAGAAGTCCCACACCGTATTCCGTTTCGGAATCGGTGTCGGGATGAATGATCGGGCAATGACGAAAGCCCCCAACCGATAATAACCACGGGTTATTTAGGGAGTGGGGTGCTTGAGGAGTTGCCAACTTCGGGGATTTTCAATGAATCAATTAATTCATCAATCACTTGAGTCATTGTCTTTTCTATCGATCTCCCTAAATTCTGACTCCTTCGCATCAAAATAATCTAAACACGAAAAATTTGTAAACATAAGCGGAAACCACTTAGATAGTAATGTAGATAGGACTATGCATATGAAAAACAGGACGTTTTACAAAATTATGATTATACTTAGTTGCCTAAGCTACGAGAATAGGTCAAATTGTGACTAAATAATTTGCAATTTAATGCAAAATTGTGCATTTATATAGCTATTGATTCAATCGGTGCAAGCTATAGCAGCCGATGTGAGGGATTTTTGGAGCAAATAGAACCATTAAAAGTTTTTTTTAAAAAAAACTTAAATGGAACCCTCAACCGTGTTAGTTCATCTTTAATCACGGGAACAATAGCAGCAGTTGATTATAGCTGTCCGTAATCTATTGTTACCTGGAGCCATTGAGACGAGCCTTATGCCAGCAACATCTTTTTACGCAGATGCCGCTTACGATGCCAAATTATCCAGCCAAGCGTTCGATCCAGAACTCACTATTGATGAAAGTGAGTTGCCGACAGATGATTTAGACGATCTGGAAATAGCTTCTGCCGACTCTGCTAGCTTTGCTTCAAGTACTAACCGTCGCAGCACAGACTTGGTTCGTCTATATCTTCAGGAAATTGGGCGGGTTCGGTTATTAGGGCGGGACGAAGAAGTTTCAGAAGCTCAAAAAGTCCAGCGCTACTTGCGGTTGCGGATAATTATGTCGAATGCCGCCAAGCAAGAAGATCAAGTGCTTTCGACTTATCTTCGTATCATTGAAGCTCAAGAGCGTCTGACATCTGAATTGGGACATCGTCCTTCTCTAGAACGGTGGGCTCGTGCTGCTGGTATGGAAGTGTTAGATCTTAAGCAGATGTTAGGACAGGGGAAACGTCGCTGGGCTGAAATTGCTAAGTTGAAGGTAGAAGAACTAGAGAAAATTCAAAGCGATGGACTTTCGGCAAAAGAACATATGATCAAGGCTAATCTCCGCCTGGTCGTATCTGTTGCTAAGAAGTATCAAAATCGTGGCTTAGAATTATTGGATTTAGTCCAAGAAGGTACTCTGGGCTTGGAAAGAGCAGTTGAGAAATTTGATCCGACTAAAGGTTATCGCTTTAGTACTTATGCTTACTGGTGGATACGTCAGGGAATCACACGAGCGATCGCGACTTCTAGCCGTACAATCCGCTTACCTGTTCACATTACAGAAAAGCTGAACAAAATCAAAAAAGCTCAACGTAAAATTGCACAAGAAAAAGGTCGTACTCCAACCCTAGAAGATCTTGCCCAAGAGTTAGACATGACCCCAGCACAAGTGCGGGAAGTGTTATTACGAGTTCCTCGCTCTGTCTCTCTCGAAACCAAAGTAGGAAAAGATAAAGATACAGAGTTAGGAGAATTGCTGGAAACCGACGGCGTCACACCAGAAGAAATGTTAATGCGGGAATCTTTACAAAAAGACTTGCAGAATCTTTTGGCGGATTTAACTAGCCGCGAACGTGATGTGATCCTAATGCGGTTTGGTTTAGCAGATGGTCATCCTTACTCATTAGCAGAAATTGGACGAGCTCTTGACTTATCACGGGAACGGGTAAGGCAAATTGAATCCAAAGCCTTACAAAAGCTGCGCCAACCCAAACGGCGCAATCTCATCCGCGACTACTTGGAGTCACTTAGTTAGTCATGGATCATTGGTCATTGGTGATTCACAGATCACCAATGATCAACAATAAATGACTTCATCAATTCCCAAAATTTCATAACTTCTGTGTCAAGCACTTAACGCAAGTTGCGCGCCGTCGCGTCTATTTGCTGCGTGGTAGCCGATAATTTGTATTGGGAAAAAAGTAATTATTCTTTCTTCCTATTAGACATTTCCAGAAATGATGTCAGGGCTTTCCTCGCAAGGGTTTCAACAAACGCATAATTATAGTAGCGTTTCTCAGTTGTACTCATACACTATCGCTCTCACCCCTAGTACATATCGGCGGAAAAAAACCACCCATCTGAAACAGATAAAAAGCTTACAGAATAAGTGTTCTTTCTTTTTACTTTTTACTTTTTACTTTTGCCTTGTTGTACTAGCCCCTCTCCCAAGCTTGGGAGAGGCCTTCGATGAAGGCATTTCGTATGTAACTCCAACAAACACGGCTATAACTTTTGGGGATGTCTATCTCAATTATCGGTGCATAGCTATATAATTAGGGCTTGCTGAATAAGTCTCTAAAGCAAATCTAGAAGCCACACAGCTCGCAAAATGGTTTTTCGTCGCTCAATTTCCAAATTTACCCAGCGATCGCCAACGAAAGTGCAAGGGTTTTGAGACTCTAGATGTTATAAGCTTGCACTTGTTTGGTGGAAAAAAGCTTGAACCCTTCATCTGGAGTTCCTTACACTTTTATTCAGCAAACCCTAATTATTAAACAAGGAGCGGAAATAAATCTACCATTCATTCAGTGCTATCTTTCGCTCTTCACTCAGGCTTTCTTAATTTCTGATTTTTAATTCCGCATGGTGCTACAAGCAACTCACGTTACGTTAATAAAAATTATCAACAAGCTTTTATTATTGCAAATCAAGTTAAATTTTTGCTATATTCGCAATTAATAGGCTTTGTTGAGAAAAACTAGTATGACTGTCTACACGGCAACTTCCCTCCGAGCAGAACTAAACGAACGTGGCTGGCGTTTAACACCCCAGCGAGAAACAATTCTGCAAATTTTTCAAGAACTACCGCAAGGAGAACATCTCAGTGCGGAGGATCTTTACCATCGATTAGAAGGTCAAGACGAAGGCATCAGCCTATCGACGATTTATCGGACTCTAAAGTTGATGGCACGGATGGGAATCTTGAGAGAACTGGAACTAGGAGAAGGACATAAACATTACGAACTGAACCAGCCCTATCCCCATCACCACCACCATCTGATTTGCATAAGGTGCAATGCGACTATCGAGTTCAAAAATGACTCTATTTTAAAAACGGGAGCCAAAACTGCCCAAAAAGAGGGTTTTCAGATGCTCGACTGTCAGATGACAATCCACGCTGTTTGTCCTAAGTGCCAAAGGGCACTAATGCCGCTTTAGCACTTAGATGAGGATTTTAGGAAGAGAAGCTACAGTACTCAAGTTGTTAGACTCGGCATCTGCGGTACTTGGGAATTGGGCGAGAGGGACTTATGCGAACAGATAATTATATTCCCCATTGCCCATACCCAATCACAAACTTGTGCAAGGAGTGACTTAATTAGATGCTAAAAGTGTCCGCTTTTAACATCATTCAAACTGATTCCGTAGAATTGTTGTGCCTGTTTGATTGCTTTCTTAGTTTGATCTCCCATCACACCGTTGAGAGGACCTTTGTAAAAACCTCGTGATTGCAGTCGTCGTTGTATTTCCTGAACATCAAATTCACTCTTATCCGTATTAACTAAGCTATACAACTTAGCCCGTGTCGTTGGACCTGCAATACCACTGACGGCCAAGGAATTAGCTGCCTGAAACTTACGTACAGCATCTGCTGTATAAGGACCATAGTAACCATTTGGTTCTCCCTCTAAATATCCGGCTTTAATCAACTCTCCCTGAAGAATTCTCACTGTCTCGCCGCGAGTACCCATATTGAGTTGATCTTGGTCAGTATGCTGTTTGGGAGCGTCTTCCCCATAACCAATGTTTAATGGCGGCAATTTTTTTTGTGTTGCTGGTCCAGCAACACCGTCGGCATCTAAGTTGTAAGCTAATTGGAACCGCTTAACAGCGTCTTGGGTGATCGGACCAAATATTCCAGTTGAGTCACCATAATAAAAGCCTGCTATTCGCAATCGTTCTTGTAGAACTTTGACTTTTTCACCTTCATCACCTTTGTGAAGATAATTAGGATCTTGTGGTTTATTCGTTACAGTTTCAGCACTGGGTTTTTTGGCTTGGGAACTTTCAGCACTAGGTTTTTTGGCTTGGGCAGTTTCAATAGAGGGACGATGCCAGCTATCTAATTTCTGAATTGTAGCCGAGCCAGCAATACCGCTATCGTCTAATCCAGCAGTTCTTTGGAAACGCTTAACAGCGTCTTCTGTCTGTGTATCATAGACTTGAGTGATAGCAGCTTGATAGAATCCTGCTCCTTTCAACTTTTGTTGTAGGGTTTTAACAGAAGGACCTTGATCGCCTTTTTCCAGTGCAAGAGCGCTACTAACAACACTAAGTACAGATAAGGTGATCACAAGGGGGAGCATATATTTCCAAGCCCGACTTGAAAGTCGTGTCCAATCAGGTGAGGCTGCTTTGTTTAACAAAGATACTGGGGAAACGAATTCACCACTGGGAGAATCTTCGTAGGCGAAGGCTACATGCAAATACGCCAGGTTATCCATAATTTTTATTTACACCAATGTTTTTTCTTCAATGATTGCTTCAGCTTGATGAACTAAATTTCGCAAACTTTCTAATGTTTCTATACTTACATCCTGCCATAAACTACGCTTGTATGCCTCTAGCAATCTCTCAGCAATATCACGCAAAGCCCAGGGATTGCGATCTTGGATAAACTCACAAACAGCTAAATCAAATAAATAAGTTTGTGCTATACCTTGATACATATGGTTTTCCACACATTTAGCTGTTGCATCATAGGCGAATAGATAATCTACTGTCGCTGCCATTTCAAATGCGCCTTTGTAACCGTGGCGCATCACCCCAGCAATCCATTTAGGATTAATAACCCGAGAACGGTACACTCGTGCAATTTCTTCTCTTAGTTGGCGAACTCGCGGTTTGGCAGGAATAGAATTATCGCCAAAATAGGTTTCTGGGTTCTTCCCCCGTACAGTACGCACTGCTGTAGTTAAACCACCTTGAAATTGGTAATAATCATCAGAATCGAGCAAATCATGTTCGCGGTTGTCTTGGTTGTGTAAGACAATCTCCATTTGCTGCAACCGTTGTTCAAAGACTTCAGGTAATGATTTTACAGAGTTGGTAAAATTTCTATTACTTTCCCCCCCTGTGCCCCTCTCTTCTTCTCCGCCTGATGTATAGGCGTAGCAACTCCAGTTAATGTATGCACGTGCTAAATCCTCGTCATCTGTCCAGTTTTGCGATTCAATCAAGCCTTGAAGTCCAGCACCATAAGCACCTGGCGCTGAACCAAAAATGCGGTAGCGCGATCGCTCTCTTGCCTCTTGTAAACTGAAACCAAATTCTGTCCAAAACTCAGTTTCTTTGCGAAATTGCGCGGCTATGGGGTTTTGTTCTGGCGGCTCATCCAACGCCACCACTGCGGCAACCGCTCGATCAAATAAATCAATCAAATTTGGAAAAGCATCTCGGAAGAAGCCGGAAATGCGTAACGTCACATCCACACGAGGACGCCCTAAAACCGAAAGTGGCAAAATTTCAAAGTCCACCACTCGTCGCGCTGTCCCATCCCATACAGGTTGTACACCAATTAAAGCCAACGCCTCAGCTATATCATCACCTCCTGTCCGCATGGCGGCAGTTCCCCACAACGATAACCCTAGTGTTTTTGGATACTCTCCATGTTCTTGGGTATAGCATTCAATGAGCGTTTCGGCTGCCTTTCTACCTATATCCCAAGCCGTTTCTGTAGGGATAGCACGAATATCTATAGAGTAAAAATTTTTACCTGTTGGCAGAACTTCCGGACGTCCGCGTGTGGGTGATCCTGAAGGCGCACTAGGGACATACCTACCCTCAAGTCCACGCAACAAGTAGGTAATTTCTTGGTGGGTTTGTTGTAACGAAGGGAGGAGACTCGACTGTATCCAATTCAAGACAGTGGGGAGGAGCAACTGCGTTGCGGAGTCAGTAATGCCTAAGGGACTTCCTTTGGCTAAGAGCGTTAAGGTTTCCCCGAGTCCCTCAAGTAGCGTTGAGGAGGAGCCACTGATTTCAATAGAGAAGTCCTCGCTGTGGCTTCCATAAAAAGGAACTTCAGGGGAATCCCCCGATCTCATGTGGCTTTGGCGAGTGAGGAGTTGTTCTACCAGAACAGCCGCATATTGTTCCAACACATCAACTGCATCGCCAACAGTGCGACAGGAGTGCCCTTTTTTAGCTAAAATCTGACAATCTTTAACTAATAACTGATTGCTAAAATCCTCTGTCAGAGGGTCGAAATCCAAGCCAAAATATAAAGCTAAAGCGCGGGTGAGTCCTGATGAATTACGATTGGGTGCACGCGCGATCGCCACAATTAAATCCCGTAACTGTCGCCCTTGAGGACACTGCCCAAAAATGTGCAAGCCATCGCGAATTTGAGCTTCTTTCAACTCACAAAGATAGCCATCAGCACAATTGAGAAAATTTTGGATTTCCGATTTTGCGGAAAGTTGGTTAGGAGCCAGCCCAGAAGGTGGTTTTTCCTCCAAGAGCAAGGATCTGTGGAGTTTTCCGACTGGGCCAACTTTGCCAGACGGATTTGGGGTTGAAATTTCGTTCGCTATAATCTTTAATTTCAAATCTTGGTGAAGATTTTCTTTGATAACCAATTCCTGAATGCGATCGCAAATAACTGGTAATCGATCTGGATCTAAACTCTGGGCCTCATAATACTCATCAATTAAATTTTCCAACTGTTGCAAAGAACCATAGAGTTCAGCACGAGTCATCGGCGGCGTCAAGTGGTCTAAAATCACCGCTTGAGCGCGACGTTTTGCTTGTGAACCCTCGCCTGGATCATTAACAATAAAAGGATATAAGTGAGGAAGTGCCCCCAAAGCCACCTCTGGATAACAATGACTCGATAAAGCCACACTTTTCCCAGGTAGCCATTCTAAATTTCCATGTTTCCCGACGTGAATCACTGCATCAGCACTAAAACATTTTCTGATCCAGTAATAAAGAGCCAAATAAGCATGAGTTGGTTCCAAATCTGGAGCATGATAATTCAAACTAGGGTCAAGATCATAACCACGCGCTGGCTGAATTCCTACAAACACATTACCCAGTTGAATTCCCGGTATGGGGAAAGAGGGGGGAAGTGGGGGAACTGAAGAATTCTTATCTTTGCTGTTCTCCTCCTCTTCTAATCCCCAACGTTTTTCGATCGCCAACTGCACCGCTTCTGGTAAAGACGCAAAATACTCTTGATACTCTGCTAAAGAAACACTCTGCTGCACTGGACGCCACTCCCTACTCTCCGGATCGTTCGTCACAAAATTCGTGAGGCGATTAATTAACTCATCCCCATGTTCGGGTAAATTTTCCACCTCATACCCAGCCAATTGCAAAGCGTGGAGAATTTCAACACAACTTGCAGGCGTATCCAATCCTACACCATTGCCAAGGCGTCCATCTCGGGTGGGATAATTTGCCAAAATTAAAGCGACACGACGTTTTTGGGGTGGCTTTGAGCGCAGTCGAACCCAATGAGATGCTAGTTGTGCGACGAACTCAATGCGATCGCTCACCGGTTCATAAACCATCACATCCGTTTCTAAATGAGGATTGCGGCTTTGCACAGTCTTAAAAGATACAGCGCGACTAATAATTCGCCCATCCACTTCCGGCAACGCTACATTAATCGCCAGATCTCGGGGAGAAAGTCCTTGAAACTCTAACTCCCACTGCTCAAGAGATCCCCCACTCAGAATAACCTGCAACACTGGTACATCGAGTTTCTGCCACAGGTCAACTTGAGGAGTTTCCGTATCCAACCGTGCCAAAGAAAAACTAGTAGTATTCAGCAGCACGGCAATTTGTTCTGAGTCTTTGGGTTGGAAAAACTCACTTAAAAAAGAGCCGACACTAGCTTCACGCAACGAAGAAACAAACACTGGTATCGGTTGCATATTTTGCTTTGCCAAAGCTGTACACAAAGCATCAATAACCTTAGTGTTCCCCGCTAAATAATGAGCGCGGTAGAAGAGAATACCTACTTTCGGGAAGTCGGAGAGTGGGGGTGTGGGAGAATGGGGGAGTCGGATACTCTCTTTCCCCCCCTCTTCTAGAAGCCACTCATACAACCCTACACGGGGAACTGCTTTTGGTGGTGGGGGATTGTATGAAGTTGACAGGCAAGTATCGGCGATAAATAGGAGAGAGTTGACAATATTTTCGACCCCACCTTCGTTGAAGTAGCGCCATACCTGATTCACAGTACCTAGAGACAGGGTAGAGTGAGTGATGAGATCAGGATCGAGTCCGTCGTCCCCTGACATAACAATGAGGGTTGTACCTTTACTTTGCACAATTTCCTGGACGACTTCCAAACCATAACTCCAGTAGGAACGTCCTCCTAACAAACGCAGTACAATGACCTGGGCATGTTCCAAAACTTGCTCGGCATAGTTATCAATATTTATCTGTTGCTGCAATTGCAACAGGTTGGCAACTCTAAATTCAGGAAACGTGTCGGGTAACTTGGGAACTGTAGCTGCCAGAGTTTGAATGTCGGTATCAGCAGCCGTAAGAAATACCAACGGAGCTGGTGTTTGTTCGAGAAACATTACGCTTTCTGACTGAGGGTTCCATCCTCCCGATGTGGCATTTATACGATGCATAATTCTCTAAAAGTAGTTCATCTTGGATTGAGAAAGGGCGGGAGGGGGGAGAGGAAACGGCATCAGTAATCTAACACTCGCGTTGGGAGTATTTTCCTAAACCCACCTGTACAGAAGTGGAAAGTGATTCTTGAGACTTTTCGATCATAAACAACTCATAAATAATCACGACTAATCCCCTAATGACTAATCATTCTTCAATTCAATTTTTGTATCACGGATTGATTGTATCTTGTCAAGCGCCTATTGATTAACCACTACATGATCCATACGCGATCACGGCAATGGCACAAGCTGCTGTTAATAACGGTGCCGTGGGAGTCAGGATTGATACTCCCTCACACATTAGGGAAGTCCGGCAACGAGTCACAGTGCCGATCATTGGGTTGTGGAAGCAAGTTATATCAGGATCTAATGTATACATTACGCCTCAGTTTCACTATGCTGCTGCTGTGGCAGAAGCCGGAGCAGACATTATCGCTATAGACGCGACGACTAGAAACCGACTTGGTGATGAAACAGTAAAGGATATTATTGCTCAAATACATCAGTTGGGCAAACTAGTGCAACAAGGCAAAAGTAAAAAGTCAAAAGGCACTCATAATGAAATCC
>CALMVQ010000123.1 GCA_937873135.1 uncultured Scytonema sp. | reverse complement strand
CGGTTTCTAGGGGGGAAAGGGACAGCAATGTCCCCGCCCTACCCGACTAATACTTAGACCACAAGACGATGAAGCAAAAATACTTGCCGAGATTGACAGCTTCCTAGCAGCACGAGGAATGAAAGTAAGTGCTAAGAAAACCAAAGTTACCGCCACGACAGATGGATTCGACTTTCTAGGCTGGCACTTCAAAGTGCAAAGTAACGGAAAATTTAAATGCACTCCCTCAGTGGAGAATTATAAAAAGTTCCGACAGAAATTAAAGAACATCGTTAACTGCTCAAATTATGGTTCATTGGTAAAAGCTGAAAAGCTTTCCCCAATAGTTAGAGGTTGGAGAAACTACCATAAGTTCTGCAAGATGGATGGGTCACGGTTTTCACTTTGGCACACCAGAAATAGAACATGGTTTGTTTTCAATAAGGAAACAAAGTTAACGAAAGAATCTACCACTCAACTGATAGAAAAAGCGTTTCCTAAAATTCCTTACTCCGAAAACACACACGTCATGGTCAAAGGAAATAAATCACCCTACGACGGAGACTTAACGTACTGGAGCCAACGTAATAGTAAGCTCTACGACGGAGAAACCTCTAAAGCTCTTAAAAAGCAAAACCATACATGCGGATACTGTGGCTTAAAATGTACAACTGAAGAACGAGTACATCTACACCATATAGATGGGAATCATCACAACTGGAAATCTAAAAACCTGATTGGCATACACGAATCCTGTCACGATTATATCCACATGAGCAAAAGGGTAACACCCTAAGAATATCGGGAGCCGGATGCACCCAAAGGCGCACGTCCGGTTCTAACAGAGAGGGGCGGGAAATAATATTCCCCCTCGACTCTACCGGAATGGTAAATTTGATTTTACCGACTAATTCCTGGATGATACAACCTCATGGATGAATCTGGGGGTATCAATTTAAAATTCAAAATCGAATGACTTGGTTGACAGGGAAAGGGAGGCATGAGCAACAAAAGAAGTGTTGAATCTAAGAAGTTGTCTTATGAACTGCAAGCGATCGCCGCAGCAGTTCATGATGCATCTCAAAATTGTCAAGGTGATGCTATGGCTCTTTTGGCTTTACTACGAGAGTTAGAGAAGTTACATCGAGAGATTCGGGATGAAGCTTTTCAAAAGAGTTTGCCTGATAACCGTCAAGCACTCTACTTACTACTACGGAACATAGAGTCTCTTGGAGGCTGGCCTTATATTGAGCGTATGAGGCTACAAGCCTTTTTAGCAAATTTGCCAGAAGAGGCGGCAAAAGAAGAGGAAGGGGAGACGGGGCAATGAGGAATTAAAAATTAAAAATTAAAAATTTTAGAACTTACGCACTGTACAAATGGGACATCATGTGTGTGAAGGTAATTTGGTCGTTCCAGGCTTTTGACAATTACCGCCACCCATATGGCGCTCGCGCTCAAGATGATTGAAAAATTAGGTTTTCATACCTGAAACCCATACTCCAGATTTGGTATTTCCTGTCAATGCGTAAGTCCTAAATTTGACATTTTGGATTTTTAATTTTTAATTGAATTTTCTACTGCCTCATTCTCCCACTGCCTCTCTCATGATCAGTGCAGGCTACTGATGTCATCGCAAAGGGTGCGATCTCGCTGTTCAACATTGCGGTTGTACTTAACATAATCATTCATCCAGTGGCAACCACGAAGCAGTAGATCGTTCAGATCTAAATTCCACAGAGTGATCGTGTTATCATTATTTGCTGATGCCAACGTTTGACCATCCGGGCTAAAGCTAGCGCTGAACACTGCACCGTGATGTCCGTTCAGGCTTTTAATCAATTTGCCATCACTACTCCAAAGTTTGACTGTGCCATCCCAACTAGCTGCGGCAAGAGTCTCACCATTAGGACTGAAAGTGACAGCATTAACACTATCGCTGTATCCTTTTAACAACGTTTTCAAGAGCGTGCCATCCCACCGCCACAGCTTGATTGTATTGTCCCAGCTTGCAGAAGCTAACAAGTGATCAGTAGGACTAAAGCTCACACCCACCACCCAATTATCATGAGGTGAGAAAGTTTTTAACAAAGTGCCATCCCGCCGCCAAAGTTTCACAGTTTGATCGTCACTGGCAGAGGCTATCACTTGACTATCTGGGCTGAAACTTACACTATTCACCCAATCTCGATGCCCTACCAAGGTTTTTAGCAATTTGCCTTCACGAGTCCAAAGTTTTACCGTCTTATCCTTACTTGTTGATGCCAATAACTGCCCGTCAGGACTGAAACTGACACTCGTCACACCATCGCTGTGCCCTTGGAGAGTTTTGAGTAACGTACCATCGCGTTGCCAAAGTTTGACAGTTTTGTCGTAGCTTGCTGATGCCAAGATCTGATTAGTGGGGTCAAAACTAACACTAACGACCCTGTCTGTGTGTCCTACCAAAGTTTTATAAAGTCGCGTTTCTATCCCACTGCTAGTTACGTATCGTTGCCAGAGTTTCACCGTCTGATCGCGACTACCGGAAGCTAACATTTTCCCATCAGGACTCCAGGTGACACTCAAAACTCGGTCTTGATGACCCTTTAAGATAGGTAGCGAAGGGGCATTTAAATTCCACAGTTTGATACTTTTGTCGTAACTTGCCGTTGCTAGTAGTTTATTATCTGGACTGAAGGACACGCTAGTAACAGCATCACCAGCACCTTTGAAGGTTTTCAGTAATGTTCCTTTGACACTCCACATGTTGATGATATTGTCTTCACCTGCGGAAACAAACTGCTGACCATTAGGACTAAAATTTAAGCTCCATACACTATTAGTATGCTGCCGTAAGGTTTTATAGAGACGAAAGACGTTGTGTTCTCGCCGCCAAAGATTGACTATTTTCCTATCTCGACCACCTGTCGCCAATAATTGACCATCGGAACTGAAAGCTGCACAGGTAACTCGTTGTAAGTGTTCCGATAACGTTTGTACTAAACTCCCGTCTCGTCGCCAAATCTTCACTGTTTTATCATCACTTGCTGATAACAAAAACTTACCATCAGGGCTGAAGCTAACTGAATTAACCCAACCGTCATGTCCTCTGATGATCTTGATTAACCTACCGTCGGCGCTCCACAATTGTATGCTGCCATCCTTACTGCCAGAAGCTAACAACTTACCATCAGGGCTGAAATTAACGCTGTAAAGGTGATCTCCATGACCTGACAAAGTTTTACCAGGATACGGGTCAAATTCACCTGTTTTTATGTTTCTACGCCAGATTTTTACTGTTTTATCGAGACTGGCAGAAGCTAAGGTTTGACCATCGGGGCTAAAACTCACGCTTGTAACAGCACCGCTATGACCTGTAAGGGTTTGGAGTAAGGCACCGTCACGACGCCACAGTTTTACCGTCTTGTCTGCACTGCCCGATGCCAGTAACTTACCGTCGGGACTAAAAGCGACACTCCACACAACACTACGATGTCCTTCCAAACGGTTAACTTCTGTTACGCCATAAACTGCCTGTTGGAGAGCTGTTACTACCCGTATTTTCGTATCTTGTTGAACTACCTTTGCTTGTTTGAGTTTACGAAACGCCCGTAAACTTTCCAACAGAGCTTCAAACTCTTTATTAGAACTAAATAAAGCTTCACTAGACGCAGTGAGGGCGCTAACTTTCAAGTTACTTTCGCTACGTTCGGCTCGAAGAGTTTGGCGTACTGCTGCTGTTTTCTGAATGTCAGCTTGCCACCACAATCCTCCTATTACAGTCACCATGGTTGCCAGCACTGTGCCTGTAATACGTGCTTCTCGCAATCGTCGTTGTAAAATTGAATTAAGTTGCTCTTGAGTGAGTTTTTGGGCGACTTCAGCTCTAATTTTTTCAAATCGGAATTTTTCTAATTCGGCAAATATCCCATAGTCATTTTTCTGACGAATTGGCTCTACTAAATAATCGTGAACTAACTGATAGCTTTCGCCTGACTCTTCTCGTGTTCTCAGGACTAACCCACTACCCACTAAAATTTCTAAAATTAATTCCAATGTGGAGGAGGCGGTGAGCAGTGAGGAGTGAGTAGTAGCCAACGCCTGTTTGTGGTTTATAGAGTTGAAATGAGGAGCGTACATGAGTGAGGTGTTATTATTCTCGAACGGCTCCCCTCTCTCCCTTTCCTCTTCTTCTTGTCTTCCCAAAATAGCACCTAACTCAGTTTTCGTCTTAAGTGGTCGTGTGCCTTTTTCATCTATTAATTCAAATAGCAATTTCCAACTAAGCTTTTCATTTTCTTTTCCACAATCTTTAATCACTTCCTCAAGCCAACGCAGCACAAGTTTTTTTGAGCCTCCACACTGTTGATACTCTTCAAGGGTAGAGATTTTCTCGGCTTGTAGTTGAGCGCCTACAATTTGTAACTCAATTGGATGTACTTCGTCAATTTCTCCGGCTAAATCCTGCACAATTTTGTCGATTAATTCACTTTGAGCTTGGTAATGAGAGCGCTGAGTTAAAGCATGAATAATATTAATTGCATCTTGACTTGAAAAATTACCTAAGTAGTAACGAATATCTTTATCAAGAATATTTTTATTAATAACACCTAAATCATAGGCTTTATGATTTTTATCGCTAGTTAATCTTTCAAAATCTAGCAAATAATGTAAATAATCTTCTCGTAAGGAAAGAATAACTTTCACAAACGGAACGTTTAGACATTCACTCAAAAATTTGTAAAAATCAATTCTTTGTGTGGAATTTTTGTTGATGAAAAAGAACTCTTCAAATTGGTCGAGAATGAAAATAATTGTGTAATTCCGTTCAGTCAATAGCCGTAGCTTTTCAAGAATGGTAGTGGGGGAAATTTCTATGGCTAGTGATATTTCTGTTTGGGCGATCGCGTGGTTTAAACTGTGCAATGTGGCTGTAAGCCAATCGGTATAAACAGACAAAACAATAGTTAATGGTAGGCGATTACCAATAACTTTTTGTTTCAACGCGGGGACTAACCCAGCTTTAAGTGTTGAACTTTTGCCAACACCACTAGGTCCGTGAACGACTGTTAGTTTGCAGTCAGCACGGGTAATTCTTTCAAGCAAGCGATTGACATCTTGTTGACGTACAGAAGTTGTTATTTCTTGTGCAACTTCCTCAGGAGGTGATGGGACTTTTTGTGAGCCGTAAATTGGGTTAATTCTATAGCGTTGCGGTTGCAACTGACTGGCACCAATGAAGGCACGAAAGCCATACTGATGCTCTATTTGAATCTTTTCAAGCTTCAGGTGAAAAGCTTCTAGGTAGTGATGGCACTCAAGAAAGTAGAGCGATCGCAACTCTTCTAAAATCTCTAAATACAGCGATGGTTCGTACTGTAACTCACAAACGACTTTTGCCCATTCCAAATTATTAATAGCTTCCAGCGACTCACCTAAATACCGCTGTGTCCGCCCAAGTAAAAGAAGATACCAACTTTCCTGTTGGCGGGAAACTGTTGTTTCCTCTGCGATCGCAAGTGCCGTATTTGCTAATTCCTGGGCTTGTAACCAATCAGATTTAGAAGTAGCTACAGCTGCTAAAAAACCGTAATCTTGAGCAACTTGCGCTTGATCACCATAGTGTTGATGTAAATCCAGGGACTTTTCGGCCAGTTCTTGTAAATCCTTCCATTCTTGAAGGCGTTGCAGCATTTCACAAGTAGGCAAAATAAATTTGGCAACCAAGTCTTTTCGTTGCGCTACTTCCAATACATCCAAACATTGCTTAAACCAAAACAAAGCGTTTTGCCAGTATTTTCTATTGACAAAAGGCGTTAAATCTGCTAAACGACGATAACACAGCCCAAGATGAAAGAGAACGACTGCCTGCTTGAGAAGATGGGGCGCCCAGGAAGCAAGGGAAGACGGGGATAGAGAGATAGGGGGAGAAATACTGACTCCTGACTCCTGACTCCTTTCTCCTGACTCCTGTTGACAGAGCGCAAGACTGCGTTGAAAATGAACTAAAGCATCAGCGATTTGATCGTTGGCGTAGTGATCGCGTCCCAAGACCAACTCAAGATTGGCTTCTAATTCGGGTTCTAATTTAACACCATGTAGGCGAAGCAAATCTTGACGAGCCGACTCAATTTCCCGACGTTGCTGAGATTTAGGCTCTAAATCAAGGGTCGCATTGGATAAAAACATGCAGGCATCTGCTTGTAGCGCTGTGGCAAATAGAGATTCTGTCTGATGTCTGACTAAAGCGATTAAATCTTCTTTAGTCATTTCAAATTTGATAGTGGTTGCCGCCCAGCTTTTAAAATCGGGTGCCAATCTGGACAGCAAGGTTGCCACTTCATCTTGCAGCCACAGCACCACTGGAAAGTGAAAACTATCAGCGTAGATATCTCGCGCCTTATTGAAGCCAGTGATGAAGTCTTCAAGAGCTAAAATCGATTCCAGACCGAAAACCATCACAGCTGATGGCAAACTATCTGTAGCAACACTGGGATTATCTAGAAATAGTTCTGTAACTATAGCGGTGTGTAAAGCGGTGGCTGATGGTGAAACAAACAGCTCTCGTAAATTTATTTCCTGGCTAAGCGAGCGGAGATTGACTAATATTTGCTCGCGTAACTGTCTATAGTTGCACCGAACTAAAATCAGGGCAAATTGACCTTTGGATAGATCGATCGCCCGAAGCAGTCTTTGTAAGGAATGCTGATTTGGGACGGATGTCGCCGCCATGAATTGCCACTCTGTCATAATAAAAACAGGGCTGTAAACCTAAGATAAAAATCAAGAGCGAAAATTAGCTGATATGCACTCTTTCAAAGCATATCTCTCCATTAGGATCGCCCTTCACCACTAGTCATTCGTAAAACACTTGTACTCATGACAAATAATGGTCTGGGTCATTTGTTATTGACCGTGACAGGCTAACCCTTCTGTAGTGCTAGAAACAAAGGAGACTAATCATAGACGCGCATGAACTTACTTCTTTTGCTGCCAAGCAAGGACTTTTTCTGTTTCTGCTAATGCAGGACTGATGCCAAACCAGCGCCCCAGAGGATCGCGGTATTCAAATACAAACATGCTTCGCAGCAATCTCTGGTATTCAGACTCGCCTTTCACACTTTGCTGTATGACAACTTCGTATAGCAGTTGCCACTCTTCCTCATCAATAGCAAGCAGTAAATCGTCGCGGTAGTCCTGAACCACAGCGTCTAATGATTCTCGTGAAAAAGGTGGATCTTGTCGCTGCAAGCAACTGTAAAGTAGCCCGAGTAAGTTGCGGATGTGACCACCACTCACACGACACAGACGATCCAGAGTTTCAGGTTGGTCGAATATCTCTGTAATTAATCCAAATCTGGCACTCCAGGGAACTTCTGGAAAGGCTCTTGCTAGTACCAGTTGGCGTAAAAGAGACATCCCCGGTTCGTAATCACTACCATCTCTTTGCCGCACTAGTACCATTGGCAAAACTTTGGGAGCAATTCCACCACCTAATCGATTTTTTAGTGTCTCGCATTCCGACGAAAAAATTAGCGCTAGAGGAATAGTGTAGACCACATGACATTTGAGTCGGCGTAACTGTTCGCCACGATCAATGAACAAGTATTCTGGTTGCGATCGCCCAGATGCTAACGGACGCATATCGACTCTATCTAGGTTGTCGATAATCACAACCAGTCCTTTCTGCCCTCGTAGTTTGAGCTGTTCAACAGCCTTGTCTAACACCTCTTCGTTAATAGCCTGCAAAATACTGTTAGTGCGCGGTTCTAGGTATTGCCTAACCTGAGTACGCAACTGGGGACTGTCTTTAGTTTTGGCAGTAATTTTAGCAATACCCAAAGACAACTCTGCTTGTGCTGATAAATCAATCGGAGTTTGTAAAAAATCCCCAATTTCTTTAAACAAGTTGGCAAAGTAACCTGGTTTAATTTTGATGCCAATTGCTTCTAAACTCACACTGACTTGACGGGCTACACTTAGCAAAATATCGCTAACATCAATATCCGCCATGTCCAGATCTTGACTGGACTCAAAGTAAACCACATGAAATCCGGCAACTTCCAGTTCTGCTTTCAGGCGCTGTAACTCTGTTGATTTACCACAGCCAATATGACCTGTAAATAACTGGCAGGTTGGATCATCTGGAGAAATACGGACGATGGTGCGTTGCAGTTCTTCAACGATTTTGCAACCACGTACATCTGAAAAATCTATGTAGTATTGCTTATCAGATGCATCACCCATAACCAATGTTTTACTTGGGTTACAGGCTTTAAAAAAGCGCGACAAATTTAATGTTGTTCTCATGTAGATGCAGATTTACTTGTATACACATACAAATAATCTCTACCTAAGTAGTGAATTAGCGGAAGCTTACCGCTAAAGACTATCCGTATGATGATAGAGATTTGATTGTCCCTGATACGTTAAGCATACTTGTCCCCGTTAGATATGCTGTTAAAGTTATAACATCTTTAGTTTCTTCCAACCTTGGACAAAACCCCATAACTGAGTTCAGTCTCAGTGCCTGTGAAAACTATAAGTTGTCTAACTTGGACAGGTATTCACTCTTGCAATCTGCTTATGGTATGCTTACCATAATTGCATTTTTTCGTCAACCAGGAAAAAGTATATTATCAAAGTATTTTTTTGCAATCATTGGCAAAAATTTTATTTGACTACTTGTTCTAAAGGATACTTGTTATTTGATAAATTGGCTACACTTAAGGCAATAAATTCTTCAGAAAATCTAAATTTCAGTATAGTGATGTTTGATACTGTAAATTTTCTCTCATAACTAGTATTGGTTATTTAAGTAGCGTGAGGTGAAGTTATGGTTATTTTGTCAATGCCACCCTTGTAGCTTTTTGAGTAAATATATAGTTGTTCCGCACAGAAAAAAGGCTACACTTACGTAAGAAAGTTCGTTGGAAACTTTAAAGTGAAAGGGTAACCAAAAAGTAGGGGGTAGATAGCAGGGAGTTCGACTCACTCAACGCTCCTCACTTCAAGTCAGGTAAAAGGCCCTTTGAGCGCTGGTTCCTCAGCACTCCTCTCAAGGGTTTCTACTTAGAATTGGCTGAAAGCTCCTCGCCTCAATGGGGGAACTCTCCTTCGTCTTTTGCGGCGGAAGTCGTTACTCAGACGAGGGGCGTTGCACGGCGCTGGCTCTTCAGGATTCAGCACTACCGAAGGTTAACTCTTAATTTGAGTGAACTGTTAACTATAAGAAAGAAAAATCCCCCATACTTTAAATCAAGGGATAAGCTTAATTAACGATCTGATCGCCACAGCGACTCGGACTAAAAGTTTGGAAGGGGTGTGAATGGCTGGCATAGTATCAGTTTCCCGCACAGATATAGAAGGACGTCGGGATAAATTACGTAAAAAGCGACAAATGAAAGTGATTCAGGCTATTTGGCAAACAATTGCTGTTAGTAGTCTGGCGGGTGGATTGCTATGGGTGACAATCCAACCGATTTGGGTGCTCAAAGATCCCGAAGACATTGTGATTACTGGAAATCAATTACTATCTGAGCAGGCAATTCAGTCACTGCTTGTGCTATCATATCCTCAATCTTTATGGCGAATCGAACCGTCTCGAATTGCCCAATCTTTGGTAAAGCAACCGACGATTGCACAAGCGACGGTTAGTCGTCGCCTGTTTCCTCCGGGATTAATAGTTCAAGTTAAGGAAAGAGTCCCTGTGGCGATCTCATTGACACGAGGGGCACAACAAAAAAAAGTATCCACGGGATTATTAGATGCTAGTGGTGTTTGGATGCCTCTAGAAAAATACACATCTCTAAATCCCAACGTTATATTGCCGAGTCTGAAAGTTATTGGGTTCCCTGACAAATATTGCCTCTATTGGACATCTCTTTATCAAGCAGTGAGTCAGAGTTCTGTGAAAGTGATGGAAATTGATTGCCAAGATCCGACAAATGTCATTCTGAACACAGAATTAGGAAGGGTGCATATCGGGACACCAAGTGTCCAGATATTTGAAAAAATCAAGGTATTGGAACAGATGCGCCCTTTGCCTGCACAACTGAATCCTAATCAAATAGAATACATAGATCTCAAAAATCCAGAAACTCCATTAGTACAAATGCACCAAAAGAAACCGCCTGCGATCTCTAAAACTTCCTCTTAAAAAGATTGAGCGGATTTGACTTCACAAAATACTCTCTTCTTGATCGACCTTTCAGGCAAAGCATTCCTATCATAGGTAAATTAGACTGAGTTGCTCATTGCCGCTCTTATTTCTGAATCCTTAATTTATGGATTTCCCTTAAAAAATGAGAGGCATCTAATAACCTGATAAGTGATTTTTCACAATCAAGAGAGTCAAAATAAATCAGTAAAAGACAAATTTTGTTTTTTAAATTGTCATCATCTCTAATAATGAAACCTATGGACCAAATGATCAAGGCAGGCAGACAATACGCGATATGACGGATCTGTACAAGTTATGTAATTAGCTCAGCATTTTAGGTGCATAATGACTTTCTCGGAAACAGCATGTATAGTAAATAACGCTTTTTAGATTTTGTACAACCAAGAGATAGAAAGGAAAAATACTTATACAGGTGTTTCTAACGATATTTTTTTTAATTTATACAAAACCTTTCGGTTTGAATGAGAAGTAGCAAAAAAAATAATACTTAAAGTTGTAAAATCGATCACAGGTATAAATTACAGTCATCAAATTGGAGAGGTTATTAGAGATACTAACTGTATACTGAGCAAAATCAGCGAAATAGCGGTGAAGATAGAAGGTATTAATGTAGGAGTGGAAGTTATACAAAGCTATTTTAGCTAAAGATTAGGTCTACTTCTCTCTTATTTAGCACGCTCGATGGCGCTAAGCGCTGCGCCCCTAAGGGCAATCGAGTGCTTTAATGGCTTATCCCATAACAAACAAACTTTCGCGCCTCCAATCCTGCTTGGGTTGGAAGTAGAGAGCACTCAAAACAAAAAAGCCATAGATGGTGACAGCGTCAAACTATAGTTGACTCTCAGGTGAATAACACCTTAAAAAGTCGTTTATCTACCCTTTCTGAATACAATGACACTTGATAATGACCAAGGGCTTACTTATAAAAACTCTCAGTCTCCCGGACAACCAGGTCTCTCGCTAGCAATTAACTCTACTAATCCGTTTAATCATAGTGGATTGAACTTCGGACACAATCATGACAGCAAAAAGGTCACCAGCGAAGATAACCGCCTGGGGGATATTGTTCCAGGTCGAGTCGCCAACATCAAAGTGATTGGTGTAGGTGGCGGTGGAAGTAATGCTGTTAACCGCATGATTGCTTCTGATGTCATCGGGGTAGAATTTTGGTCAATCAATACTGACGCCCAAGCTCTCACCTTAGCATCAGCTCCGAGTCGGTTGCAGATCGGACAAAAACTGACACGTGGTCTTGGGGCTGGTGGAAATCCAGCCATCGGTCAAAAAGCGGCTGAGGAATCACGAGACGAGATTGCTAAAGCTTTAGAAGGTGCAGACTTAGTATTTATCACCGGAGGCATGGGAGGAGGTACAGGTACAGGTGCAGCCCCAATTGTTGCTGAAGTCGCAAAAGAAATGGGGGCTCTCACTGTTGGCGTGGTGACACGTCCATTTATCTTTGAGGGACGCCGTCGCACCAGCCAAGCAGAACAAGGTATCGAAGGTTTAAAAAGTCGGGTAGATACGCTGATCATTATCCCGAACAACAAGTTACTGGAAGTGATACCAGAGCAAACACCGATGCAAGATGCTTTTCGCTATGCAGATGATGTGTTGCGTCAAGGAGTGCAAGGCATCTCTGATATCATCACGATCGCGGGTTTGATCAACGTCGATTTTGCCGACGTGCGAGCTGTGATGGCAGATGCGGGATCGGCATTAATGGGAATCGGTATTGGTTCGGGGAAATCAAGAGCGAGAGAAGCTGCGATCGCTGCCATCTCCTCCCCATTACTAGAGTCTTCTATAGAAGGAGCCAGAGGCGTTGTCTTTAATATTACCGGTGGCAGTGACCTCACCCTACATGAAGTGAACGCTGCTGCAGAAACAATTTATGAAGTCGTCGATCCCAATGCTAATATCATTTTTGGGGCAGTGATTGATGACAGGCTACAAGGTGAAGTCAGACTTACTGTAATTGCTACTGGATTTACAGGTGAAACCCAAGCTGCACAACAGCAAAACGTTGTAGGTAATCAACGAGTCGTAGCTTCAACACCACCAAAACGACAAATGTCACCACCACCGGCAGTTAATCCGCCAACGCCAATTCCAGAAAATAAAGAAAAACCTGGATTGGATATTCCTGATTTTCTCCGCAATCGCCGAACCCCACCACGTAATTAAGTCTGAAATGGAGCTAGAGAATTGAATTCCAAGTCTAAAGTCATGTTGAGTCCTAAATCCGCGTTCTCTTTGTAATTGTCTGGAGGCAAGATAGCCAATTTCTACCTGAGTGGGCTGGAGGGCACTTGGTACTGTTGTAATTTCCAATTGGTCTATAACTTTGTACAAAAGTCAGGGTGCTTGGGAAATTACACGGGTATAACCCAAACCTTTAACTACCGATGCTGAGGAGTGAAGCCACGACTGAGATGTTATGGTTTAATACCAATGTTAGGTTGATGACAATATTCGTCTAAACCGTGATAAAGAATGCATCAAATAGATAGCCAACACCTTCGCTTAATTCAAAATTCAAAACCCTATAACTTGCATTTAGGGGCTTGCAACTAATTATTTTCTTTTTTTTGAATGAGCGCATTTTGAATGAATGAGAAGCGAAGGATAGTAAGGTGGTTCTTGTAAAGACAGGCGGAGTGCAGTGATCGCTCACAGAGCAAAAGTTAAATTATCAGGGATCAATGAAAAATTCTTGGTTGGTAATTTGTCTAGTGACAAACTATTAAAATCAAAGAAAGTTCGCGGCGGAGTCAGAGATCGGCAGTTAGAGCGATCCCACGCAAGACTGTCAGGGATTTAAAAAAGGAAAAATTTTTAGATATAACATCTCCCCGATTAAAATCGGGGGTTGTTTTACCAAGATTCAGAAGTTGACTGACTCCTAAATTTTTTATACTTTTTTTGCTTGCTCAACCCATTCAATAACTTGATCGCCAAGGTGAGTGCCGTTTAGTCGATTGATCTCGCGAATTCCGGTGGGACTCGTCACGTTAACTTCAGTCAGGTAACCGCCAATAATGTCGATGCCGACAAATATTAGGCCGTCCTTACGTAAAGTTTCCGCCAATTGTTTACAAATTTCCTCTTCTCGAGGAGTAATTTCGGTTTGGGCAACTGTACCACCAGCTGCCATATTATTACGAAATTCCCCTGCGGCGGAAAGACGATTCAGGGCACCAATTGGTTCGCCGTTTAGCAAGATGATTCGCTTATCTCCATCTTTAGCTTCTGGTAAGTAGGTTTGTACCATTACGGGCACTCGGTTTTGAAGGGTACTCAGTTCAACTATGGAGTTGAAGTTACGATCTTCTGGTTGTAGGAACAAAATTCCTTCTCCAGCTTTGTTTCCTAGTGGCTTGAGAACTGCCGCTCCTTTGGCTTCGACAAATTGCCGGATTGCCTGCTTATCAGCAGTGACTATAGTTTCTGGAATAGCTTTGGTAAACTGGAGAGCATACATCTTTTCATTTGCTGCTCTGATGCCGTTAGGAGTGTTAATGACCAAGGTTTTATTTTGGTCGATGTAGTCCAGAATATAGGTGGCATACAGATAAGGGACTGATACTGGTGGATCTGTCCGCATGAATACAGCATCCATAGTTTCCAGGAAAAGCACCGTGCGATCGCTCAATTTGTACCAGGGATTCGCCGCTAAATAGCGTCTCTCTACTAACTGTACTGGTACGAGTTCCAACCGTTCTAGGACTGCCCAAGCTTTTCCTTCTACGACACTAAGTAGGTTTGCTTGAGTCACCCAAATTTCATGTCCCAGAGTTTGTGCTGCTTCCATAAGAGCTACACTGGTGTCATGACATGGGTCAAGTTGATGAATGGGATCAATGATAAAAGCCAGTTTCACGCTTGTTGCCTCAATCTTCTGGAAACTTTAATGCTATTTAATTTAGCGTAAACACAAACAACTATCTATCACCCATACAAGGGTAACTTCTTAACTGAGGTAGAAGCTTTTTGATAGTACAAAAAAACTATCGCACTTGTGCAGCATCCTATCTAAGTACAATTGGTGCTACGCGCTCTTGGTAGATGCTAGTAGCTCATTCAGATTGCCTTGGGCTTCTAAAGCGTACATATCATCACAGCCACCAATGTGGTGATCATTGATGAAAATTTGCGGCAAAGAACGTCCTCCATGTGCCCTTTGAGCCATTTTATTCCTTGCTAGCTCATCTCCATCAATTTTGTATTCAATGAATTCAACGCCTTTTGTCGCCAGTAAACTTTTAGCACGGATGCAATACGGGCAAGTTCTCCATGTGTAAATTTCTACTTTTGCAGCCATAACATCCTCTACTTGGTTTCATATTTCTTAATTTTAGAATGTTGTCATGGCTGTGGAATAATTTTCCTGTTTCTGATCATCCTTAGTGGTAATGAACATGTTTGTTTACTGAAGGTAGGTTGTAGTTCATTAAGCAATATATTGAGTTAATGCTGAACACGACTTTCTATGAACTTCTTTACAACAACCTTTCGGTGAACAGTCTTGGTTCATAAAAACTTCATAGACAAAACTCGTAAAGCGAGGTTTAAAAATCCTGTATAATAAGTCACCCGGTCGTAAACCTGCCATTAAACACGAATGGCAGGTACGTCCGAATGTTCAGCCAAAACGAGTTGTCTTTCCTTGCATTCAGTTACCTAACAAACTGAATAATATTCTAGTTAAAATACTATCAACCTCAGTAATAGCACTGATAATTTACGGCTCAAGCACAAAATAGTATCAGTATTTGCCGAATATTAGTCTGTCGTAAATCTACTGAAAGAGTTGCTGGCATTGGGTTTCATAATCCTGACAGGAAGTCTATGCTTTTTATTACTTGTAAAAAGAATATCTGACCTACTGAGGATCGACAGCGTATTGAATTAGTTGACCCAAACGCTGACGTAATGTTTCTAATCCCAAACGCCTGCTTGCGGAAATAAACACTGCTAAAGGAAATTCTTCTCGCGCTAAAGCTAAGGCATCGCTATCTACCTGATCGATTTTGTTAAAAACAACCAGTGCTGGACCGGGAGTAACTGGCATTTGCGCCAAAATTTCTCTAACTGAACGAATATGGCTCAGCCAAGCAGAATGAGATAAATCTACCAGATGGAGTAGGGCATCAGCTTCTGTGACTTCCTCGAGAGTGGCACGAAAGGCATCCATTAATGACGCAGGCAATTCGTGAATAAATCCCACCGTATCTGTCATGAGAATTTCTTGAGTTTCACTGCTCAAGGCATGAGGAATCACGAGGCGGCGCGTGGTCGGATCGAGAGTGGCAAAGAGTTGGTCGGCTGTATAAACTTCGGCATTAGTTAGAGCATTTAATAATGTAGACTTACCAGCATTGGTATAACCGACGATCGCTATTGTTGGAACCTCTTGATGTTGTCGGCGATTTCTCAACCGTTCACGATGCGCTTGTAACTGGTCTACTTCTTGTTGCAGTCGGGCGATCCGTCGTCCAATAGCACGGCGTTCGGTTTCCAATTTTGTTTCACCAGGTCCGCGAGTACCGATACCACCACCTAGCCTGGACATTGCTTGACCTCTTCCAGTCAGTCGCGGCAGCATGTATTCTAACTGTGCCAATTCGACTTGTAACTTACCAGCACGGGACTGGGCGCGTTGGGCAAAGATATCCAAAATGACCTCAGTACGGTCAACCACCCGGACACCTATTTGGGCTTCTAGGTTGCGGATTTGGGCAGGTGAAAGATCGCGGTCAAACACAACGAGGTTTGCTCCTAGCGTTTGGGCACTCAGAGCAATCTCTTGGACTTTACCTTCACCTACCAGCGTTTGCGGATGAGTGCGCGATCGCTTCTGCCGCATTATTTGTATTACCTCTCCTCCGGCGGTATCTACCAACCTTTCTAATTCCGCAACAGTATCTTGGAATTGTTGAGGAGTGATGTTATCGGTCATGACACCCACAATCAGAACGCGATCGCGATCGCTGTCTACTTCTCGGGCGACAAATTCTCGCTGAAATTCGGCTTCCAGTCCTTCCACAAAGTCTGTAAAGTCTTGTTGTGTCAGTACTTCCACACTGATGGGTGGTGACACACTCCAATTTCGAGATGAGAGGTTGCTATGCGGTTCCTTATTGTCAGGGGTCTCTGGTAATTTTTTTACGAACTGCGAAGCCATTGCAGTGCGAGACTCCTGAGGTATGAGGTGCGCTAAGTAAGCTTCTTTGACATACCCAGTTGCACCACCACCCCGCCTTTGAAATCCCGATCCAGTAATATTCAACATCACTAAGGCATCTAGCCGCTGTAGTGCCATTGCTGTCAGTGCCGCTTCATTGGGCGGTTCTGGCTTAAGTTGGGTAGCAATACAACGAATACCGCTGAGTCGTTCCGCACCGTAGCGAGGCAATTCCAGTGGTGGGATTTGCGTTTGACGCGGTGTGCCTACCCCAACGCGAATCACTTGACCACGACGGTTGAGGTAGGCACACACAGGCTGATTGATTTCGGTGCTAATTGCTGCCAGTCGCTGGGAAAATTCGGGCGTAGTGATGAGATCGCCCTGTATGCGCTGGTGATACAGCCGCTGTAGTTGCTTCAGCTGGCTGGACTTCATCCCTTGAATATTGCCGAAGATAGTCTCGATAGGCGTTTACGACCAGTAATATGGTCCCCTGAATCCATCTCCTCCTATGTTACAACACCTTTTTCGTGTTCATCCTCAACCTCTTGGCAGATGCAATGTTACTTAACTTGTGGGTTTCCTCTTTTCTACATGGAGTTACAATCAAAGCCTAAAATTGAGGCTTGATGTACATCTCCCACACTGTTCACTAATGATGCTGGTAAGTTCAAATTTTCTCCTGGTTGAAGTTCCATTTCGTTAGGACTTACGCACACTCTACGAATTCTTGGCGCTCTTGACGTCTAAAGAGTGCGAGACGCTGCGCGTTCGTCAACAGACGTGGCGTCAGCCAAGGCGGTTCAATAAATTAAGCTTTTTGGCTATTTTCGCGTAAGTCCTGTTTGTAAGTCAGTTTAATTAGTTATCTCGGAACTAATCACAACAGCAGGGCGAGTTTTCTGAATTTCCTGTCCTCTGGTTGGATCTAGTTGCACTAGCCAAATTTCCCCTCGTTTGGGATTACTCATTTTCAGTTTCCCAGTCTTCGCCATCCAAAACAGAAAACTCTGTTAATTCAAGGTCATTCAAAAAATCTTCGGCTGTTGCAGTTATAAACGGTACTAGTAGTTGGTGACGTTCTGCCACGGGTAGCCTAGCAATTTGTTGCATAGATAGCTGTTTTCTCTGTTTAATTGTTGATGAGGCTTGACTGCTCAACTGGATTTGTTGTTTTGTCTTTTGAACAAGAAACTCTATAAAATCTAACACTTCTTGTTGTTTTTCATCCGGAAGTATCCGCAAACTACTTAAAACTGCTTGCTCAATATTAATTATTTCTGACATTTGAGTAACCTTACTTTAATCGTTTCTATTTTACAAAATCTGGCTTGACAGCCAATACAGTTAATTAAGTCATCTTGATAATTAATATCACTCTCAACATCTTAAAGATTGAGCTAAAAGAAAGATTTTAGTCCATTCACCCATCACTTGATGAGTTTTAAGCTTTTGATTTAAGACTGCTATATCTCAACCTAATACTGACTAAGCTTTATGTATAAATTTCACTTTGAATTTTTAGTGTGCGCCCTTCGCAATGTAACGCACCGAATATAGACAGCACATTACGGCGCATCATTGATTTGCCGAGAAGTATTATACTTGTAATACATCTAACCTACCCTACGGCTGTAGGTTACCCGCCACTGCTGGACGGCTACTTGTAATTCCATTGACAAGCAATCATCAAACTGCGGATAAACTGGTAACCGTGGCACCAATTCCCATCCCGCAGGCTGTAATATTTCTTTTAATACCTGTTCGTGAAGATGCGGATAATTGGGATTAACTTCATCTTTTGGTCCAATTCCGCCTAAGTCCCTGGCACCTGCTTCCAAACAAGCGAGTAACCATCGCTCATCTTTAACCAGATTTGGCGGAATTTGGATGGTGATGTCTGGGGGTAAAATTTGACGTGCTTTGAAAATGACGAATGGCAATTGCAGGGGGTCAAAAGGTGGTGCGTCAAAGGTTTGTTTACTGCCAGGACTGTGGGGTTGTAAGATAACTTCTTGAATATGATGATACCGTTGATGCATGTGGGCTATAGCTTCTAAAGTTTCCCACCAATCATCTTCTGTTTCCCCAATCCCTAATAGCAAACCTGTAGTAAACGGTATCTTTAATTCTCCAGCCCATTGTAGTTGTTGCAACCGCACTTTTGGTAATTTACTTGGTGCGTGTCGATGTACTGTTTCTAAAAGTGCTGGAGTTAACTCCTCCAACATCAGTCCCATCGAAACATTAACATCCCTTAGCCGTTGCATCTCCTCGAAATTTAGTGGTCCTGCATTTGTATGTGGTAGAAAACCCATTGAAAGTGCTAAATCACATAAGTCATAAATTCGCTGAAACCACGCCTGACGCTGTGACGAACGAGGATGCACCTCGCCGCTAAGTATTAAAATCTCACAAATATTTTGGGTTTGTAGTTGTTTAAAAAGGTTTTCAGCTTCTAAAATGCTTATCCAAGGACTTTTCCCCGGATCGGCGCGAAAGTTACAGTAGGTACACCGATTAAAGCACTCGTGAGTTGGAACTATTGTGTACGCAGGGCTGTAAGTGACATTTCGAGAATGAGAGATTAACATGGAATGGCTGGTTGTGGGTTGTTAGTTATTGGTTGCAACAAACTACTATCTACTTTATCCATTAACTATTAACTACCAACCCCTAACCACTATCCATCGATTAATTCACAGATCTCATCATTTTCACGTCTTGATTTGCCAATATCAGTAGATCACAAACTTTTTCCCAAATGCCGATTACCAACAAATTAATCAGTAT
>CALMVQ010000122.1 GCA_937873135.1 uncultured Scytonema sp. | reverse complement strand
GCGAGATAGCCTCGCGAATAATGTGTTTTCTCCAAATTGGGATGCTCCCTTTTATAGGATTATATTCATAATTTTTTAAACCTTCTTTAGGAGAAAGATAATAAGGGCTTTGTTTAGGAAGATAAGAATTTGGCAATTCACCCAATCCTCTATATATGTTATTGAGTAATCTGTGGCGGTCAATACCATAGGCAACAGCTTGTCTAAACTTCACTGTATTAAACCAGCGCGACTTGATTGGATTGACCAAAGATTTGCCATTTCTACTTCCTTTGTTGAGATTAAAACCAATATACGTGGCTTCCGTGGAAGAACCACCGTTGTAGATCGTGAATTGCCCTCGCTTTTCTTCCCGCTTCAGTAAGGAAAAATATTGAGGAGAGACATTGATGTAATCCAATCCTCCAGAGCGGAATTGTATTAAGGAGGTATCAGTATTGTCAACAATTTGCCAAATCACACGCTCAATATAAGGTTGTACCTTGCCTTGAGCATCTTTTCGCCAGTAATAAGGATTTTTTCGGAAAATGACCCGTTCACCAGGAGTATAAGCTTCTATCGTATAGGGACCATTGGCAATAATTTCTTTGGGTGGAGTATTAGTACTCCAAGTTGATAGAAATTTAGACTGACCTTCTTTATTTTTTGTGTTGACTGCTGACTGCAATGCATGGGCTGGTAATATGGCTAGTTTTGCTACCCGAAGAAATGGGACAAATGGTTCAGGTATAATAAATTCAATTCGCAGATTATCGATTTTTTGAACAGTAGGGAAAATGCGATTTTTCCCAATTCTCCACAGATCCTTAGCATCATTCGGAATGTCTTGATTCAAGAAAATGTCGTTGTAAGTAAAAACCACATCATCTGCAGTTAAAGGCTTGCCATCTGACCATTTCAGTCTTTTTTTAAGAGTAAAAATAATCCGTTTCTTATCTTCAGACATTTTCCAGGATTCGGCAAGGGCAGGTTCAATTTCTCCTCGACCATTTTCGCTAACTAGCCCCTCGTGAGTGTAGTCTGAAGTATTGGGGGACTCTTGGATCAGAGCTGGGTTAAAGGTTTTAGGATCTGCAGAAACGCTGATAACTATCTCAGAAACTGGTACTGTTTTGGCTTTTATATTAATTGAACTAAATCTAATGAGTGCAAACGCTGTTACTAAAGCTAGTAAAATTACCCATCGGCAACGACCAATAGCAGTAAACACACTAAACTTTTCCATCATTAAAAGTGTTATTTGACACCTTGCTTCACTCGGCTAGTTAGTAGGAAATCAGTTACCAACAAATGATTGAGCAGACCCCACTACCAACAGTCCCTCCCGTATCAGGCGACGTATTAGGGTTAGCTTGGCATTATCGGTGAGGCCCGGTAATGCTTTGATGGCAATTTCAAGAGAATCAACAATGAAGCGAATCGCCTGCTCTGTTGTCTGTGGTCCCATCACGCTGTTCCCCGCAAATTGAATACCAACTTGACCGTCTTTTTTAATGACACGATATATCATGCCTTCTCTTTTTTTAACGATAGTATCAAGATTCAGGCTATTAATATTTTCAAGCTGGCAGAAATGTTCATCGGGCAGTGGAGGCATCCCTCCCATAAAACGTTCGGCAATCCTTTCAACTGCATCCTCAACCTCTGATTTGTCTGCCAGAAGTTGGAGGAGTTCTTGAAATTGATTTTTTAGGGATACCTTTACTTTGTCTTGCTGTAAAAAACCAACTGGCAACGACTCTCGAAATCGAACATCTTGTTCAGTTAAGGCGGCGATCGCCGCCGTTAACAAGTCAGACCACCTAAAAACGTGGACACCTGCTGTAAGATGGATAGAAAAAGATTCAGAAGTACATGCCTCGTGAATATACCCACGACGCATGTATAATAAATCACCAGCCTTCAAGTAGATTTCTGTCACAGGAGCACTGAGTTCGTTCGTTAACTTTGGCAGATCTTTTTGGTTAGAGAGAACAGGCAACGTTATGGGAGAATCATAGATGCGCCAGAGCTTTGACCCTTCAACCTGCACAATAAAAACCTCATGAGTATCAAAATGAGGCGCAAAACCCCGTGAATTTTTGGGGGTCATATACATATTGATACTGACAGGATGATTTAAAAAAACCTCTAGATTTCTTTGAAAAACTGATACTGGTTTCCAACGCTCATGAAGACCATTGATGACAAAACTATAACCTTGACAGTATGCGTTGTATAATTTATTAATATCAGGAACTCCATCGCTATTTATATAATTTCCAATCTCCGAAGAACCGGGGGGAACTTTAGAGCCGTCTTTAACCAGTTCAACTCCCGAAAGCTTATACTTGGTAAACCGGATAATGGAGTCAATATCTTTCATTGAAAGAAGCTCACAGTAGTAATCAGGTTGACTTCTGGAAATAATAAGAGGACGTTTCTCCCAGTATTCACTAAAGAAAGTTGCTGGCTCTATGGGGCTGAGCATTCTCTCAAAATCATACTTTGACATTGCTTATTTCCTTAATCAGTACTCTAATTCACCTGACGGGGCTACTGCATCTTTGAACCCTTTTTCCACCATCGTAACCGGATACCCCGGATTTCTCACAAAATCTAAAAAAGAGGGGTCAGTCCCTCCCTTGGAAGTCAAAAGTCAAAAGTCAAAAGTCAAAAACTGCAAAAATTTATATACACTAGGCATTTTAGCAGTTCTCGTTTGGATGTAATACACTGTAGTAGCGCTCGTGCTGTTCGCCCCCTCAAAGTGCTGTAGTTAAACCAATTGAGAAGCGCTATAAACTATTAATCCAGCAATAACAGATCTTATACCAAAACAGTTCACATTTGAACAGTCAAGGTTATTCCTAGTTGTAGTTAATTTCCAGGAGGTAACAGTAACATCTAATGCAGGTTTAAGCTTAATTGTGGAAATAGACCGAAAACTGAGAATCACAACATTACGGTTAGCTCTATGTTTTCAAGATTACCGAGAGCCAAATCGGATTTTACTGTAAATACAGAATATTGTTCTCAGCAAATTATCAAGAAAAAACTGTTTAGATTTAACAGAGGAGAGCGAATTTATACATAGAAGATACCCTTTTTCTAATCTTGCCTAGTTATGTATCAAATAAACGACTCCTTGTGTCGCTCTTAATGAATGATTTTTTGATCTTGTGATACCGTTTCTTTATGAAGATGCGCCAAATTATTAGTCTGACTTGCCACGCTTTGTTCATATAGCCCCACCTACGGGAAAATATAGCGCAGCCTCATACAGAATTGGTATGAGCAATCCGGGATACTTCCCCTTTTTTGAGAGTTTTCACCGATTGACTATCGATGATCTTCGCCTAGGATTATCTGTATAATCAAATTCTGTATAATTATGTAAAGTAATATGAAAAACAGACTCTCATTGAGTATAGATTTTGGTAGCTCAAATCTATGAACCTGATGCTCAATCGCCAGTATGACTTCGTCCCGCGCTACTTCCAACTGGCGATCGCCAACGTCCTGTCGAATATAATGATACCACTGGCCAATTTAGTCAGTGTCATCTTCTTGGGTCATCTCTCAGAAATCCACCACCTAGTTGGAGTCGCCCTAGTTGGAAATCTGCTTAGCTTTCTCTACCTGGTTTTCACATTTTTACGAATGGGTACCACTGGGGTCACAGCGCAAGCTGTGGGACGAGATGATCGCGAGGGCGTCCTGTTGGTGGGACTGCGAAATGGTTTAATTGCTCTGGTGCTGGGGATCGCAATCGTGCTGTTGCAGTACCCTTTGGGAGAGATGGGGTTTGCCCTACTGCATGTCACAAGTGAGGTATTAGCTTCAGGTAGAGCCTATTTCAACACCCAGATTTGGGGAGCACCTGCCATTTTACTCAATTTTGTCCTGATTGGTTGGTTTCTGGGACAAGAGAAAAATAGCTTAGTCGTGGTGTTGTCTGTTCTTGGCAATGGTGCCAAAATCGCACTCGACTACCTGTTTATTATCCATTTGGGCTGGGAAAGCATGGGGGCAGGAGTGTCCTATGCGACAAGCCAATATCTGTCTCTATTGGTGGGATTAATTTTTTTGTGCCAAGAAATCCAGTGGCTTGAAGTACGAGCCGTAGCTGGAAAAATTTGGGACTCAAAAGCTATGAAATCCACCTTAACCCTCAATGGAAACATCTTTATCAGCAATTTAGTTATTCTCTTTGCCTCATTGACGTTTAACTACGAAAGTGCACAGATGGGGACAATGATCTATGCTCAAAATGCTTTACTCACACAGATCTGCAATTTGAGCACCTATTTTGTTGAAGGACTGGGATTCGGTACAGAAACTCTGGTGGGAAACTTTAAAGGAAAAGGAGCTTCACAACAGTTAGAGCCCGTGGCTCTTGTTTCGGTGGGAACTGCTCTGCTGGTGGGACTGTTTTTCAGCGGAGTATGTATGCTATTTCCCAATACTATTTTTGGATTGTTCACCAACCACACCGAAGTCATCAAGAACATTGATATTTTTGTTCCCTGGTTGCTACCCGTCCTCATATGTAGTTCAATAGGTTTCACACTGGATGGGTACTTCTTGGGCTTGGCTCAAGGGTATACCCTACGCAATGTTAGCTTAGCCGCTCTTTTGGTGGGATTTTTACCTGCGGATTTTGCCGCCATTAAGTATGATAGTAACCATATCTTATGGTTGGCTATATCTTTGTTCGTCGCACTCAGAATGGTGACGCTTGCAATGAAGTTGCCCAAAACGTTTGAGAGTGATGTTGAGGAAGGTAGTATCCCCCTTCCAGCAAGATAAGAGAAGCAAATTGCGACGTCAGCAACCCCGGTCTGAAGACACGGGGCTTCAAGCCTGTCTTGAAGTCTTAGGGTTTTCAGAAAGTAGTTGACCCGACGGCTTAACTAGTTTAAGCAGCCGATACGAGTAAGAGTTTAAGTTCACACCTACGGATACGCAGCCAGTCTGTAGCTCTGTAACCAGATAGTTAACAAGTTTTAGAGGGTTAAGACAGTGCTATTTGGAAAATACCGACTTGTATCAACGTCGAGGCTAACATTACCCGCAAGGAGGGACTTTATGTCCAAAGTATTTTTGATCGACACCGATAAAAGACCACAAAATCCAATTCATCCAGCCCAAGCTAGACAACTTTTAAAAAATGGTGAAGCTGCAATTTTTCGTAGGTTCCCATTCACTTTAATAATCAAAGAATCTCGCCCAGAAGCACCGGTTCAACCTCTGAGAATCAAAATTGACCCTGGGGCAAAACATACTGGGATTGCAATTGTCAACGATACCACAGGCGTTGTTGTCTTTGCAGCAGAACTTCAACACAGAGGCTTTGCAATTAAAGAATCTTTGTTATCTCGTAGACAACTACGCCGTTCGAGAAGGAATCGTAAAACCCGTTATCGTCAACCTCCAAAACACGAATGGTTCAGGAAAGGGAACAAGATGCCATCTCCTAAACAACGTAGGGAGGGTTGGTTGCCACCAAGCCTGATGAGCCGAGTTCACAACATCGACACCTGGGTCAAAAGGTTAGGTAAATATGCAAACATCACTGCTATTTCACAAGAGTTAGTCAAATTCGATACTCAAATTCTGCAAAATCCAGAAATACAAGGCAAGGAGTATCAACAAGGTACTTTAGCCGGGTATGAAACCCGCCAGTACTTACTTGAAAAATGGGGTAGAGATTGTGCCTACTGCGGGAAACCAGGACTTAAATTGCAAGTCGAACATATTCACCCAAGAGCAAAAGGCGGCTCTAATCGGATCTCGAACCTGACTTTAAGTTGTGAGGCTTGCAACTTAAAGAAAGGGACGAAGGATCTAAAAGATTTTCTCAAAAAAGACCCAGACAAGTTAAAGAAAATCTTGATACAAGCCAAAAAACCAATGGCTGATACTGCGGCTTTAATGCCACTCGATTTAAGCTGTTAGAGACATTGAAAGCAACTGGGATACCAGTAGAGAAAGGTTCTGGCGGTTTGACTAAATTTAACAGAACAATTCAAAACCTCGAAAAAACTCATTGGATTGATGCAGGTTGTGTAGGTAAATCAACACCTGAAAAACTCAACATTAAGGGTGTGAAAGTATTAACAATTAAAGCCGCCGGACATGGTTCTAGGCAATCATGTGGTACTGATAAGTTTGGTTTCCCTATCGGCATTCTTCTAGAAAAAAAGTGCATTTTGGTTTTCAGACTGGCGACATCGTTAAAGCATCTGTCAAAAAGGGTAAAAAGATAGGTACGTACATTGGAAGAATCGCTACTCGCGCCACTGGAAGTTTCAACATCTCAACCAAGTTTGAAAAAGTACAAGGAATTTCTTATAAAAACTGTAAGCTCATTCACTCAAAAGATGGCTATGGCTATATGATTTAATTTGACGGCGGTTAAAACCGCTCGCGTCGTTTTTCATCCCCGATATAAATACCGTTGCATAGTGACTCAGTCACTATGCAACTTCGGGCCTTCCAAACTTACCGGAATAAACAGGTGAAAAATTGGAGATAAGGCTCAGATGAGAGATAGACCTGCTAAATCGAGGAATCTGTCCTCCAATATTATCTCCCTTGAGAACCTATGACACTGATGAAATAGTGAGAGCCACTATCCCAATGAGGTAATTGCTGTTAAATTATTGATGTTAGATAACAACCTTGTGAGCAACCGAACAGAGGAGATTCATGACTGACAATGTTAATGCTGAAAAGCTGAACACAATTTATGAGTATATCCGTGTTGCTCATGGTGGTGGAGTGTATGAGAAGCTCGACCAAAGTTTGCATCCGCGCCCGCCTGAAATGCTCTATGATTTTGTTGAGAAGCTTGATCTTATTGCTGGCTCTGCCGCGCTTGATGTCGGCTGCGCGACGGGAAAGTACACTTGCGAGTTGGCGCGACGGTTCAATTTCCAGGTCAAAGGCATTGACCCTGTGGACGACCTCCTAGAAATGGCACGTGATGCTGCTACAAAGCAAGGTTTAGCCGAGCAAGTCAGTTTCACGAAAGGAAGCATGGAGAGCATCCCTTTTGAAGATGCTACGTTGGACCTTATTTGGTGTCGTGACGCGCTGGAGCAAGTGCCTTCTTTGGGGCAAGGCTTTAGGGAGTGCGGGCGTGTTCTCAAGCCTAACGGAAACATGGTTCTGTTCACTACATATGCAACCGAACTCATGGAAACCAAAGAGGCCGCACGCATCTACAATACTCTGGGTATTGTGTCTGAAAACATGTCTTTAGAGTATGTTGAAGATTGTTTCAAAGATGCCGGATTGCAAATATTTTCGAGACAGACAATCGGCAGCGAGGTAACGCAATACTACGAAGAACGTGAGGGACGTTATACAAGAGAGCTGATGCGTCTTGCACGAATGATTCATGCCAAAGAAAAGTTTGTTGCAGAGTTAGGACAGACAAATTATGAAGTCACATCAGCACTTTACCACTGGGGCATTTACCAGTTGCTTGGCAAGCTAAGTTTCATCATTTATACCTTGAGAAAAACCGCTTCAAATTCCGAGGATGTCTGAGATGATTTTCCGAAAATTAGACATAAGCGAGAAATGATGTAGGGGCTGCGTTAGCGGGGCACGAGAGTCACCCGAAAGGCTGTTCGCCCTTACCAAGGATTTGAACGAACGCATAATTAATTTTCACCAGATGTCTATTGGAGATGCTTATATGTTTCCCTATATTTGTGCTTGAGATATTCACCTGCTTTAAACTGCGGATACTTAGGAGATTCATTTACGCCCAAGCAACTCTCAATGCATGTAATTTCAGCATCATAGTTGGGATTTGCAAAAAAGCCAATCGAGTACCTTGGCTTGGCAGTAAGAAAATTGGTTAAAATTGATACTCTGTGTTTTGTAGAGCGAAACTTATCGTTGGTCCATAGCTCTATCATTTCTCCCACAAGTACCAAAACAGTATCAGGGATGAACACAGCTGCAATCCACTCCCCACATGTGGTGCAAATCTCTAGTCCCTCGACTTCATCTTGAAACAACAAGCTAACACTGCCGAGATCACTATGTTCGCCACAGCGAATTTGCCCTGGTTCAGGAGGTTGGGAAAGAACTGGGTAGTGATGTAAACGCATGAGAAAATTGTTCGAGGTATGGAAATTCGTGAAGTAAGACTCCGGCAGTTTCAAGGCAAGAGCAAATGCTTGCAGTACTGACGAGGTAGCTTGTTGACAAGCATCGAAAAACTGTAACAGATCCTCACGAAACCCTGTCTGATTTTGGGACCATTCATTGGGTGCATCAAGCAAACGATCGCTGGCTATAGCAAGTTCCTTTGAGTCAAATTCTGGTCCAAAAGTAAATCCCTCCTTGAGATCCGCTTTCTCAGTGAACTTCTGCTGCTGTAAACCCTCATATCCGCCAGCAGTGGTGTATTGATTCCAAGCTAGTTGGTTTTTCTGCTCCTGCGGTAGCGCAAAAAACCATTTGGCTTGTGCAAAGGCTTGAGTTACCAAAGTATTGGGTACACCATAATTTTTCAGGTAGAAAAATCCAAATTCATTGACAGCGCAAGAGATTTGGTGAGCAACTGCTATGCGAGCGGCTGTATCACCAACAATAAAGGGTTTGAAGTCAATGATGGGTATTTGCATAGAAACCGCTTGAATTCTGAATTTTTGTTCGCAAAACGAGACGCTTAGATGCCTGGGGATTTTTGACTGGTGTCCGACTATGCAGGGAGAGCTTATTGTTTATAAACCAGAGACTCCCTGGAGCCATTGCAAAATCGATTATACCTGTAGCTTCTTTAAGAACGTTTTCCATAGCGCCAAGGGATGCTGAGATTGCCTCTGGTAGAGACTCCTGGTTCTCTTCGAGCGCAAATTTGATTGTGTAGGGTAACCAGCGCACACTATTTGCAGTCAATACAGGCGTTCTTAACACACCTCCGCCAAATTCATCGGCAATCCACCAAGGTACGGCTTCGGTATGTAAAATCCTGAGCATTTCTTGGCCTAAACGTTTATCTAGCTCCGCAAGTAGTGTGTCTATATCCAATAAGCGTGAGCGGCCACCGCCATCATCATCTGGTCGAATGCAGTGTAGGCAAGTCAGAGCGTTTGGCTGGGGCCAGTCGGTGCTATCTGTGTGAAGCTGTTCGTTGAGTACACCCCAACCGTCAGGAATAACTCGGTCTGTTGATGGCTGAAGGTCGCGCACCAGTCGCGATGAAGGGTTGTATGGATCATCGACTATGTCTCCGAAGGCTCCAGCTAAAGAGAAAAACAGAAGGTTAGGATCGTCGAATTGGAGTCCGCTCACATATGCACAATACGGTTTTCGGATGAGCCGCTTGCGGATTTCTTCTACCAACCAGTCAAAACCATCACCTGGTGTTGATGTGCGGATTTCTTCGCGAACTGCTGCTTGTAGCTTTACATCATAAAGTGCCTTGTCATCATATAGTGGAAGCTTCTTAACTGCTGTAAGGAGATCGGTCGCGAGTTTAGAGGGTACAACCACTCGTGCTGATTCTGGTAAAGGTATCTCCATATCTCTAAATTCAGGGTGCAACAAGCAATGGAACAATAAACTGCCTTAAGTCTGTAAAGCCTATAAGCCTATAATGTTAGATTCATCATAACTCTACCAATCAACTCACACAGAATTGTGGAATGCTGTCAGAAAACTTTACATTGAAGCGTCGGTAAGAACAAGGCTATAAAACCAGCCCTTTCAAGGTGAGCATATGTACTATCACGATTTTTGCAGCATTTCAGCCATCTTCTGGAATTGAATAAAAAATCTATGTATTAAACTCCTGATTTTTGGACTGTAAATTAAGCGATAGCGATCGCCAAAATCCCAAATTCGGGTTAAAAACATGATTTTTATATAGTACAAACGTTCACCTTGAAAGGGCTGGTCCTAAGCTGCTCTACTGTTGTACAAAGTTTCGCTCTTATGATAGAAATTTCTTATAAAGAAAAATATAGATGCACGTTAGTGTGACGACTCATGTGTGGTAGTTCCGGTCCTCGCTCCCGCCAGATAAAAACGCTCGCCCGTTAATTCAGAATTGCTTATCACTAGAACTCCAACAGTGGCAGTCGTGGTAACATCAGCTGAGCTGATAAAAAAACAGCCCAAATCAATTCTTACACTTAAGTCGAGGAAAATATGGTTAATCAACAAGAACTGTTGGCTGAATTGAATGACGAACAACTCCTAAGCGTCTCTAATAGAACCATGACTGTAGACCTTCCATCTACAACCATGACTGTAGATCTTCCATCTACAACCATGACTGTAGATCTTCCATCTACAACCATAACTGTAGACCTTCCATAATTGGAGACGAAATTGAGCAATAGTAAGCTATAGAAGTCTTTTTTCTAGCTGCTGTTTCATCAATCCAAGACAACTCTAATTCTTTTGGTATAGGTTTGAGAAGAAAAATGCCTTTATCCTCCGAGTGACAGGCGCATAGCTCTATATCCCTTACTTCAGGCGGAGGATAAAGGCTAGTTGCACCCAATCAAATATCAGCCAAGATTTAAAAATCTACCTGTGGACTGCGGGAAAGTAGACGCCCGAAATAACCTTTAGGAGATATCACTACGCCCTATGGGCAAACGTGGTGAGCCTGGGAACTAAGCGTGATAGGGATAGGAAGACTTAAAAGTCTTCTTAATCTGCGTGGCTTTAGCCCGGAGAGCGTCGAACCTATTCATCTTAGTCAGCATAGCTGAATAAATTTAGGATTTTACATTTTCATGCTGAATGTCACAAGTGTAAGTGAAGCATCTGCCCAGATTCTTCGCTTAATTCTGTCTATCTCAGTAGTGATCTCTTTCATCCTTATTCAGCAATGTTTTCACCAATTTATGCATCTTAGCCGTCAGGTTAATTAGGACTCAACAGAGTGTTACCTAACGGTTATAAAAATGCTAATTATAGCAAACAAAGCTCGACTTGCTACACTACATCGATTTTTTTTTGATAAGTAGTATTTTTATAATGATGATGAGTAAATTCAAGACCTTTTTTTTAGGACACAGCGTCAAGAATAATCTTGTTGCTTAATATTATTTATTATTTTAGACAAGGTAATTATATATCCGGATGATCACTCGACCACAGTTTAGGTCCCACTTCCATGTCGAAGTTGTACCACCGAAGACAGTGTATTTGCTCAGCGAGCAGAATCAAATTGCTTTAACTGGGCGTCTCTACTGTTGGTTAGCTCCACTCTTAAATGGTTGTCATACGGTTGATGAAATTGTTAGCAAGTTAGAAACACAAGCCTCTGGAGCTACTGTTGAGCATGCTCTGACGCTCCTGGAAAACAAGGGCTACATCACCGAGGCTGATGACAGCCTCCCTCCTGAAGTTGCTGCTTTCTGGAATTTATTAAATATAGATTCTCAAGTCGCTAACAAGCGCTTGCAATCGACCAGAGTTTCTGTAACTAGCTTTGGCACGGTACCACAAGAACCCTTAATCGTTGCGCTGCAATCCCTAAATCTTCGCATCGGCCATGAGCAGGATTTACAAGATCTAGCCGTAGTTCTAACGGATGATTACCTGCAACCGGAACTGGCTACTTTCAACCAGAAAGCGCTGCGGACACAACAGCCCTGGATTCTGGTCAAACCTGTGGGAGCCGTAATTTGGATTGGGCCAATTTTTATTCCAGGCAAAACAGGTTGTTGGCAGTGTCTGGCTCACCGTTTGCGGGATAACCGTGAAGTTGAAACCTCTATCCAGCAGCAAAAAAACCTCGTTAACCCATTTCCCACCTCCCGATCAATATTGCCCTCTACCCTGCAAATAGGCTTAAATTTGGCTGCCACTGAAATAGCCAAATGGATTGTTCATGGAGAGCATGAACAGCTCGAAGGTAAGGTGATGACTCTTGATTTGGCATCCCTGAATTTGCAGCACCATGTCCTGGTTAAGCGTCCTCAATGCCCTGATTGTGGTGAGCCAGAATATCTTGCCAACCGGGAGTCACAGCCTCTAATACTGGCTAGCCGGAAGAAGCAGTTCACAAGCGATGGCGGGCATCGGATTTTATCGCCTGTGCAAACTCTTAAGCAATATGGATATCACATTAGCCCAATTACAGGAGTTGTCAGTGTCTTAGAGCGGATATCTGAGGCAGGGAACGATCTCGTTCACACCTATGCAGCGGTTCACCCTTCTCCGTTTGAGGCTGACAATCTGGACAGCTTACGGCAGGTGTTACGGCTCAAAAGTGCTGGTAAAGGCAGAACTGACCTTCAATCTAAAGCCAGTGCCTTTTGTGAAGCAATAGAGCGCTACTCTGGCATCTGGACGGGTGACGAAATTCGGGTGAAGGCGACAATTGCTCAACTCGGTGAAAGCGCTATTGATCCCAATGCCCTGATGCAATTCAGCGACGCCCAATCCCAGAACCGTCAGGTATGGAATCAGAAGCATGGACAGTTTAATTGGATGCCAGAACCTTTCAAGGAGGAGCGAGAAATAGAGTGGACACCTGTTTGGTCTTTGACTCAAGAGAAGTTTAAATACTTGCCAACAGCTTACTTGTATTACAATTATCCATTGCCTGAAGACCATCAGTTCTGTCGTGCAAATTCCAGTGGTTGTGCTGCAGGTAATACCCTAGAGGAAGCCATTTTGCAGGGGTTTATGGAGTTAGTCGAACGCGACAGTGTAGCTATATGGTGGTATAATCGGCTCCAAAGACCTGCTGTAGATTTGGCAAGTTTTAACGACCCGTATTTGTCGGCTCTACAGGACTATTACAAAACTCTACACCGAGAGTTTTGGGTACTAGACATCACCAGCGACTTGAATATTCCAGCCTTTGCAGCTGTTTCCAAACGCACCGACAAGGAAACAGAGAATATTCTGTTTGGGTTTGGTGCACATTTTGATCCGAAAATTGCTCTACTGCGAGCAGTGACTGAGTTAAACCAGCTTTTACCACTTGAGAAGATTGTTGAGCATAAAAGAGACCTGATTCCTGTTGAGCAAGATGTGAAAAGTTGGTTGACGACTGCTACCGTGCAAAATAAACCTTATCTGGCTCCAGACGAAAATCATATCCCCAAAGTTTTGACTGATTATCCGAGTCGTTGGAGCGATGATTTACGCTGTGATGTCCTCACATGTGTAGAGATTGCAGCACAGCATAGTCTTGAAGTACTCGTCCTAGATCAAACTCGACCTGATATCGGTCTGAATGTCGTTAAGGTGATTGTTCCAGGACTACGCCATTTTAAGGCTAGATTTGCACCTGGTCGGCTTTATAATATTCCCGTTGAATTGGGTTGGTTGTCAACCCCATTGTCGGAAGACCAACTCAACCCTATACCGATATTCATTTAGAAGCAGGAGTTGACACTCCCACGTCTATAAGCAGGGTAAGCGTGTCTCAAACGCTTTTGAAAAGTAACCCTTTAGGGGGGAGTGCCCTGGAACATACCCATTGCCTAATTAATCGCTCTGAGCACAGATATTAGACGAAGAGCAGGGCTGCTGATTGCTAATAGCTAAATGCTTACACAGGAACAGGTGCAAATCTGGCATAGCGTTGTAAGTAAAATTCCTTAGAGTTGGCGATCGCAACCACCGACTCTCGCTGACTCACTGCTTGACGCCAACGCTGCAAGTAAGTTAATTCAGCTGGTATTTGAAAGCTACGATATTCTTCAAGGGTAGTCCAACGCTCAAACCAAGGATAATAGGTGAGGTCAACCAGACTGATAGATTTACCAAACCAGTATGGTCCATCTCCAGATAGTTTTGCTAAAGCTTCATTTTCAATAAATCGCAAATGATTATGTAATTCTTCCGCAGCAGCTTTTTGTTGTTCGGAGTCTGGAGAACGTAGCAAACTAGAGTATGCCGGGACAAACCGAGTGTTGGCAAAATCAATCCAAATTCTTGCTTGCGCCCTTAGTATTGGTTCGAGTGGTAGTAGAGATGGCTCAGAGAATGTTTCCTCTAGGTATTCGTTAATAATCGCCGATTCCCAAACCCGCTGTTCACCATGTTTGATAACAGGAACTTTACCGTAGGGAGAGATATCTGTAAATCCGGCTGGTTTGTTTTGTAAATCAATTTCAACCAAATCGAAGTCAACACCCTTTTCTAGTAAAGCTAAGCGTGATCGGTGGGCAAAGGGACAAACAACGGCACTGTAGATTGTAATTGTTGTCATGTTGAGTTTTCTCATCCAAAATCTAAAATCCAAATTTGCGTTCGCGTTCGCGAAGCGTCTCGAAGAGAAGCGTGTCCGAAGGACTCAGCATTGGAAGCGTTGCGCGGCAACCTAAAATCCAGAATCCCTTAAAGCCAAGGTACCCCAGTACCACGACGCCGAACAGTATTCTGGTCAATAAATGTTGCTGCAATAGTCATAGTTCATCTTTGTTGGTAAAAAAGCTCATGAATTGTCACTATAACTCCATCAAATTGATGGCTTTTACCGCTTCTAATGAATCAGTGGTGACTTCTAGTTGTTGAGAATCTGTTGACATCGTTCTTTCCAAACGATTACACGGCTACAACTACTGATTTCTTGATGCCAAATTTTAAAGTTACTAAAAATTTATCGGAATACAGTAGTTTGTCTATGTATAAGCATAATTGCACAGACAGCAGGAAAAAGCAAGCGATAGTACATAAGTCTACAGACATGATCTGTGCGAATTGCTGTATCTGTTGCTGTGTTTGTCATCTTTGTGGTGGGTTGAGGTTTCTCACGCTATCTATTATACTACAGTAAGTTTATCAACTTGCAGAAGTTTTAGTTAAGCACACTCCCATTTCACATTTAGGCAAGCAGTTCTTGAGCAGGGGATGCAGGGGATGCAGTTCTTGAGCAAATAGTAACAAGGACAAGGACTGGGAACATGGTGTTTGGAAGCTATTGAAAAACTAGCATTCCGTCAGGGACATTATGCTGTGCGATTGGATGCTGTGAAAACTCACCAAAAACTCTTGTCTTTTTATGAAAGTCGAGGATATCAGATGGTGGGAGAACTCATTTTCAATTCGGATGTTTGGGTTGATGCTTTTGTTTTTGAAAAAGTTTTGACAGAAGTCAATGAGCATCAAAAAGCCAAGTTTGAGTGAAACAATTGCTTAAAAAATGGAGTCAGTCATCATGTGGTTGGATGCGATCGCTCATATTCAAGTCACATCTTCTCCCGAGGAAGAAGATGCAATGCTATTTTTCTACAGCAAAGTTTTGGGACTTACTGAAATAGACAAACCTGAAGCAAATAAGGCTAATGGGGGTGCTTGGTATGTTCTGGGTGATATTCAGGTTCACCTTAGTATAGAGAAAAACCCAATTAACGCAACCTCTAGGCGACACATTTGCTACTTAGTACGTGATTTAGAAGCGTTCAAGCAACACTTACAAGAATATGGAGTAGAAATACTTGGTGCTCGCCAACCATTACCAGGGATAAATCGCTTCTTTCTACGCGATCCTGCTGGAAATCGCATAGAAATAGCATCATCAGAGGTTTGCTGAATCTATTAATATGATAATCTAATTACAAGTATGCAAATTATTCCCCATTGTAAAGTCAAGCCTGGAGGCTAGACATTTACACCTCTCGGCATGAATCCGCGAGCTAGAAGCTCGCGGTGTTTGTTCAATTGAGTAATTAATTTCCACTTATTCAAAATCTGAATTGTTTAGTAGCCAGCATTTTTATCTACGACATTACGTAAAGGCTGATTGTGACGATAGCGTGTCAAATTGTCGAGAAAAAGGGATAAAGAACGTTCTTTCACTCTTGGGGAATGACCAGAACAATGGGGCGTAACAAAAACATTACTAAGGGACCAAAATGGACTTTCTGGCGGAAGCGGTTCTGTAAAAACTGTGTCTAAAGCGGCACCTGCAATATGGTTTCCTTTCAGTGCTTCCAACAAAGCGGGTTCATCTACAACTGCACCACGAGCAATATTGATGAGATAGGCATCGTGACGCATTGAGTGCAGTGCTTCTGCATCGATCAGCCCCTTAGTTTCCTTGGTAAGAGGTGTAGCAATGACGACATAATCTGCTTCCGAGAGGAGCGATCGCCATTCATTTGCACCCACGACTTTATCAAAGTTGGGTAAAGGTTCGGGGTGACGGCGACTTCCATAAATTCGCATTCCAAAGGGTTTAGCACGGGCAGCAATTTCTTGTCCAATACCGCCTGTACCAATAATTAACAGCGTAGCATCCCACAAATCTTGGGTTTGAAAACTTCTTTGCCAGCTATGTTCTGCCTGAAAAGTGTACAGTTGGCGTAACTTCTTGGCATAAGCTAGCATATAAGCAATGACAAATTCAGCGATAGGAATAGCGTGTACTCCCGCACCATTGGTCAGGGTGAGATTGCGTTCTAAATAAATAGGTGTGAGGATGTGATTGACACCCGCGTTGGGTGCATGATGCCAACGCAGCTGAGGCGCTGCTGCTAAGACTTTATGTAAGATATTAGGCTTGAGAAAAAACCAACTAAAATAAACTTCAGCATCAGTAGCATCGCCGTCTAGATTGCCTTCACTATTCACTCGTACAACTGCTGTATCAGAAGGTAAATGAGGTATGAGTTCCTCAGCAACTTCTACAGGTAATATAAGTTTCATAGGTTAACTAAAGAAAAGAAATAAAAAGCTGCTGAGTGGCAAATGCGATTGAGAAAAAGGATGCCCATAGGGCAATACAGTTCAGTTAAGGATAATTGTAGGTTGGGTAGAGCGTAAGCGTTACCCCTCACCCCTTTCTGTTTCGTCTACGTCCTTTAGTAAGTCGTTTGAGCGTGAGAGATTTTGTATAAGGTTGTCCGTTTTTGGAGAGACATCTCCTAACCCCAAGAGCTTGTGATGAGGTTGAGTAGGAAGATAAAAAAAGGTGAAGGTGTGCGATCGATCACCTTTGTCTGCTCAACCACGAACGTGATGCATCCCAAGAACTCGTTGGGAGGGCGATCGCCGACATGCCAGTTGCGTAAGTTCTGGGCAATCAAAGTAACGCATGTTACAAGTTAAACACCTCATCAGACAGATCTACAAGAGCAATTGCTTTTTGGGACGAATGGCACTAAGATAATCCGAAAGTCTTTCGCCGCAGGGGTTTTAAAAAGTTCATCTATGTATAATAGGGGGATGGAAAGAATTCCAGTTTAATTAGATTTGACGCAGCGGAAGCCAACGTGCAGAGCGGCGCTGACTGGCTCACCCTTACCGCGTGAGCCGAGACGATAACGACTGCAATAATGGTCGCTGCACAAAAAGGAGCCGCCGCGCTGTACCCGTTTAGCAACACCAGGTTCATATGGATCGAAGCTGTCTTGTTGGCTTGCTCCTGGGGGATTTTGCTGTGGGCTAATACTGTAGTAGTCTGGTCGATACCAGTCAGCAATCCACTCCCACACGTTGCCCGACATATCATATAAACCGTAGTTGTTGGCAGGGAATGATGCTACTGGGGAAGTCCCTCTGAAGCCATCTTCTACTTTGTTTGCTTGCGGGAACAGTCCTTGCCAGATGTTAACCTGCCACTGACTGGTTGGTAGCAAATTATTGCCCCAAGGGTAACGCTTACGGTCTAAACCTCCGCGTGAGGCATATTCCCATTCCGCTTCTGTGGGTAGTCGCGAGCCCGCCCACTGACAATAAGCTGCAGCATCATGCCAGTTGACGTGGACAACTGGGTGAGTTTCCTGATTTTCGATACTGCTGTTGCGTCCGTGCGGATGACGCCAGTCGGCTTCTTGAACGAATGTCCACCAGCTATTGCTCTGCTCTTCTTCAGCTAGAGGAATGAAGACGAAAGAACCAGCGGGTAAACCGTCGTGAGCCTCTTCGGCATACGTAACATAATTTTTTGCCTGGACAAAGCGAGTAAACTGAGCATTTGTCACCTCAGTTTTATCCATCCAGAAGCCATCTATTTCTACCTGATGAATAGGTATAGCATCTGAAAATTCGGCGTTTCCCATCCAGAATTTGCCTTTGGGAATCCAAACCATGCCAGATGGTGTTGCCTCAGGTGGCGATATCTGGTTCAGAGCAGAAACACTTTGAGGATAAGCAACTAAGGTTGAAAGCAAAATGACTACCAATACCAATGCCGTGAATAGACGAATGGCAGAAGTCGGGAAAAAGTTAAGGGGAAAGGGACAAAGGGGTTGAGACTGACGCGGAGAGGGGAAGAAAAAGGGACGCGGAGATATTTTTGAATGAATTTTCCCCGCGTCCCCGCGTCCTGTGCTTCCCTGCGTCGGCTTATCGAGCGTGCCATTCGGTTGAGAGTATTTAAGCGATCGCATTGCCATTCCTTGGTAGGACTGTCATTTAATACTATGAAGTTGGGGCTGGCGATCCCGGAGTATAGGTGACCTGTTTAATTTTGTCTGTGTAGGGAAATACACCGTATTTCTGATAGATATCCCAAGACACTGGGCTACGAGCATCCTTACCAATATCTAATCCTTCGTAGGGAAAACCCGAAAACGTTAGCCCCAAATCCCCGGCTGCTACTTCCTGCCCATTGACCAAGAGAGTACCAGAGCCTTGACGGTTGCCAGTAGCATTGAAATCAAGCTCAATGTTGAGTTCACCTGGTTGAAGCTTGACTCTTGGGAACTTAATCAACCGACCATAGCTGTTGTATTCATAGGCTAGCTCACCATTTTCGATGTAAAATATGTAGCCAGCTTCCTGACCACCGTGAGCTAGAATCACGCCTCGATCGCCCTCCTGGTACTGAACGTTAGCCTGAATGGTGTAATCGCGATCGCTTACCAGGGGCAGAATGTCTGGTTCCAAAACTGTGCTACCAGGATAGAACGTCTTCGGTCCAATTTTCTCCTTTACAAATGGTGGTACGACTCCATGTCCAGGTCCTTCAATCAGGGGATAAACCTGGTACTTGAAGGCGGCTTTATCAAAAGCGGCTGCCAGTTCCTTGACTTTATCAGGATACTGATTTGCCAGATTGTTTGTTTCCGAATAATCTTCCTTCAGGTTGTATAACTGCCACTCTGAGTCACTGAACGGTGTACCTACTTGATGTTCTGTTAGACTATACCAACCATCTTTGTAGTAACCTCTGTTACCCTGATTCTCGTAGTATTGCTCAGTCCGCTGTTCAGGTGCATTGGCATTGTTTAAGAGATAGGCAAAGCTGGTGCCTTCTATTGGTTTAATTGCCTTACCGTTGAAGGTATCTGGATGCTTAATTCCTACAATCTCTAGCAAAGTGGGTGTAATGTCAGTTATGTGAGTAAATTGAGTCCGGAGCGCACCCTTATCCTGAATCCCCGCAGGCCAGGAAACGATTAATGGATTACGTCTGCCACCACCATTCGTGTTAAACTTGTAGAGCCTTAATGGTGTATTAGATACTGTTGCCCAACCATTCGGATAGTGAGGCGCAGTTTGAGGACCACCAATCAAATCTAAGCGACTTAAGTCCAAGTCTTTATCTTCAGGCAAACTGGAGTAATGTCTCGCTACATCCGAGGTACCCTCTAACCCACCTTCCCCTGAACCGCCGTTATCAGAAGTAATGATGATGATGGTATTTTCAAGTTCCCCAGTTTCTTTCAGATACTGATACAATTTCCCAAAGTTCTGGTCTAGATTATCCACAAAGGCAGCATAGGCTTCTTGATAACGGGCGAATAGCTCTTTGTCTGTAGCAGATAAATCATCCCAAGCTTTAACACCTGGATTTCGCGGTGGCAGTTTGGTACTAGCGGGAATAATACTTGATAATAACTGGCGCTGGTAACGCTGTTGGCGCAATACATCCCATCCGGCATCATACTTACCTTTGTACTTAGCTAAATCTTCTGGATGAACATTTAATGGAGAATGAACAGCATTGTTCGCAAAGTATAAGAAGAACGGTTTGTCTGGATTAGTAGCTTTGGTTTGTTTAAGCAAGTCGAGCGCTCGGTCTGCCCAGTAATCGGTGGTTAAGAAATCTTCCGGATATCGATCAACTGGAATTGCGCGATTACCTTCGTACAGAATATGTGGTTTCTGTGGGTGTTCTAATCCGTCTAAGAAACCGAAGAAGCGGTCAAACCCACGTTGTAATGGCCAGGAACTTAATGAAGCACTAGTGGTTCTATCGTAAACCTGAGTTAAATGCCATTTTCCCGTTACCAGAGTGGCATAGCCGTTACTACGTAGATTTTCTGCTAAAGTGACAACATTATCCTGAATTTCTCCGGCGTAACCTGGAAAACCAGGGTTTCCTTCGGCAACCCAACCCACACCAGCAGAGTGAGCGTTCAATCCGGTTAGCAAGGCGGCTCTGGTAGGAGAACAAAGCTGATGAGTGGTGAAGTTGCGGAATCGCAATCCATTGGCTGCCAATGTGTCGATGTTTGGCGTATTAATTTCCGAGCCATAAGGTCCCAAATCTGAATAGCCCAAATCATCGATCAGAAAGACGACGATGTTTGGCGCTCCGGCTGGTGCTGTACTGGCGACAACGTTGGGTGGACCTGCTGGGTGTTGATTGGGTGACCCATGTGAGGCTACCTTTGGTTGGGACCAGTAGGGAGTTGAGTCAGCTAACGTTCTGCCAATTTTGCCTTGAAAACCTGCATAGGCTTGTGTTGTTGAGTCGGTCTGTGCTGAAGTGCTATTTACAAAGGTGGCAATTATTGTTACAGCTATGAGTAACACCGCGAGCGCAGGCAAGCCTAAACGCCTAAGCAGCAGAGCGTTTTGCTGCTTTACTTGGTCAATGAAAGGTATCTTGCGTCTTCTGTTCAATGAACTTGTCTCCTAGTAAACACAAAGAGCGTAAATTTCCAACAGAGACAGCCCCAAACCACTATTTGTGATCGCTAGGGCTGGAGTCGCTATGTCCCTCTTGGCTGCGGGTGATTTCTTAATCTGCCAGATGAACATTGACAACTTGCTTAACACAGACATGACTAAAGCTTGATGCCACTTTCGGCTAGCAAACCTTGATCAAAAATACTATAAGTCAATAGGCTTACTGTATTTTAAAAAACGAAAAGAAAGTTAATATATGCAATTAACGCTTCTACTGATGCGCGATGGGTAAAGCTCTGCCAAGGGCGATCGCCAGTCCTCACGACTACCTTTGCTCATTCGAGCAAAGTGTCGAGTCATAGCGATGTTAACTCCCACTTCATCGATAAATACCAGGTCAGCTAGGTTTACAGATCCAATGGTTGTCCAATACTCTGCTCTAAGTTTTTGTACTCGCTCGGTGTATTGCTCACTAGCATGTGTTGTTTTTTTTTGCGGGTTAGATTTAGCTTTTGGGTGATTCTCTTGAGTTGTGGCTCGACTTATTTTCACTCCAGCCTTTTCCTGTAAGCGATAGCGAAGCGCAGATCGCACAACTCAATCAGAGTGGCATCGTTATCTTCCTCCACCAAGAGCGCAACCAAAGCCTTAATCCCCCACAACTACATCGGTGAAGCGGGGGATGAATGGGAGTATGAGAAATTGATGGTAGTACAAAAGCTCTACAATTTCTCTATTTCTCCACTTAGTTGTATTATTAAATTAAGTACGGTAATTTGAGAAAAATCCCGTAAAAAATACTTAAGTAATTATAGTCAAAGTTTAGTGTTCATTAATACAAAATTAGCAATTTCTACGGCTTTCAATAGGAGGAGTGTAGTGAGTAGGCATCTGACCCCAAATCTTAATTCGACAGCGATTCCTTTTTCAATTTTACGGATAATAGGACAGTTGTTTAAGCAATTGTCAAAAGGTAGATTAAAACTTAAGTTTTTCAAAACTTTTATAGTTTTATTCTTTATGGGTATAAGCTTAAGTATGGCGTATGCTGTTTCCGCTACAAGTAGTCATACCTCAAACACGACTCATTCAGGAAATAATACCAGTCTTATTGCTCAACAGAAGAGTATTGAACTTAACCTTGTTTCATTCTCTGTTACCAAAGCTGCTCATGATAAAATCATTCCCAAATTTGTAGAAAAGTGGAAAAAAGAGCGTAATCAAAATGTCACTTTTAAACAGAGTTATGGTGGTTCTAGCGCTCAAGCTCTTACGGTCATTGAAGGAGGAGGAGAAGCAGATGTGGTACATTTATCCCTTGCTCCGGATATTCAAAAGATTGAGCGAGCAGGATTGATTCAACCAGGTTGGGAGAAAGAGTTTCCTAATGGAAGTATCGTCAGCAAGTCTGTAGCCGCAATTATAACCCGTAAAGGTAATCCCAAAGGTATCAAAACATGGACAGACCTAACAAAAAATGGGGTCACTGTGATTACACCGAACCCAATTACATCAGGTGGTGCACGCTGGAACTTTCTGGCGTTATGGAATGCAGCAATAAAAGCTGGAGGAAATGAGTCCAAAGCATTAGAGTTTGTCACTAATGTCTATAAAAATGTTCCTATTTTGCCTGAAAGTGCCCGTGAGGCGACTGATACTTTTTTCAAGGGGGGCAAAGGGGATGCTCTCATTACATACGAAAATGAAGTGTTGTTGAAAAGTCTAAATGGTGAAAAACTTCCATTCGTTGTTCCTGATGTCAATTTCTCAATTGATAACCCAATTGCAATTGTTGATAAAAATGTAGACAAGCATAATACCCGTGAAGTTGCAGAAGGATTTATCCGGTATTTGTACACTCCAGAAGCTCAACAAATATTTGCTCAAACTGGGTATCGAGCAATTAATCAGGGTGTAGCACAACAAAAAGAGTTTGTTGATAAATACCCTCAAATCAAAACTTTGGCAACAGCTAATGACTATGGCGGTTGGAATGCTATTCAGGAAAAGTTTTTTAACGATAACGCCATCTTTGCCAAGGTTCTGCGTACCGTCAATACTCAGTAGACCGAAAAGTTTTGCGATGGGTCTTAAACCCTGTTTGTGGCGGCTGTTGGGCATACCTTAAAACTTTTTCTTTCATAAATGCACCCCGCAACAATGTCAGTGCCGATGCTTGGGAGGGCGATAAAAAAGGAAAAAGACGAGCGCATGGACGAGAGTTTTTTGTTTATGCTATCCATAAAGTTAAAAAGCAAGAAATCTCCAACCTCAAAGTTGTTACCTTTGATAATGTTGCCGCTATAGTGACTTTAGAGTTTCGCCGTATTATCAGTGGTGTAGAGCGTTTCGGGCGTCAAAGTCAGACGTGGTATAAATTTTCTCAAGGATGGAAAGTAGTTTCGGCGCATGTTTCCTTGTTACTATTGTGTTTTAAAAACACACGGTTTTTACATGTATCGAGAGGTTTTACGATGAAAATCTCGCAAGTTGTGGACAAAGGGTTTTCGCAAGTCCCGATAATTGATATTAGCGCGTTGGTGAGTGGAATTGGCGATTCTCCTACCGAACTCCGCGATCGCCTAACAGTTGCAGCTCAAATCGGGCAGGCATGTCAAGAGTGTGGGTTTTTCTATATTGTTGGGCATGACGTGGATGACGGGTTGCTTGAAAGACTCGAACAACTCAGCCGACAGTTCTTCGCACAGCCTCTGGAAACTAAACTGGAAATTCGCATGGCTCTGGGTGGTAAAGCATGGCGGGGGTACTTCCCGGTTGGAGGCGAACTGACATCTGGCAAACCCGACATGAAAGAGGGCATTTACTTTGGTGCGGAACTGGGAGAGGAACACCCGCTTGTAGAAGCCGACACCCCCATGCATGGTTCCAACCTCTTTCCCTCCAACATACCATTATTTCGTGAGACAGTACTGGAATATATGGAGGTAATGACGAAACTTGGACACACGCTGATGGCTGGTATTGCCCTCAGCCTTGGGTTAGAAGAGTCATACTTTGCTGACCGTTACACATCAGAACCACTGACGTTATTTCGTATCTTTAACTACCCTCCAGATTCATCATCGCCTAACAGTGGAACCCGGTGGGGCGTGGGAGAACATACTGACTACGGTGTTTTGACCATTCTCAAACAGGACGATTCTGGTGGATTGCAGGTGAAGTCTAAGTCATGCTGGGTTGATGCACCTCCGATTCCTGGTTCTTTTGTGTGCAATATTGGGGACATGCTTGATCGCATGACGGGAGGTTTTTATCGTTCCACTCCTCACCGCGTTCAAAACCAATCAAGAAGCGATCGCCTCTCATTCCCTTTCTTCTTCGACCCCAACTTCAACGTGGAAGTTAAGCCCATTGAACTGCGTAAGGCGGTGTATGACGATCATGAAGAACGTTGGGATCGAGCTAGCGTTCACACATGCAGCGGGACGTATGGTGATTATGTGTTGAGCAAAGTGTCTAAAGTCTTCCCAGAGTTGCGTCGTACAGTTTTGTAATAACTTCATCTTTCTACAGTATAAAAACTTAAGACAACACAACTCTTTTTGTTGACTTAAACAAAAAGCCGTGGGATATTTATACTAATCTACTGTAAATTTATAGAGATACAGTAATACAAATCAAGTTCCTTGTCAGGGCTTTCAAAAACTGAAAGGCTAATTCGCCTTGATATGTGGGAAGTCTAAAACTTAGCTTGTTACTTTCTTTGGGCATTGTTGCACATGTTTGAGGCTGTGCGACCAGTTTTGTTGTGCTTAATAAAATTAAGTCAGATAAGTGTATTTTTGGGGTCTAATTGTAAGGTAAAATACAAATGAAAACTATCTTTGCTCTTATGAGCGCGATCGCCACAACAGCTGCCTCTGTATCAATCGCTTCCCTCGTAGCCGCAGTACCTGCTGTAGCAGCATCATTCACTCCGTTTTCGTTTAAAACTAATGTTACGGCTAGTCCGATTAATGACCCCACAGGTAATCTATTAAATGACCCCTCAAGAGATGTCCGGCTGGACTCAGTAGTGTTTAATGGAAACACGATTAACCAGTTTGAACTTGTCAAGCAAGCAAAGATTCTCCAGAATGATACTTACACTCTTGACGATGGAAGTATATATGGCGTACTCCATTCAGGACGAGGTCCCAATACCCCAGACGACAATTTGGTTGGAGAAGGTCCCTCAAAACCTAACCCAACCGATCAAGACATTGTTGATACTTTGGGAAACTTAAATTTGAATAGCATCCTGGTAACCCGTGAAAATGCCAATAAAGCAAGTATAGAAGTCTCTTTTGAAAATCCGGTGAATACCTTCTTCTTTTGGGAGCGTGGTGGAACACCAGGTGAAGCAGTTGCAGGTGATAGCGACTTATTGGTTGAAGCGTTGGACGACAACAATGCGGTTATAGCAAGTTACAAAATCTTGAGGCAAAACTATACAAAAGCTGACTACAACATCAGTACTCAGGTCATTCCGGTTCTTAACAATGGACCTTTCAATATTGGGTCTCAAGGCATTAGTCTAGATGGAATCACCACGAAAACATTACGATTAACTAGCTCTAACAATAATGGGCTTATTCCCAATATTCCTAATGACAACGGACCTGATTTCAAGGTTGTGGCTGCAAAAGCTGTTCCCGAACCAACCACTATTTTAGCTACGCTCTTATTCGGCGGTTTGGGAACTATCTTAAAACGTAAGAGAACAGTTGCAGGCTGATAAGAGCAAGCACCTTTGATATGAGAGGATTCTTTATTCAATTTGTTGTTAAATAATGTTATCTATCATTGCTTACTTCTTCATTTTGTTGAGAGCCAATATTTTATTGTCGCAAGACAACTGATAGGAAAAACCGCTCTTGGAACTCTGTCAAAGCGGAGATTTGCTCGTCGCTGTAGTTTTTACCAGGCGGTACGACAATCAACTTGTCATCCGCATCATTAATGCGATGAATAATGGCGATACAATCACCTTTAAAGTGGCTTAAAGGCTTAAGTACTCCTAAAATGTAAGCATCAACTTCCTCTCCATCTGGAGCAAGCGTGTTGGGGATGTAGCCATAGTTTATGGGATAAATGTATCCGTGCTGCGGATGTTTACTACCAAGTGGGCGGTCAACAATAACAGTGACATTTGTACCAAGAAAAACTTTCGTGTTCATTTTTAAATCGATGCATTAGAGTTGTAGTTGCGCTCAAGCGCTAAAGCGCAACTACATACCTTTTTTTATATTCATAGGTATTCTTTCTGCGGTACGAGTCCAGTCTCTTGAATTTTCAAAAAGCCCCCCTAAAAAGGGGGGTGAAAGAGGAGAACACATCTTCTGAAATCTCTTTAATCGCTGACACTCACCAGCTTAGGAAGTTGGGAAACAGGAATATCCAAAAAGTATGCAAGTACCTCGCGCCGCCATGCATCGTAAACCACGGGTAATCCCTCAATTACAACATCTGTAGCGCGGTGGATAATTCCCCAAAACTCATTGAGGTAAGCATTACGTCGCCGCTGCCCTTCTTCATCCAGTTCAAGGAGTTGCGCTGCTAATTCCTGTTTATGTGTGGGTGATGGCAGCGAGTACTGTCGTTGCCACCAAGCTAAGACCCCCAAACGGTGGTATGCTTCATCAGGGATAATTTTCTCAACACCAAATTTCCCTGTTTCCGGATCGTTAATTTTTGCTGTGCGGCTATTCAAAATTAACTGAGCAACGATATGCAGCTCGTAGTGTAACTCAAACGCCATGAACCCCAACCAGTTACGATGAGGCAAGTCTCCCATAAAATCCCAGTGCTTTTGCACCCTCTGCTGTATCTGAACGATGGGATCGTGTCCTGTTAATTCCCACACTCGCTGACGGGTATGTTGAGCGTGTGCGCCATCATCGCCAATTTGACGGCTCAAAAATAGTTGCAGTTCTGGGTCGGGAATCTGGTTTATAATTTTACCACAAACTTGCACTATATACAAGTCGTGAGCTGCACCACCAATACGGAAGTTGCAGAAATTCTCTAATTCTTCTTTTGTGATAGGCGATCGCGCTGAGTGCAAGCGAGTTGTGGGAAAGTGAGGAGCATACTGGGCAATGAGTTTATCGATAATTTCAACTTCCAACTCAGGTGTCCAAGCAGGACGAGTCAAGGTTGCAGTCATAATTTTTCTCCTGCGAATTCTGTTTTTTGGAAATGGGGAGAATGACGAATCATACTTGTGTTCAGCAAAGCCCAATAAACAGTTATCAGTGTTGGATACCAGCGGCTGATAACTGATAATTGTTAACTGATAACTGATCGCTCACTCGCGGCATCACTTCTTGGCAGAAGCGTCTCATTTCTGTAGAAAAGGGTTGAAATTGCAGCATAAAAGTATCAATTCCCACCTCCACAAAATCAGCTATCCGTGCAGCAACTGTGTCATAGCTACCAACTAAGCCTGCGGCTGTGCCGCCGTTACTCCCCACACCCGGATATTTCGCCATGTTTTTAAACATTACCACTTCCGGTTCAACACCTTTTAAAAGTTCGCTTCTATCGTCAAGTTTGGTGAGTTCTAGCAAATATTCATATTCTGTCTGTGCTTGTGCATCAGTTGATCGCGCAATCACAAATGCTGAGAGAGCAAAGCGCAGTGGTCTGGATTGTGTGCGTGTCCGCTTTTTTAGGGAGGCGATCGCTTCACGCACTACTTCCAAAGGACGACCATTCAGGAAAAATACATCTGCATATGAAGCTGCTAAATCTTTAGCGGGTTCTGACTCACCACCCAGATATACACGGGGATGCGGTTGTGCTACTGAACGCGGACGCAAACACAAATCATTAATCTCAAAATATTTTCCTTGAAAATTTACCCGTTCTCCACTCCACAACGCCTTGACCACCTTGATCCACTCTTGGGAATAGCGGTAGCGCTCATCGTGAGGTAGGAAAGGTATGCCAGATTTTTTTAATTCCGGCATAAACCATGCACTCACGAGGTTAACTGCAAAACGCCCGCCGCTGATAGCATCGATACCCAATGCCATCTTGGCTAAGACGACTGGATGAAACAGCAAAGGCTTTACAGCAGCAATGATTTCAATTGAGTTAGTTGCTTCAGCAAAGGCGGCTGCTGCTGTCCAAGTCTCTAGCTGCTCAAGTTCTTGATTTCTCGGATTAATAATGTGTTCAGCGATGAGAGTAGTAGTAAACCCGCATTCTTCTGCTAACTGGATAAGTGTCTTTGCTCTTAAATAGCTAGCGTCACGAGGTTCAATTGGATGATTCATCGCGCCACAATTACCGTAAACGGGAATCCAAATCCCGTAACGTGGTTGAGACATAGCTTCTATAATTTGCTTGAAAACAAAGTTTTCAGAAGTCTTTTAGCTTAAGCTACTGAATTTAATTTACTATTTGTTGATTAATTTACCGTTGTATTATAGCACTTTTGGTAACTCGCTGGCTGCCTACCCTACGTCACGATTAGTTTGGAGGGGGGTGGTTGGAAAAGTGCCAATATGGTAACTCGCTGGCTACCTACCCTACTACAAGCACGGTTTCGGACGGGAGGGGTGGAACAGTAATGTTCCCCTCGACCCTCTCAAACGTGCAAGATGGTCTGGAAAGCCTTGTATTAACTAAACTCCAGGCATTTTCCCAAAAACTATGCTACAAGAAAAAAATGCCAATTAGCGAACTTTCTTAAATTGCGTTTAAAATAATACCAAGATATAGAGACAGGAAACTTCAAACCTCGTTGGCGTTGCTGTTGTCCTCGCCTATCGGGAGAGTGCAGCATGTCTTTCGCCGTCATTGCCCCGAATCAATACGAACCCTTCGTAGCCTTTTGCCGCAACGTCGTTGCATTTTTGCACGTATGGGGGAAAGCCGAGGTAGGGCATGAACACGCGGGACTTGCCAGGGATGTTTGCCCCCAGGTACCACGAGTTGCACGTAGGAAAGAGCGTGGCACCGGCCACTGAGTTGACGTGGTGGACCCAAGCGTCCTGCGCCGCGAGCGTCGGCTTGATACACACAAAGCCGTGGTCGCGAACGTAGAGAACGCAGTCGGCGATCCATTCAACGTGCTGCTCGATGGACGGAATCATGTTCGTTAGCACCGAAGGACTGCCGGGACCAGTGATAGTGAACAGGTTTGGGAAGCCGACCGTCGCAACCCCAAGATAGGTGCGTGGTCCCTCGGCCCACGCCTCCTTGAGCGATCGCCCGCAATGCCCGCGAATATCGATTTTCAGCAATGAGCCCGTCATCGCGTCATACCCGGTGGCGAACACGATGGCATCGAGTTCGTATTTTTTGCCCTTCACCGTGAGGCCGTTCTCCGTGATCTCCTCGATGGGCGAGCTGCTCACATTGACCAAGGTAACGTTTGACCGATTGAACGTCTGGTAGTACCCCGTATCGACACACGGGCGCTTGCAGCCGAAGACGATGCGAGGCAAGAGCTTCTCGGCAATGACCGGATCGTGCACAGCCGAGCGAATTTTTTCATGAATAAACTCTGCTGCTGTATCGTTGGCTTCCTTGCTGAACAACAAGTCGGCAAACGCCCCCAGGAATGGTAACCCGCCATGCGCCCATCGCTCCTCGTATTCGTGCTGCCGCTCTTCCTTTGGAATCGCCAATGCTGAGGCCTCGTTGTGACGAATGTTGAGGCCGGAAGGCAGCAGCTTGTTATATGCTCTGAAATTAGCGTAGTTGGCTTTGACTTCTCGCTGCACCTCTGGGTCCAAGGGACCGTTGTGCGCGGGAATGGTATAGGTGGGGGTGCGCTGGAACACGTTGAGGTGGGACGCCTGCTGCGCGATGAGGGGAATACACTGAACGGCCGACGAACCCGTACCGATCACGCCGACTCGCTTGCCAATGAAGTCAACTCCCTCTTGCGGCCAGTTACCAGTGTGATACGACGGCCCTGCAAAGTGCGATCGCCCCTTGAAGTTCGGCGTGTTCGTGGACGAGAGGCATCCCGTCGCCATCACACAGAATTGTGCCGACACCCGGTTGCCCGCGCTCGTCTCGATGGTCCAGCGCCCTGCCGTCTCATTGAAGGTGGCGGCCAGCACGTGCGTGTTGAGTTGGATATCACGCCGCAGCGAGAAGCGATCCGCAACGTGATTGAGATATCGCAGAATCTCCGGTTGCGAGGCGTACCGCTCCGTCCACACCCACTCTTGCTGCAGCTCATCGGAGAACTGGTAGGAATACTCCATGCTCTCGACGTCGCACCGCGCCCCCGGATAGCGATTCCAAAACCACGTGCCGCCGACGCCGCTGCCCGCCTCGAACACGCGGGCAGAGAACCCAAGCCCGCGCATACGGTGCAGCATGTAGAGTCCAGCGAACCCGGCACCGACAATCACTACATCGAAATCACCGCCCGGCTCCTGGTTGGTTTCCATAGCGTTCAGTTTTACCTTAGCCATATCTCAGTCTCCTCGGGGTCTGAATTTAAACTGACAGGGGCTTCGCTCATCGGTTTCTTAGCTAACAATAGACATTAGTCTAATTGACAAAGGTAAATTTTTAATGAAAAAATTACGTGATTCCTTTGTTTAAAGGTAAAAAATATGGCTGATGAACGCGTGCATAAATCATTTGGGCAATCCTCAAACAAGAAAAAACATTCCCCAATTGTACCGCCTTTAATTGACCAACAAACACAAGTAGACTCGCAGCTATTACCAAAGGCTAAACTATCCAGAATTCCAAGTAAAGAGGAGAGGGAAGCTATTAAAAGAAAGGTTTTTGAGACAATACATCGAACTGGTGAAAATCAAGCGAAGCGTGAAGGGTTGTATAGCCCACACCCAGTACAGAAAGCACTAGAATCCTCATCTGTTGTAGGGACAGGCATTCAAGCCAAACTAACGATTGGTGCGCCTGGGGATAAATATGAACAAGAAGCTGATAGGGTAGCTTCCCTAGTTGTCAACGAGATTAATGCACCAGTAGCCCAGCAAAAGAGTCAAAATCTTCAGCGTGAGGCAATACCGGAAGAAGAGGAAAAGCTTCAAATGAAGCCAATGTTACAACTTCAAGCAGGTGTTGGTGGTGTGGCTGCTACACCTGACTTAGAAAGTTCCATTCAGAAGGCAAGGAGTGGGGGACAACCACTTGCAGAGCAGGTGAGAAAACCGATGGAACAAGCTTTTGGATCTGATTTCAGTGGGGTGAAGGTTCACACGGATTCCCAGGCTGACCAATTGAATCAATCGATACAGGCGAAGGCGTTTACCACGGGGCAGGATGTATTCTTTCGGCAGGGGGCGTATTCGCCGGGCAGTCGAGAAGGGCAGGAGTTAATTGCCCATGAGTTAACTCATGTGATGCAGCAGGGAAGTATTAGCCGCTTACAGTCTAAGCCAATTAACATGTCTCTAAATTTGAATCCTGTTATTCAAAGGAACAAAGACAATATTTTAGGACTGAGCAAAAGCGATTTTGCTTCCCAAGAAGACTTTCAGGCAAGAGAAAAAATGCGGCTTGGTCCCAAGTTTGATCTGCCAAATACGTTAAAGAAATATAACTGGAATTGGTTTAATCTGAAGGAAGACTTAGCTTATAAAAAACTAGACGAAACCGAAGAACAATATGCAATAAAATTAAAGCGTATGGAAGAATTGGTAAAGTATCGGAATGCATTAGTAGACCAGATATGTCAAGAAACTGTAAGCGAAATTGAAAAAAGACATGAGGATTTAGATGATTTTGATATCGAAGTATTAAACCTTGGTAGCGTCACACATACATCTGATATAGATATTACTTTTGAGATAAGTAATTATCCCGAATTGGAATCTGAACCTGTTGAACTTTTTAACCAAATTTTTATGAAAAAATTTGGGTTAACACCAGGTGTAATGTTAGATACAAACGTTTATACTAGTGGTTTTATGCCTGCTGGAAACTTGTATAAAGATAAATTTAAGCAGCAAACAGCAGAGGAAAGATTGTTTATTGATGATCCAAAAGTACAAAAACATCGAAGACAATTAGCACTATCCTTTTTAGCAATCAGACAATACTTTGGTTCGACAAAAAAAGGCAAAGGTCAATGGTTTATTTTTAAGCATAAGACCAAAAGAGAATTAAGTAGTTACTTAAGAAGTGTTAGTCAAAAAAATGGCTGTGAGCAAGCCATGACTGAACCACAACTAGTTATTCCTGCATTAGATGATGTACAAGCAATCTTTGAAGATACGGATAATTTATATCACAAGACTGAATCTGAAATAAAAAATGAAAAAGATAAACAGGCTCTTGATGACAAGGTTAAAGATCAGATACAAGAAAATTCAAAATCTGCGGAGTTGCATCTAGATACACAAGCCAAGGATAAACTCTATGTTGAATCACTTAAAAAAGTCTCTGAAATATTAGAAAACCTAAAAAAGAATGCAGAAGCTCTTGATGATCCTCAGGCAGTAGTGCAACAAACTCGAATGGATCTATTAGAACAACGAGCAAAACTAATTGTAGCATTTGAAAAAGAACAAGGGAAAGCTCTAATATACGCTAATGAAGCTTACTTTAGCGGTGGAGCAGCATATCATGTAGTAAAAGGAATGCAAGGAGGTGGAAACGTAGAGGTTAATCGTCAACAGAAAATGCAATCATTATTAATGAACATTGGATATAAGTTGCAGCACTTTAAACACAAGGAAGAACATAATGGACTAGGAAGGGCACTAATAGATACTTCCAAATATGGTCAACGTGTATCTGATTTGGCCTTGGCGCAAAATGCTAATAGCAAAGAGGCTGAGGAAAGCTTGTTTGGGGAAATCTCAGAAAAATCTCAAAACGTTCTTGTTAATGAAATTGAACTTGTTACTGAATATAAGAAAGGTAAGATTTCACCAAATCAAGAAAAAATCGAAACGCCTACAGCGAAAGAGGACGCAGCAGAAAAGGATTTCCCGGAAATGACTATGAAGAATGTTGAAAATGCATTTTTAGAAATCACACACAAAACATTAGGCCCTTACTATTGGGATAAATACAAAACTAAGGGACATTTATGGGCTTCTAAAGCAACGGGTTATCATTATATCTAGTAATTTTGCGTATCAACACAGGTAAAGTCAAGATATCAATGATAAAAATACCTTCTTTTTCTCGGCTTTTATAGATATGTCAAGGATATTTGGTTTCATACTGAGTGATTAAACTCTATCGGCGTTGCTGAACCAAAATATGAATTATGCGATCGCCGCAAGCTTGCGGGCGCTATGCGCCCGCAGCGCCACTGATCCATATTTGAGATAATGTATTACCAATCGAATTGAATACTTAAGCATTTCTTCGGATTTAGAGTAACAAAAAGTTTTACGATGTAGTCGAGCAAGATAATGTCTTAAACGGCTGTTTTCTCCTTCAACCCTTGTCATATACGTTTTACTAACGATGTGGTCTTCATTGCTAATAAAACAAGGATAAACAGGATAACCATCTGTTACATAGAAATAAGATTGCCAACATCTTATTATCAACCACAATTGTTCAAAAGTTTTGGAGCTTCTATCGCCTAAAACCCATGCTATAATTCCTGGAACGCTATGATTTACTGCTGTCCATAACCAAATTTTGTTTTTTTTGAGCCGACAAAAGTTTCTAATTCATCGAATAAGCGTTACTTCCGGTATTTCATTCCTATAAGGAGTATCCGGTAAAGCATTACCCGCTTGTTTAACCCAACTTATCACAGTAGTATGATGCACCTTTTTTACTCTTTCTATCGCCCGAAAACCAGAACCATTGACGTACATTTCTAGGCACTCGCTTTTAATATTCTCCGTGTATCCTTTTTGGTCATAATATTCGATGAACTGACGTTGACAGTTAACACATATGTAGTTTTGTTTACCACGTTGCTGCCCATTCTTACGAATATGGGTTGATTCACACCTTGGACATTTCATAGCGATCGCCCTAATTCATATTTCTATTCTGCAACGCCGGTTTTTTTGCTAGCGCATCTATAGCTGTAGGAAACTTAACTGTAAGTTGTGCGTGAAAGCATTGGTCTGTAAAGCAAAATCCTCCACAGGCGTCGCGAGGAGTAATATTTCGGCACATGGGAAAATCCCACTTACCTATGTTGGAAATGCCTTAGTACTCAACCACCAGATTGTTCACGGTTTGACATAAATATTCGTTGGTGCGATCGCTGTCTGTATTACAGACTTTGCAACAGGAACTCTAAAAATCAATTAAAAAGTGCATCAAAAAAAACGTGTCAAAAAATCGACTATAAAAAAGTCATAAGTTTTCACCAGAGCCAGTTCCAGGCGCAACAATTCCGGAACAAAAGGTATATACTTTTTCAAAAGTTACTGTTGCGGATGATTTGCGTACTACAAAAGAGTCATCCGAGCCAGTTGTAGTACATAAAAAGACGCGTAGTCTCGTTAGCGTCGTTTGTCAGTAATGGTAGGTAATAACTGTAAGTTTTAGCTCAAAAGATTACTCAGTAATGCTTTGAGGGCGACCGCCTAACTTTTTCGCCGTCTGCCTACGTGATCGCCTGGGAATAACTCGCGAAAACCCGCATCTAAAGAACTATGTCGTTACCCCCCTGAACAATTACCTTGAACAAGTCGCACAAGGCTATATACTCATCCTATTTGCAGTACTGTTTGCATTTCTGTATATAAGAGTTTTTTACACTCTCATTAATTCTTCCTTTTTCTTGTGCTTTATTAAATGCTTCTGTGCAATCTTTGAATTCTTCCGGGACACTATTAAGCCGCTTTACATAGTTGTTTAGATCCACACCACAGATATTATTTTGTTCACCATCTCCAAGAGCCAACCCATTGGGCCAATTTCCTCCTAAGTTTGAATTGCCCTCACACTGTTTCCCATCTTTAGATGGGGTTCTTACCGTAAGATGTAGGAGGGTTGCGTCACGACCATTGCTTTCGCCGGCATTGAATGTTGTGTGAACGTCTGGATTTGAGCCAGAAAGTTCGCAGACCCAGTTAGTTTGAGTTGCAGGGCTGAGTGATTTGCAGAGTCCTGAATACGCAGCATTTCCATAAAGTTTAAGCCCGCTACAAATGGGTACTGGTGGTGTTGCGAGTGTTGGTTTACCTACAGAAACCAAAATACCTACGGTAACAATTGCAATCAATACTAAGGAAAGTAGTCTTTTCATAGTTTCGTCCAAATTAGTGAACTTACTAGTACCGCAAGGAGTTCGTCAAAAGTCAAAAGTCAAAAGTCAAAAGTGTTATAAATCAAGGCTTCTGGCTGTTTGAAATGGTTGCTTTATTTACGCCGTGCTGTACTAGTCCTTGATCCCCAAAATTGGTAGAAGATAAGCACTTCTAGTTATTTTCGGGCTAACGAGATTGAATAGGCATTAAATTAGCCTACTATTTACTATAAGTTTTAACTAAATCAACTTATGCAGTGATACTTGAGGCGAATCAGGAGCCTTTTTAAGTATTTATACTTGAATAGACGTAAAATAGTCATCACGACTGTAATGGAGTGAAGCGAAGTAATCACCAAAATTTTATAAGAATACTCGTTGAAAACCTTTGGCTTTAGCCTTGGTGTAAAAACGGTTTAAGGCATTTATACTCTAAGTCATAAAAAATCGTGATTTATCATCAATGCGGATTTTGTGGTATATTCACTCATCCCACGAAATAGAAGTTGAGTATTCGGGACATAATCAATCACAATAGTAAGCCCTAGATCATCCTTGACAGGTTAAGGAAAAGATATGTGTTTCAGCCAAGCGCGTACAATAAACCCGTTTTGGGTGCGACACGAAGACGCACGAAGGGCTGGA
>CALMVQ010000121.1 GCA_937873135.1 uncultured Scytonema sp. | reverse complement strand
CTCTCTATCTTACTACATTTGTAGTCTACTCAACTGAAAACCGCTGTAAGTTATCGCCGATTTCATCAGTGTTGGAGTGATTTAATTGCTCAGAGTCCAGTACTCAAGGGAATTCGGATTCACGATCTGCGCCATACATTCGCAACTGAGCGCGTCGGATTGATGGGGGACGCAGTAATCCATAAAAATTGGACAGCCTTTTTTTATTGATCTGTCGGCACCACACTAACTAGTTGGGTTGAAGGCTGTCCAATTTTTACTGATTTTTTCCACGGGATTGAGACACTTCGTGCATTGATGGGTCATGAGAACATACAGACTACATTGCGTTATCAAAAAGTTACATCATCCCGAGCCGAAGAAATAGCACAACTCGCTTTAGATAAACTGACCAAATACTAGAATAAATTTCTCCAAACTAAACAATACAGTTTATATCTTTTTCAATTCCATTATATAACTTGGAGAATTTAAGAAGAGTATATATTGTACTCCGCCTCAAGGGAATAAGTTTTCCCTTTTCTCATCCACATAACTGTAATTTAATCAAGCTTTTTAACAAAACTTTGCATCGTGTCCCATTTTGCACGTATCCCGGCTAGACCCCATATTAAGCTATGTGCCAAATGTGGCGATCGCTATTTCTACAGTGTGAGTCTTTAGAAGGATAAATTGCTCGCAAGAAACTCCGAGCCGCAGGGACAGTTTATAAACGCCCATAATTACTTAATTACGTTTTGGCAGAGCTACATGGTAAAGAAGCCGACGAAAGGTAGCATCACTTACTCAAAATAAGGAACCTCACAGACATAGATTAAGTGGCATTGCTGAATGGGAGTATGAATTTACAATTTTCGAGATAACTAAACAACGACTCTTTGCGTCTTTGCGTCTTTGCGTGAGACAAAATTCATACTTCAATTATGCAACGCCGATTAAGTGATCTCACTTTTAAGGCTTGCAGTTATATTATCATGACCACTCCAATTATTGGAGTATATTAAATCACATGTATCTTGAGATTTTTTCAGAACTAGAAATGATTAAAGATTTGAATTACTATTGTAAAAAGTTTCTTCCTAAGACCGGGGAAATATGTAAGAAATATTTTCCTCTTGATAAGTTAAGTAAGACTGGCTTAAATATCTCTGTTAAAGATGGTATTGCTCCTAATAAGCCTATTTTACTACTATCCGTAATTGATATGATGAACCGGGGTCAAATAATAGATAATCAAATTCCTCTATCAGGTGAACTTGCTGCCACATTTTTAAACCTATGGAGTCATTTAGGCAAAGCAAGGACCCCACATATTGGAATGCCGTTTTATCATGTAAAAAAAGATGGTTTTTGGCATCTTCAACCCAAAGAAGAATGTGAGGCAATAATTCGTAAAAAAATAAAAATCAATAGAATGTAAAGTCATTAAAAACCGCAAGCGAATTGCTTCACTCTACTTCGTTTCGCACACCTAGGATATAGTTTGATTTTCACCTACTTAGTGTTATTTGATAGAAGTTGCTGGGTATTTTAGATGTAATACTAACATAATTTCAGCAGGTAATTTTTTGTATGCTCTATCCTGACGATCTGACAGTAGATGCTATCCGCGAATATATTAGAGAAGAGCTTGGTGGTAAGAAAGTTCCAATTTCAAAAACAGTTGAAAAATGGCTAAAAGACTATGGAACAGTAGGAATCAAAACACGAATTGAGGATCATGTCTCATATTGGAAGAAGGAGCTAGCAGCTAGTAGCCTAACATCTATAGAAGACTACATCATAGGGCAGTTCGGCAAAGAAAATCTTATCTTTCAGGGAATAACGCCTAACAGAGACGTGTTGGTCATCATTGAAGGCTATCCCGGCATAGAGAGTCTTTCTGGCTTATATCGTCATGCACATGCAGATGGCGTCATAACTTTGGATGACGAAAAGCTAAAAGCACTCGTAGCAAAAACAATAAGCAAATGGCTGGAACTGGTCTAATACGAAGTTGCCAAAGATAGTAACTTAAGTTGCGGGTTATCAAAGACAAATCTATAGGACTTAGGCATTGACAGGAAATAGCAAATATGGGGTATGGGTTTGCGACATTCAAACCTGATTTTTCGATAATCTTTTAGCGATCACCACCCAGAAGAGCGGTAATTCTCACTCATTCTGGAACGACTAAATTACGTTTCACACATGATGTACCTTTTGTACAGTGCGTAAGTCCTAGTTTTAACCGAAGGGGTGAAATGAGCAATCGTACAGAAAGTTACGCTAAGGCTGAAACGATTACTACACAAGCATTCTAATCATCCTGTTCGTTAGGGTCATTCGGATCACGTAGGGAACGCGGTTTCCACAACCGACCAATCCTGTGAGCGACAAGAACAGGACTTAAAGGAGTTTGGTCTGATGTTAATCTGTCTGATTTTTATTGTCTCGCTTTTTGGGACTGTAAAAACATCCTGATTGAATTTGTTACGAATGCGCAACACCAGCTATTCTACGTGCGTAGAGAATTTAAAGAAATATAATATACAAAAAAATCCTTCTACCCTCAGCATAGCAGCATAGCTGCCTTTCTTGATAAACGCAGGAGCGGAAAATGCATATGGGGGTCCTTACCACAAAGACAACTGCCCAGGTGACACATTAGGCACTTACAAGAAAAAATTTGATGCGTGCTTTGTCGAGATGGAAATTGGACTGGGAAAACATTTGGTATGACACTATAGCTTGAACTCAAGTTGCCCAAGAAGCCAAGTCTTGGTCGCAACGGGTTTTGTCCATGTCTGGATTGCTTGCCTCGCCAATAGAAACAATCAATTAAGGGCATTGAGATCGCCTTCTTCCACACCAACTGACACAATATCTATTGATGGCAGTTGGCGATCGCCTTCATCAGGACATTCCCACACTACCCCTCTACGACAAATTCAATCTTGAGCTTACGGGCAAGGAGCTTCTTCAATTAAAGAAGTTCTGGAACGGTGGAAATGTTACCATAGTCACTATTGAAATAAAGAGCGGTAAACTGGTAAATTCAGATTTTGTTCACGCTATGAGTAATCTGGAGAGCGAAAATGCCCATATATAGAGAGCGCTACGCGGATGACTGGCAAGATATAGCACTACAGGTGAAGGCGACAGCAGGGTGGAGATGCCGTCACTGCGGCGTACAATGTTTGCGTCCGGGGGAGAAGCCCAAGGGACTGTCGCGCTCGAAGTGGACCATGCTCACTCTCTCCGTACATCATTCAAATTTTACACCCGAGGATAATCGCGTAGACAATCTCATACCGCTTTGCAGTCCATGCCATATTGCCCTACATAGTAGAGCTAGAGGGCGGTCTAACACAACTCCAGGGCAGTTAGAATTACCGCTGCAACAGGTACTAGTATAGCACGTAGTATAAATTATGAGATTTTCTCGGAAAATTTTCCCAAAGCGTTAGGTCAATTTCTTCTTTAGTGCAAGCAAGAGGAATATACTTTTGATCAATCTGGCGATCGCACTATTTCACCGGATGATAAAGTCCATCTTTGCCCGGACGCCATGCGATACTACTGGGATCTTTAGAGCGACACCAGCTTTCAAAGTTTTTTGGACTATTGGCCATCTTCTCTCGCTCCAAAGTTGCCACATCAATTCCTAATCTTTTAGCCAGATTTTCCCCGGTATATGCTTGAAGTTCTAGCTGTGGTGGATGGTAGTTAAAGGGCTGCCGTCTTGTAGGAGTTGAAAGTTGACGTTGCTCAAGTACACGGATGGCACTTTCTATTTGTGCTATCCGCGTTGTAAGTGCTTCTAACTTTTGTGACAAACTAGTCACTGAAGATGAGATTAAATTGCTATCAACATCGCTATCACTACTATTGCGGGATTCTAGCTTTGAGAGCCGTAAAGATAGCTGCTTTATTGAAACACTACTATCGATATCGGCGTTGATATCAATATTTGATATCAATGAGTGTAAACCTTGGAGTACAGCATTTGTATGCCCTAATCTGTGTAGTTTTGATAGCTCTTTAACTGCCTGAATCAGTGGGGTAGGCACGCGGAGCATCTGGCTTGGCGGAGTCTTTTTAGTTTTATTGGACTTATGACGTGGCATATTGATATCATTACTGATAGCGTTGCTGCTATCAGTAATAATAATACTCTAATTTTTATCTAGTTGTGGGTTGGGATGCAATACAGTTCAGTTAAGGAAATTAATCTGTTGAGGCAGGCAGGGGGGCTCTTGAGCGGAGGAGCGGATTCTTCTTTCTCCCCTGCACAGAAAGCTCCCCATCTCCCCTGCTGCCTCAACGAATAAATGTCTTAACTGAACCGTATTGGGTTGGGATGTAGGTTCGCTCGTACCATTGTCACAATACAATTTGAGTACGGAAAGCGTTTATCAGAGTGTGGAGAGCAATATCTACGGTGGCTACACTACACAGATTTCATCTCAATTGAGATACGCCCAAGTAGGCGATCGCGGTTATTGGATCTTCCTCATTGAGTTACAGTTGCGGGTTGTTTTTGACAAGGGATCTGCGATCAGCATCGTTCGTTGGTCGGCATCGGAATCTGCCGACCATTGGTCGGCAAAAATTGCTGAATGTTGTCATAGACAGTGACAGCACTAATTTTTAGGTATGCCATATCCCGACTATAATTGAAGCGAGCGCGGCAGTATTCCTCAAAGTTTCTATGTGTATCGCCAACAATTATCTTAAAGCAGACAAGAGAGCTTGAGCCCCAGACACTTACATAACGAGACAAAAGCGCCACACAGGGTTCATTTCTGGGATGCGCGATACGGATGTGCGCCGTGGCCAAGGGCATCGCTCTTGGTAAAACTCAGCAAAATGTCATTAATCAGGTGAGCACACTCTAAATAATTAGTCAGCTGTAACTAACAGCGTAACCGTTCGGGGGGGTACGAAGTTAATACGGTTTGAGGCACCATCAAGCTCATAAAGAAAGAGGAAGCGCAGGCTGAATCATCCGATTAAATCGCTTAATTACCCCGATTTTCCACTACGCCTTTAAAGTCAACATTACAACAAATGCTGACGCACAACTTCGTTGAACAAATTAGAAGTTGTTTTTCATGAATACTACTACTCATCATAAACCAACTGGTAAGCAAAAAACAAAGCCAGCACCACAAATTCAACTCCTCAACACTCTAGACGAAGCGGATTACTACGACACCGTTGCTAATTTAGCAAAGGAGAAGGCAGACTATTTCCACCTACAGTACAGCTAACGGGAGCTCAATCTCCCTCCAACCATCAACTCTTGATAATCAACAACCAGTAGCAACTACTACTGGTTTTTCATATTAGGAACAAATCATGACTCAAGCAAAAATGCGCGAAATTAACCAACTCACCCTCAAAGAGCTATCCCTTGATGCGGCTAAACTATGGGCACAGATTGAAGAAGCAACCGAGTTAGGGGAAGAAGGCAAAGTTGAGGAACTTCTCCAAAACCTCATGGCAATTCAGGATGGCATGGAAACTAAAATCGATGCGATCGCCTGGGTTGTCGATCAGCTGAATCTTGACCTTGAAATTTGGGAGGAAAGAAAAGCACGAGTTGTCGAACTCCATGACCAAGTCATTTCACGCCGCAAAACCCAGCTTGAAAAAATCAAGCACACCCTAATTTATCTACACGAAATAGGACTAATCAATGACAAAAACATCGGTAAAGAGAGAGAAATTGAAATTAGGGACAACCCGCCTAAAGTGGCTAACTTAGTAGTAGAAGTAGATGATGAAGATTTCCCCGATGAATTTAGAACTATCAAGTACCAGGCTAATAATAAGGCAATTCTCGATGCCTATAAAACTGGTAAAGATGTCAGTAATGTTGCTGAGGTAACTATCGGAAAGCAGGTACGATTTAAGGTGCGAGCGGGTAGTAAGACTCGTAACAAGAAAGACTAAAACTAAAGGCATACGCCAAGTTCAGTAAGGCAAATTTTCCATCTTAAATATTATCATTGTGGTTGAGATTTAACTCAACCATATTTTTTATGCTTACTTACGTGTAAGGAACTGCTTTCCTCATTAAATAACGATGGAGGTTACACCTTCAAGGAGGATAAAATTCACTTCACGCATTAAAGATGAATTCAACCATAAAAACCTCTTCAAAAATCCGCATCGTTTACTTCAAAAATAGTGGTAAGTTCTACACCAACGGCAACCTTGACTCAAGGGGGAGCATCCCAATTTGGCAGAAACACATTATTCGCGATGCTATCTCGCGAATA
>CALMVQ010000120.1:26413-161945 GCA_937873135.1 uncultured Scytonema sp. | reverse complement strand
TCGCACAGATGATGGATAAATTCGCTACGAATTAATGCAACGCTGTACTTAGTAAAGACGACTCAACACATAGTCAGCCATTTCTATCAACGCTTGGCGAGATTCTGAGGGTGGGAGATCCACAAGATGCTCAACCGCCTTATGAGCGTGGTGTGCGGCTAATTCTCGGGAACGCTGAATTCCTTTGCTATCTTTAATCAGCTTGATCGCCCGCTCTAAATCCTCAGTTTGTACAAACTCTCGTTCAATCAGCACCTCTAAAGAGGGTATTTCTTCCAAAGCAAACAAAACTGGTGCAGTTAAGTTGCCACTTTTGAGATCAGATCCTGCTGGTTTACCCAAAGTATCTGTCGAGCTCGTGAAATCTAGAATGTCATCTACGATCTGGAACGCCAAACCAATGTGACGTCCGTAGCCGTACAAATGCTCAGCAGTTTCTTCAGAAACTTCGCTCAGTAATCCAGCAGCTTTAGAACTGTTGGCAATGATCGACGCACTTTTGTAATAAGTCTTTTTTAAGTATGTATCGATCGACATGCTTGTATCAGAGAGATTTAATCCCTGCTGAATCTCGCCAGTCGCAAGATCCATAATCACTTCTGATAACAACTTGACCACTGCCAAATTGTCCAGGTTTGCTAAGTACCATGAAGATTGGGCAAAGAAAAAATCTCCGGCCAAAACAGCAAAGCGGTTGCCAAACAAACTATGAATCGTGGGAACACCACGCCGCATGTCTGATTCGTCTACCACATCATCGTGGATCAAACTCGCTGTATGAATCATTTCTGTGATTTCAGCTAAGCGTCGGTGACGAGGCGTGATATCTTTTTCCAGCATTGTTGCTCTTGATATCAATAAGACAATTGCCGGTCTGATACGCTTTCCCCCAGCTCCGAATAGGTGTTCAGCCGCCGCACAGAGGATGGGGTGGTCGTTATTTCCAACTAGCTGTTTCAGGTTATCTGCTAGTATTAGCAGGTCTGCTTCCACAGGGGCGAAAAGGGAAGTGGCTGGGGTCATGGACGGGCCGACTCTAACTTAAAGTTACGAAAATTTACATATCCTATACTCATTCTAAGATAAGCATGTGCCAGCGCAAAGTTTTCCTTAAGGAATCCTCTCAAGAATTGAACACAGAAATTCTGTTCTCAGGAAGCCGCAACAGAACAACGCAGGTAAACAGACTTTGTAGCACAGGAGCTTCCCTTTAAGCATTCATAGCGTTGAGGAATCGGGAAGGAGGGCTTTGAAGGGTACAGGGGAGGAAAAATAAATTGCTTATGTAAAGCAAAAGAACAATCTTCCAAAATCTTTAATAATTTTCTGAGAAAATTTAAAATTTAGCAACTTAATTAGCTAAAAAGTCAGGTTCCTTGTGTTACGCTAAAATCTAGGGATTTAAAAGATTATAAGTATTCACGCCTGTTTAGTAAAACATCTTACAAATGTTCTTACGTACAAGGTGTTGTGAATTGCAATTAGGTCACAATAGACCAAAGACGAAACATTTCTTTGGCTGGGTTTCCCAGTTTAAAACCTCTAAAGCCATAGCCTTTGCAACTCTAGCGAGAAGCAGCTATATACCTCCAGCGCAATTAAAGCTTACACGTTAGACCTGTAACAGTCAAGCCAGCATAGTTTTATGCTGCTTGCTCATATTGGTTCATCATTAGATGAGAACCCTAGTTTAGCAAAGTTCTGCAGCAGTTGGTGTAGTTTGCCGATGTGAATTTTAGGTGTGTAGAAATGCCCTCCTTTAAGCCAACGCGATCCGGCAGTATTCCTGTTACAAGTAGTTTGCGTTGTGTCTTTACATGAGTTAACAGTTGATAACTTATGCGTAACCCAAGTAGTATTCTCTTCTAACTGATTTGTAACGATAAATCAGTTAAGGGTCCTATTTGTTTATCGTTTAGTCAGACAATCAGTGTTCTTGACTAAATTGTAATTGTTATAATTTCCCCGCCAAACTATAGAACATCCTGTGGATATCTATACTCTCCATAAAGATTTTGTGATTCGATCAAGGAGAATACAACTCGATCAAGAAGTTTAGCGTAGCAGAAAAATAGCCGCAAAGAATATACCTATCGAGTGGCGGAAGCTCTACTAATTTTATTCAACTTTAATATTCATTAAGTAAATGTATTCGTAAAAAATATTCTCTGGAGAAAAACTTATGATGATTTTTATCTTAGCTTCCGGATATCTGTTAACAGTCTATCTACTTTTAGCATTAGCAAAGCGCACAGGCAATAACACACATACGACAAGTGTCTCTTTAACATCTAAAGGGAATAAGCAGGAAGTCGTATAACACAACGAGTTGACGAGGAAAGGTGGACAACAATAACTTTTGTACAGACGCTTCAAATAGCGCGTCTGTACGAATCTTAACTCCTAACTCCTAACTCCTCAAAGCGTACCAACTCAACTGATGGGGTACATCCCAACCATGGAAGTGAGGATTGAGCAAACTTTTGTGGAGAACCACTGACAGCGAAGTAAGTTGGTAATGGAAGATAGGTATTCATTCTTCCTAGTAAATCCAACTCTTGGGCACAAGCAGCGACAACATGAACGGCTGGATCTACCAACTTGACAGAAGCAGGTAAGAGCGATCGCACAACTGGGGCAAGGTATGGGTAATGAGTACAGCCATAAACTAAAGTATCGATGTCCTGCTTGATTAAAGGTTCCAGATAAGAACGCGCTACCTCAGTTGTATAGGGATCGTGAATACGGTTTTGCTCAATGAGTGGCACAAACTCTGGACAACCAACTTGCCAGACTTGTACACTATCATCAATCTCTAGAATAGCACGTCTATAGGCATTACTCTTAGCAGTTGCGGGGGTAGCAATGACACCGATACGTTTTCCACTGTTCACTGCTGCCTTTGCCCCTGGTAGGATAATACCCAGAATAGGTACAGAAAACTCTTGCCTCACCACTTCTAATGCCAGAGCCGAACTGGTGTTGCATGCCATGATGACCATTTTTACCCGCTGCTGTTGCATCCAAGTCAGAATTTCGCGGACGAACTGTACAATTTCTGCTTGTGAACGAATGCCATAAGGCAATCTAGCTGTATCCCCAAAGTAAATAATCGACTCATTTGGGAGTTGTCGATAAAGTTGTCGCAGTACCGTCAAACCTCCCACACCACTATCAAAAATGCCAATTGGGGCACGTTCAAATCCAGAAGATGGAAACACAGGCTGTTGCTTGTTAGTTGTTAATTGTTAAGTGTCGAGTGTTATTTTTTTACTTACCACTTTGTACCTCATAAGGCTATATTTACCTTTGCCGTAGATACTGAAGTACACCACGTGCGATCGCGTCTGCCATACGATTTTGGTATTCTGAGGTTGCCAACCGGGGATTGTCTTCCCGACCAGTCATATAACCTGTTTCTACCAGAATCGAGGGCATCGCACTTTTTCTGAGGACGTAGAATCTAGCTTTGCGCGTTCCCCGGTCTTTAATCGTACTGATATTCTGGAGAATGCTTTTGCGAACGACTTCAGCTAAATTATAACCGCTGTCGTAGTAGTATACTTCCAAACCATTCACATCTGGACGGTCATCAACAGAATTAGCGTGAATACTGACAAATAATGTCGCATTGACTTTTTGTGCCAATTCCACTCTCGGAGCAAGATCTACGAAAAAGTCAGCATCTCGTGTCAAAACGACTTGTATACCGTGTTGCTCCAAAATTGCTGCTAATCTTTTGCTAAGTGGCAGTACAACATCTTTTTCCAGCAGTCCACCAAGACCGGGAGCGCCTGAGTCTTTACCACCATGTCCCGGATCGACAACGACGATGATTTTCCCATTCGGTGCTAGTCGCGGTTGCGGAGATGTTGCATAAGGATTCTGTCTTGACAACGGTTGAGGGTTTGGTGTTGGAAGGGGAGGTAAGTTGGTAACAGGTGGTAATGCTACACGAGAACGTCGTAATTCTAAAGCGACAAAAGAGTCACCGAATTGGTTGAGTTGGCCAATTTGCACTCCTGTCGCAGGTTGAACCAAGATCGCCACTGTATGAGAATCTTGCTGTTGCAGGCGTACCCGGAGGATTGGACTGTAGGAGTTAAATTCTGGACCTCTTACCGACTCCGCCAACTTCGCGTTGGGAATAGTGATGCGGAACAACCCTGATGATTTATCCCAACCTCCACTAGCAGATATATTGCGATCGCCACTGACAATCAGTTGTGTACCTGTCGCACTCAGCTGTACGGACTGAATTGTAGCCAGTGAGTTGTTTGGGGATGAAGGGACTGTGGGGTTGTTGTCTGATATCGAATTAATATTACTACTAGCAGGTAACCTAACAACTCCCTTACTGGGTAAAACGACTAAACCATCTCCACCGCTGATACTCGCCCACCAATCGGGGCTACTTTTATCTACCCGCAACGTCATGCGGACAGTAGGTGGTCTTGTTCCTAATTGGATAAGTTCTAGGCGATCAACACCATACTTATTAACATTGATACTTCGTTGTTCTAGATTAGGTGATAAAGTTGCGCCAGAAATGTCCATGAAAATGGTGGAGAGATCTCGGCTGCGATTTACCTTTATTTGTGGATGACCACCACTGGTACGAACGAAAAACCCATCTCCTGTAACCTGTACGTTTTCAATTTGAGTCGCTGTGACAATTGTGCTGACAACTGCTTCCTTCTTTACTGTAGTGTTATTGTTATAATCATTCGTCACTACAGTATAAATATTTCTTGGAGTTCTGGGAGTGTTTGGAGTGCTGGGAATAATTGGAGTGCTGGGAATAATTGGAGTGTTTGGAGGCGAGGAGACTGCTTGCTCTTGCTGTGGTTTCGGTAATTGTACCGTCCAATTATTAGGAGTTGTCCCGACAAATTTTACCTGCTTTGGGTCTAGAGAGTAACCTGAATTGAGTTCCACTACGATGCGAGCCGTTTGTTCGTCAAACTGCCCAACGCGGATAGCGCGAATTGCACCGCCCACTGGCTGATTTATCTGTGGACGCCCAAATGAAGTTCCCGGCAGATCGATGACTAGACGAGTCGGGTTGAAGATAAGTTGTGCTTGAGGTTGAACAGCACCTTCAGTATTAAATTGCAGTCTGTTTTGATTGATATCAAAATGCCAAGACTGTAGTCTCGCTGCGTGGGCAGGCGACGATAGCATGGAGACGGTTAAAAAAGTACCCGGCAGCAACCAGTGTAATTTCACAGAGTATTCTCCTGATTTGCATTCATATAAGCTGTCAATCTTTTAAAGTTTTGGCAACTCTTCACACTGTCACCGCCCAAACCTCGGCTTTTCATCTAAAAATACAGCTAGCGTCAAATTCGTAAATCATCATCACCTCAGTAATTGACACTCAGCTATGAAAGGAATTTCGTAGTATGTGACACGACTTGAGTGCTTGCTTTGTGATGCTGGCTGATTGCTGATGGCGTGCATTCTTACTCAACTTCTATTAAGCCCCTCCCGATTTTCTACATCGTTATGGGATGTGAGATTTTGATTTATTACTGAGTTATCAATATTACCCAGCTTAAAATCTAAAATCATTCTTTTAATAGCAGTGAATAACAATTGATTGAGCTAGACATTTGTGGAAGTGTGTGATTTTTGAGCGTGGATGGTTTAACTAAAGACTTTCTGCTACTGTTAATTAAAGTAACAAGACTTGTGATATTTTAAATATATTTACATATTTCATCTTAAATTTAAGTATTGAAGTACACCGCGAGCAATTGCCTCGGCCATTTGATTTTGGTACTCTGGAGTCTGCAGTTTAGCCGCATCCTCACGACCAGTCATGTAACCTGTTTCTACAAGAATTGAGGGCATAGAACTTTTTCTGAGAACAAAAAATCTTGCCTGCCTGATTCCTCTGTCTCTCACATTAACATTTTGGAGAATGGTATCGTGGACAACACGAGCCAAACCAAGACCACTGTCGAAATAATACACTTCCAAACCGCTGACATCAGGACGACCTGCACCTGCGGAATTGGCATGGACACTTACAAAGACATCAGCATGGACTCGCTGAGCCATTTCTACTCTAGGACCAAGATCTACAAAATAGTCAGCATTTCTTGTGAGTTGTACTTGTACGCCATTTTGCAGCAAAATTTGTGCCACCCTAATGCCAATAGGCAAGACAATATTCTTTTCTTGTATTGCACCAATACCAACTGCTCCAGAGTCTTTGCCGCCGTGTCCAGGATCGATAATTGCGACCGCCCGTCCATGATAAATATGAGGAGTCAATGGTTGGGGGTAATTTGTCATTTTTCCTGGTAGCGTCGGTAAATCCACAGGGGGTGTGAACATTGCCGTGCGTCGTAATTTTAAAGCCACACTGGTGCGATTGCTCTGGTTGAATGACCTAATTTGTACTCCTGCCGCAGGTTGAACAAAAATGACAACTGTATGAGGATCTTGCTGTTGTAGACGTATCCGTAAGATGGGACTGTCTGAGTGAAATAATGGTCCTTTTGGGCTTGCAGCTAATTGAGAATTAGCGATAGTGATGCGGAACAAACCAGGCTTGGAGCTATCCCATTCTCCACTGGCTTCTAAATTGCGATCGCCTCTAATCACAAGTTGCGAGTCACGATCTGCGAGTTCCACAGATTGAATTGTGGATAATTCGCTCGTCAAAGAATTAAGCGGAGTGGGAAATCTTGAGTCAGTGTTATTTGTAGGTAATTTACCACTCAAACGATTTGGCAGAATCACCAAACCACCTTGACTACTCGTACTTGCCTCCCAGTCAGGACTGTCTTTATCTAAGAACAATGCTATGCGAACAACAGGAGGTTGTGTTTCCAGTTGGGTAAATTGGATGTGCTTTACTCCGTACTGGTTAATAGGTAAATCTCTTTGTGCCAGATCTGATGATAATCTAGCGTTAGAAATATCCATGTAAGTGATGCCATCGCGACTGCGATCAACTTTTACTTGAGGATGACTACCACTAGTCGTCATGAAAAAACCATCTTCTGTTACTCGTAAGTTTTCAACTTGAGTCACCCCTTCTGTGGTGTTCGCAATCCTCGATAGAGCGGGTTGAGTATTATCATCGCCATCACTCCTTCTGTTTTCAATATTGTTCGGAGGCAATAATGTTACTTTCTCTTGCTGTGGCTTTGGTAATTTCACCCTCCAGAAGAAGGCTGTTGCCTGCTCAAACTTTACCTGTTGGGGATCTAAGGTATAACCTGGATTGATGTCCACAATTATACGAGTTGTTTGTTCGTCAAGCTGCGCAACACGAATCGAGCGAAACATGCTGCTGGCTGACGGCGAAATCTGTGGACGCCCAGATGATGTTCCCGGCAAATCAATCACCAAACGAGTCGGGTTAGAGATAAGTTGTGCCTTGGGTTGAACTTCCCCTTCAGTGTAAATCTCTAATTGGTTTTGAAGAGCATCAAAACGCCAAAACCTTAGTTTTGCTGCATGAGCGGGCAACGATAGCATGAAGATAGTTAAAACAGTACCAGGCAGTAACCAGTGTAATTTCACAGAGTATTCTCCTGATTTGCATTCTCGTAATTGTCCATTTGTTAGAGCAGAGAAAAATCCTCACACTATCGCAGTCCAAACCGCTGCTTTCATAAGAAAATCTAATATCAGGGCACTAAAAATAGCACTTGTTGCTTCAACACCAAAACATAGTTGGCGTTAAATTGTAGCATACCCTTCTCAGTTTTCTTTGCATTTATGGCATTATGACTTAGTAATGCTAATGGCTAACTCAGTATTTAGAGAAAAATTATAAAATATGGACTATCGTAAGGGACGTTCAATTGGGCAGAGAAGTTTCCGCCCTACAGACAAAGCAATTAATGTGTTTCCTGCTGCTCTGGATTTTCATCCTCTAGTGATGTGGATGCGATCGAGTCTATGAGTGATTGTGTTGTTGAAGACACTATTCTCGGCGAGTTCTCCATACCAAGTTGTATCAAAGTGTCCTCTGTTACCTCAATTTGTGATTTTGTTAAGACGAACTGTAATAAGGAAGGAGCTAAAAAAGTCGTCAGAACAACCATCATAATAATTGCCGCCTCTAGTGGTTTTGAGAGAATCCCGATAGAGGAACCAATACCAAGAAAGACTAATCCCACTTCGCCGCGAGGAATCATTCCTACACCAATTGCCAAACGGTTGAGCTTAGTTTTGCCAAAGACACTTAAGCCCGTACTGACTTTACCCAGAATGGCAACTAAGAGGAGAAAAATTGCCATAGCTAATCCTTCCCGATTGCTAGGAATTGCTGGGTTTAAAACTCCTAAATCTGTTTTTGCTCCTACAGTGACAAAGAAAATAGGCACTAGCATGTCAGCTATCGGAACAACTTGCTTTTGCAATTCTTTGCGCTTATCTGTTTCTTCTAAGACTAAGCCCGCTGCAAAAGCCCCAAGAATTGCTTCTAACTGGATCGCAGCCGCGAAGTAAGCCATAACGAAAGCGAAGATGAATGCTGGAATCACTAGTTCGCCACGAGTTTTAAGTTGGTCAACGATCGCCACAAAAGACTTGTTAAATACATTACCCAGGGCGATCGCACCCACAAGGAAACTACTGGCGCTGACAATCAGATAAATAACTTTGCCAACATCCACGGCTCCATCTTTAGCAAGGCTTGCCACCACTGCCAAAACGATAATTCCCAGTACGTCATCAATAACGGCAGCGCCTAAAATAATTTGTCCTTCTTGAGTATTAAGACATCCAATTTCTGAAAGCACCTTAGAAGTAATACCAATACTTGTGGCCGTCAACGCAGCCCCGGCAAAAATTGCTGGTACGGCTGGAACCCCAAACAATAACATTAATCCTGCCGTGCCAGCAGTAAAAGGTACAACTACCCCGACAACTGCCACAACAGTTGCTTGCAAACCAACAGCCATCAAGTCTTTTAAGTTTGACTCCAAACCGATTTCAAACAGCAAGATGATCACACCCAATTCTGCCAAAACAGAAATGACATTCGACTGTGCTTGAAAAACAGCATCTGTAGCGTTGGGACTCAAGCCAGCAGTTTTGTTGAGGAAGATCATAATTAAAGAGTTAGAACTATCTGCCCCGCTTTCTGGAAATACCAAAAGATGTAGAACAGATACGCCCACGACTACGCCACCGACGAGTTCCCCTAACACAGGCGGAAAACCCAATCGGTTTGAGAACTCTCCACCAATTTTGCTTGACAAGTAAATGACGACTAAGCTCAGCAGCACTGCCGCTACCACCAGTGAACTATCTGCTTTTTCTGTTGCCGTTGCCAAGAGCGGTAATGAGACGGTTGTGAAATCTAAGTGCATGGGTTCTGCGGAAATTCTTCTCTTTAATTTACCAAGCTGTTGAACCCAAACTTGTAGCTAAAGAGTGCTTTCTACTCAAAGGAATGGGAAATGGCTCTTCAGAGATTAGTAACTCACTCCTACCAATTCCCCACTCACCTCTACCAACTATCAACGAGCAATTCCATTAGCCGAAATTATCGGGATTGTTGTCCATTTCATAATCTGTATCCCTTTTAGAACCTAATAACTCCAGTTGCTCCACTAAAATCACGGGTGAAGAACGGTTTGCGCCGGTCGTGCGATCACTCCAAGTGTCAAATTTCAAAGAACCTTTGACGGCAATCTGTTTGCCCTTTTTTACATAGTCACCTGCTACCTGAGCTGTTTTTCCCCAGATTTCGAGATTGAACCAATCAGTTTGTTCACCGTCTCTACTGCGTCGGTTGACAGCCAACGTTAAACGACACTTAATGCTACCAGACTCAAAATACTTCATATCAGGGTCGTTACCTACACGACCGATTAAGGTGACAACGTTAATACTCATGTGTTTCCTCTCAGTACAGACGTACTTATCTATTCTGACTTTGAGAGAAGCCAATTGCAAAGGGATCAGAAAGTTGGCCTGAATCAACACAACTTTACATTGTTCATGGACAGAGATAGTTGTTAGGCACTTGCTGTGGAAATAAAATACCGTGCCGTTCATTCCTAGATCCCTCGATACCAACCCATCAACCCAAGCGGGTAGCTGGTATTTTATTTTTATGGTTTCCCCTTAGTAGGTTGTAGGTTTCTGAGTCGGTCAACAATTGTTTACATACTTCTGTGAATTTACGTTTAAAGACTCTAATTTAATTGTTATTTATCTAACAATTAAATTAAAGTCTTTAGCGCTCTTTTATGACTCTGAAGAGAGAATAATCGAGGTAGTTGGAAATTGCATGCACCAACAAAGTTCGCCTGGGCAGACTAAAGTAAGAGGTTGTTTGAAGGGTCTGCTTGAGCCTTAAGTGAGACTCAGGGGCTGCCATCCGTATCGCAAATCCCAAAACCCATATTCTCAAGGTAGCAGTTTCTCGGTAGCTATGGTAGTGAAACACACGCTCTTAGACTTTTCAAACATCCTCTAACAAGTAGAATTTCAAATTTAATCTGATGAGAGTAATAAAAGAGCGTTAGTTATGGCACTTTACAAGCAGCTATCAAGTCAATTATGTAAATCTCTCGATAACGCTGCTCAAACCTAAAAACTAATGTACGCTGATAATTGATAGCTAATTACTGTGGACTTACATAAAAATTATTTTCTCTTACTCACAAAAATATACTGATGTACCTATGGGGAGAGCGAATAAAAGTAAGTAGCAGCTAAAAGGCAAGGTAAAGATTCCCAAAATATCTGTGGAAACATAAGCTGCTTTACTAGACTCAGGTCGAAAAACATAATAAAATCCAGCACAATTGCAACTTACGATAGTTGTCAATAATATTAAAAATAGGGGGCGTAGAAAGGAGTGGGTCTTTTCAGTAGGTTTTCCTTGTCGCGGGATATGGGTATCGATCTCGGTACTGCCAACACCCTCGTATATGTATCAGGTAAAGGCATTGTTCTTCAAGAACCTTCAGTGGTTGCTATCGACCAAAACGAAAAGGTTGTAATAGCAGTTGGAGAAGAAGCCAAAAAAATGCTCGGTCGGACACCTGGAAATGTGATTGCTGTACGCCCCTTAAGGGATGGTGTAATCGCTGACTTTGATACAGCCGAGCTGATGCTGAAAAGTTTTATTCAGCGAGTCAACGAAGGCAAGTCTCTCGTATTACCCCGGATTGTCATTGGCATTCCTAGTGGAGTGACAGGGGTAGAAAGACGGGCTGTGATGGATGCGGCTACTCAAGCAGGGGCAAGAGAAGTTTACTTAATTGATGAGCCTGTAGCAGCAGCAATAGGAGCCGGACTCCCTGTTGCCGAACCTACTGGGAACATGATAATCGATATTGGTGGTGGCACAACAGAAGTGGCAGTGTTAAGCCTTCAAGGTACGGTTTTGAGCGAATCAGTCCGCATTGCCGGGGATGAACTCACAGAAGCCATCATGCAGTATATGAGAAAAGTTCATAATTTAGTGATTGGAGAACGCACTGCCGAAGACATTAAAATTCGGATTGGTTCTGCATACCCTACAGCTGATAATGATGATGCCATGATGGAAGTCCGAGGCTTACACCTTCTTTCTAGCCTACCGCGAACTGTCACAATTAAAGGGCCAGAAGTACGAGAGAGTATGTCAGAACCACTCTCTGTCATTGTAGAAGCAGTAAAGCGGACATTGGAGCGTACACCTCCAGAACTAGCAGCAGACATTATCGACCGAGGCATTATGCTAGCTGGTGGAGGTGCTCTCCTAAAAGGGATAGACACCCTAATCAGTCATGAAACAGGGATTGTGACACATATTGCAGCTGACCCTCTAAGCTGTGTTGTTTTGGGAACAGGTCGTGTATTAGAAAACTTCAAGCAGCTTGAAAGAGTTTTCAGCGGACGTTCTCGCAGTCTGTAGCGCTGTTGATACAATTTTAAGATATTGGATTTGCTCTAAAATTCAATATCTTAAATAAAAATTATATATAAAAAAGGTTCATTATGTTTATAACACGTCGTAAGTGGGAAAGAAAAGGTTTACAAATTGGTTTGCTGGGTTTAATCTTCGGTAGTGCGTGGCTACTTCGACAAACTCAAGGTGCTTTTGTACTTGAGTTATATCAGGGAATCACTCGTCCACTACAAATGTTTCAGACATTCCCAAAAGAAGAACGCCTCAAAGATGCCCGAGTATTGGAACTGCAAACTCAGATAGTAGATTTAGAAAATCAAAATAAAAAGCTAAAACAATTATTGAACTACGTTGAGAAAGAGCCGGTTGCATCGCGTCCTATTCCGGCTCGGGTTGTGGGACGTAGTGCAGATAACTGGTGGCAGCAGGTTACTTTAAATCGTGGTAGCCTTGCGGGAATTAAGGAAGGTTATATAGTCAGAGCAGAAGGCGGACTAGTCGGTTTGGTGGCAAGTGTAACGCCCAATACCAGCCGCGTCTTATTAATCAGTGATTTTAAGAGTAAAGTCGGTGTCACAATTAGTCGCACTGGAGCTAAAGGTGTTTTGCGAGGAGATTCTTCAGCTGAGGCAGTTCTGGAATTTTATGAGAAAGTCCCAAATGTAAAACCTGGAGATGTTGTCTCTACGTCCAATTACAGTCAAAAGTTTCCATCAGGTTTGGCTATAGGGCGAGTAAAATCTCTGGATTTAAAGAAACTGCCCACATCAGTCGCGAAAATTGAATTATTTCCACCGATCCACTCTCTGGATTGGGTAACAGTATATCCGAAGCAGGAAAACCCACAACCAGAGAACTCTCCACAGAGCGAACAATCAACAACCAAAAAGTAATAATTAGATTTTAAAACAGCAAATGAGGATTCCTAAATTTTGGGGTAGAACTCAGACTAGGCCAAAATCGCGATCGCGAAAATCTAACAATCAAATCAACCCTCTGACTAAGTGGCATCCGAGACTCCGGCAACTAGTGGACGGAATAGTCACGGTAGGGTCGGTCATGTTATGTTTACTCATACTGCCAACCCGTTTTCCAGGAATGGAATTATTAGGTATTGAACCTAACTGGTTATTAATTTGGGTAGTGGTTTGGAGTGTGAAGCGAACAGCCTTTCAAGGTGCCGTAGCAGGTATAGTTATCGGTTTACTTCAAGATGCTATGACATCTGCCGACTATAGCGATCCTACTCATGCCTTAAGTTTAGGATTGGTAGGATTGATCACAGGTTATATTCAAAAGCAGCGTTTTATCCAAGAAGACTTTATTTCCATAGCCCTAATTGTTTTTGGAATGGCTGTTTTGGCAGATACAATCTTTGCATCCCAACTAGTTTTCATGAGGGATCGCAATACAGCAGGAGATATCTGGAGTTACTATCAGAAGGTTGTCTTGGCTTCAGCTATTCTTAGTAGCCTCTGGGCACCTGTTATTTATTATCCCTTGAATCGTTGGTGGCATCAGTTAAGATTAGCAGAGCAATCTTCTTGAATAGCATATGCTGTTGATGTCACGACTTGGTACTTAGAAATGCTTTCACCAAGCGAGCTTCGTTCTACTTTCTCAAGCAACCCAAACTTAGTAATCACTTGTGCCGAAATTCCCTGTCCCGAGTTCAGTCGTTTCCTATATACAAGTGTTGGTAGCAATTACTACTGGATAGAGCGCCTAAGTTGGACTTATCAACGCTGGCTGGAATACCTCGATTGTCCAGAAATCCAAACGTGGGTAGTTTATGTTTCTGGCACTCCCGCAAGCTACATTGAGTTAGAGTACAACATGAACAATAACGTCAAGATTGTTTACTTCGGTCTACTACCTCAGTTTATCGGGCAGCATATTGGTGGACACCTATTGAGTTTTGGCGTGCAACAAGCTTGGACAGCAGGAGTAAAGCGAGTGTGGGTACATACCTGTAGCTTAGATCATCGTTACGGACTTGCTAATTATCAAGCAAGAGGCTTTAAACTTTACAGTTGGTGAAACTCACCAACAAGAACTCCCAGAGAAACCGATTGGATCTTGGAATTAAAAATGAAAGCAGCCTTTACTTAGAATTATACTATTTGAGATAACATCTATTCAAGTGTATTTACAGATACAGTTCAGATAAAGAAAATATCTATTTGTGATTGTAACTAGTCAAGGAAAAAATCTGCGCTCCCCGTGCAACCCTTTTACAGATACCTGTTATGCGCCCTAAAATTACTTGTGGCGCATTTTTTATGTGTCTAGTTAATAAAACGTTCTTCAAGATTATGCATAGTGGTTTAGATTATTGTAATTTTTATCGCTGTCCTCTTGTTTGTTCCCCATGGGAGGAAAAATAATCAGAGGACGCGATAAAAATCACCCGGTATTCCTCCCTCAGTATCGATCCTTTGTACGGATAGAGTATGGGACTTCTGCCGGATTAGTTGAAGCTAGAGTTAACATTGCCCAAAATTATGGATAATTCCTCAGTGGTCGATCAACCAGATAACTCAGATATCGCTAATACCCACAAAAATCTACTCATATCTCCTAAGAATTCACACCCGAATGAAACGGTAGGAACAGATTTTGACCGAAGGATAATGCAGCGGTGTTTGGAACTTGCCCGCCAAGCCACCGGACGTACTTCTCCAAATCCTTTGGTAGGAGCTGTGATTGTCAAAGATGGGGAGATTGTTGGGGAAGGGTTTCATCCGCGTGCGGGGGAGCCTCATGCAGAAATTTTTGCCTTGAAGGCAGCCCAGGAGCGCGCTTGCGGAGCAACTATCTACGTCAGCCTCGAACCTTGCAATCACTACGGACGTACTCCCCCTTGTACATCCGCCTTGATTGCAGCTGGAGTGGCAAAGGTAGTGGTGGGTATGGTAGATCCCAATCCCTTGGTAGCTGGCGGTGGTATTGCCCGGTTACGTGAAGCTGGAATAGAAGTCTTGGTGGGAGTGGAACAAGAAGCTTGTCAGAAGCTGAATGAAGGCTTTGCCCATCGTATTCTCTATCATCGGCCTTTGGGCATTTTGAAATATGCCATGACTTTGGATGGTAAAATTGCTACTATTACCGGTCATAGCACCTGGGTGACAAATCAAGTTGCCCGCAGTGAAGTCTATCAACTGCGGGCTGCCTGTGATGCGATAATTGTTGGCGGTAATACAGTCCGACAAGACAATCCTCATTTAACTAGCCATCAAGAGGGAGCGCATAATCCTTTACGGGTCGTTATGAGCCGCCATCTCAACTTACCAGAGGTAGCTCATTTGTGGCAGACTGCGGAGGCACCTACTTTGGTGTTGACTGAAATTGGAGCTAACCCTGATTTTCAAGAACTGTTGCGAAAACAATCTGTGGAAGTGGTGGAGTTAACATCACTCACACCAGATCGAGCAATGGCTCACTTGTATGATCGGGGTTTTTGCAGCGTGCTGTGGGAGTGTGGGGGAATCTTAGCTGCTAGTGCGATCGCTCAGGGAGCAGTACAAAAAGTTCTTGCCTTTATCGCTCCTAAAATCATTGGTGGTAATAGTGCACCTACACCTGTGGGTGATTTAGGTTTTACTATCATGACAGAGGCACTTTCTCTAGAACGTGTTGAAGTGCGTATGGTGGGTTCTGACTGTTTGATAGAAGGTTATTTGCCACAAAAAAGTCAGTAGTTGTTTACTATTGATCATTTGTCCTTAGTTTGTATTCATCTGTGTTCTTTAAACGAGGAGCTTTCAGAGTAAGTATTTAGCCTTTAGCCACCAGCTGTCGTGCCTCAAAATCCAATTCAATAGCTGAGGGCATGATAGCTGAAGCGCTTACTAACAATGACGTTCATAAACAATGTCACGAATGAGGGTTAGCCGAGATTGAATGTATTCACTGAGAAAGTCGGTTTCGCGGCAATCTAGTAACACTTGCTTCTTGGTTTGTTTTACCAACCACTGCACCAAGCTAGCATCATCTAACTGCAACAGCGTCTTGGCTTGTGCGGTTTCAACTACAGACCAAACCTGACGCATAATCGTAGGAGTCATTCGACCTCCATTTAATCATTAGCTTAGTTACTCTCAGGATACACAATCCGGTAGAAGCTTCCAGCATGAATGTAGAGGCTGACACAAGTGTTATTAAAAACTTAATAAATTGATTTATAACTTGATGTTGATTAAGAATCTTGAGCTATTGCAATACGCCTTTATCGAAAAAGGATGAAAAAATGAGAGCCTAATACCGCACTAAGATCTTTCCTAACATTTGTGAGAGCGATGTCTCCTAACAAAACTGTTTTTCGTCAAGCATAAATACTTAAGTAGGCAAATAGAATTAATTACACACTGGGTTGATCTCAAACCCTTGAAAAATCTCATCGCTAAAGGAATTGGATGTGTAAATAATTTTGTGTAGGTACTTACTTACACTCTAGCTTTGTTTCATTCTGAATGTGCGCTCCGCACATGGACTGCTGACGACAAGCCCTGACGCTCGTTCAAGGTAGCGTCTAGAAGGAGTGAGAAGACAATTCCTGATCGCTGCTTTAGATCGGGTGACGCTCCAACTGGAGCGTCCGCTACTTGTCACGCTTGCTGAGATCGCAGGGGTACGTCGTTCAAGGCAGCGTCTAGAAAGAGTGAGTAGATCGCAGTCGCCGTCTCTAGCGGGCGTGAGCCCCCTACAGCGCTGCCTCACCGCTAAGAACGTCTACGTGAATGGCTAATACAAACCTTCTTGACAACCGAGAGAATACAGAACACACAATAGGTCAGAGTTCAATGAGGAATAACCTCAGCAAAAGAATTTAGGACTCAGAATTTTATGAGAAAGAACGTAAATCTCAGAATTTAATGATTTTAAACATTCTGAGTTCTTCTACGATTTTTCAACGCAATTCGTGTCACTGAGTTTGCTAGAGGTGTAGTTAAATGTGTTCCTCAAATTCATCCTCTAATGGTTGTGCGTGATTAGTGGGGGATCTCAATCCCCCACTAACAGGTTCTGAGTTCTGTATTCTGAGTTCTTCTTCAATTCAGAATGTCCAGTCTTGATGAAGCGGAGCAAACGGAAAATGGTGCAAGCGCACGAACTCTATGACGAGTGAAGCTATTAGTAACGCTAACTGATGTTAGTATTCGAGGTTAAATCTGCCGCTGCCGCGGTCATCGTTGATAATCACACGATGCTCTCCGATAATCTAAATTTCTTAATTCCATCTACATACATAAAACTAGATTAACAGGAAAATTTTTTACATATTATCTAGTTAATTTCTGTTAAGCATAAATACTTAATTTAGAATTTCATGCTGATATATAGGGTGTTTTAAAACCCCAAAAGCTTCACTGATAGGACATTTTAATTTTTCTACACTAAAAAAACCCCGGTAGTTAACCGGGAAGAGGAGGTTTATGCGTCATGTGTATTTTATTGCACACTAACGTATTAATACCCAAGATACTCTTTAGTTAATCTACATAGTTGCCAAAATGCCAAATTAGCTATAAGCTCATGTACGTTTTATCAGGTGCAGCTAGGTATGAACGGCGACTTATCTTCTCTACAAGTTCAAGACCTTGGCGAACAAAAACTTTTACAAATATTGCAACGTTTCTGTCCCGCAGAAATTATTGGGGATGATGCGGCTGTGCTTTCAACTCTTCCGGAGCAATCTCTAGTTGTCACAACCGATGTCTTGATTGATAACGTACACTTCAGTGAAGTTACGACTTCTGGAAAAGATGTCGGTTGGCGATCTGCTGCTGCTAATTTATCAGATTTGGCAGCTATGGGGGCTTACCCTCTAGGAATTACTGTTGGACTTGGACTTCCTGGGACTCTCAGAGTAAGTTGGGTTGAGCAGTTGTATGAAGGAATGACAGCATGTTTGCAACAATACAAAACCCCGATTGTTGGTGGTGATGTTGTGCGATCGCCTGTGATTACTATTGCAATCACAGCTTTTGGTCAAGCCGACCCGTTGCGTCTCATCCGTCGCGACAAGGCTAAGATTGGCGATGTGATCGTAGTAACAGGTGTTCACGGAGCTGCATCTGCTGGCTTAGAATTGCTTTTACATCCAGAATCAGCATTTCCTCTCAGTAACGGTGATCGCGATGCTCTGATCAAAGCACATCAACGCCCCCAACCGCGTCTTGATGTATTACCAATTCTCTTTTCAATTTTTAACTCTCCCACTGCTCCTCTCTCTCCACTCCCTATCTCTGGAATGGACAGCAGTGATGGTTTAGCTGATGCTGTGGTGCAAATTTGCCATGCCAGTGGTGTTGGTGCTGTCGTTGAACGCACGCAAATCCCCTTACCAACAACTTTTGATGGCTGGCTGACAAACGAACAAGCGCTCTTCTATGCTTTATATGGTGGAGAAGACTTTGAATTAGTGCTGTGCTTGCCAAAAGAGCCAGCACATGCATTAGTGCAACAGCTTGGCAAAGGCGCTGCGGTGATCGGGACAGTTACAGATGAGTCAACAGTGCTGTTACGCGATCAAAAAGGAGAATATCCCGACCAAGTTTTGACTCTTAATCGGGGATTTCAGCACTTTAGCTAATTGTTATTAGTGGTTAGCAATACTTTTTGACAATTAACAACTAACCACTAACAATCAATCATTGACAAATTAAGCCCACTTTTCGGCAACTAACTCTGCCAAGTCAAGAACTCGCTGACTGTAACCCCACTCGTTGTCATACCAAGCCATGACTTTTACCATGTCATTGCCCATCACCATTGTCAAACTAGAATCAACAATGGAAGAGGCATCTGTACCCTGATAGTCAGAGGATACCAATTGTAATTCGCTGTAGTCTAAGATACCTTTCATATGACCTTGCGCGGCTTCTTTGAAGACTTGGTTAACTTCTTCAGTAATAGTGGGCTTTTCAACCTGCACCACAAAATCCACCATCGAAACGTTCGGGGTGGGTACGCGCAAGGCGACGCCATTCAGCTTGCCTTTAAGGGCTGGTAATACCAACGCTACGGCTTTAGCCGCACCAGTGGAAGTAGGCACGATGTTGATTGCTGCAGCACGAGCCCGTCGCAGATCTCGGTGAGAAGCGTCTAATAAGCGCTGGTCACCTGTGTAGCTGTGGGTAGTGGTCATTGTGCCTTTAATGATGTTGAATTTCTCGTGCAACACCTTAGCAATAGGAGCCAAACAGTTGGTAGTACAGCTGGCGTTACTGATAATATTGTGTTGTTTGTGGTCGTAGTCGTGATGATTCACGCCAACCACAAAAGTACCATCTTCATTTTTACCAGGTGCAGTAATCAGAACCTTCTTAGCACCTGCGTTAATATGCCTCAATGCCCCTTCTCTAGAAGTAAAGACTCCGGTCGCTTCTATAATCAGGTCGATTTCCCACTCTTTCCAGGGCAAGTTGTCTGGGTTGCGGTCAGATACACACTTAATGGTCTTACCGTTGACGATGATTGAGTTATCATCGGCAGAAATGTCAACATCCTTTAACTTTCCTAGCATCGAGTCATACTTTAGCAAATGAGCGTTGGTTCTAGGGTCTGATGTGTCATTGATAGCAATAAGGTCTAAATTGCTATTCTGTCTACCCACCCAGCAACGTGCAAAGTTACGCCCGATGCGCCCAAAACCGTTGATTGCAACTCTAATCACAGCCTCTTGCCCTCTGTAGATTTATGCCTAAAGAAATGCTTAGATGACCCCGATCATACCAAAGTCAGGAGTATTTATGACTATAAAGAGTTGAATCTTAAAAAAAAATAAATATTTTTTTGGGAAAATAACTAGGTAATGGGTCATTGGTAATTGATAGTGGGAGACAGGAGATTGGACTCAGCAGTGATTATTCCCTGCTTTTCCTCTCTCCCCAATCCAAGACGAACTAGCTCCTAGTTATAGAGGTTGTGTGTAGCGATGTAATTCCTTACAGATTCTGGGACTAGATAGCGAATTGATTTGCCTTCACCGGATAAGTGACGAATTAGACTTGACGAAACTCCAACTAATGGTATATGCAATAAGTACCAGTGTATGCATATAGATTCTAGCTTCAGTTTTTGCTCAACTTTCTGGCAAACTAACTCACTTTCAGCTATATTCTCGCCACTTGGGAGTCGAGGTGCAATTAACCAATCACACATTTGTGCTAATTCGTGTCGGCGATACCAATAGGGAAGGGTTTTGAATGTGTCTAAACCAACAATCCAGTACCAATGGATGTTTGGCGAAAAAGCAGACAAGTCGAGCAAGGTATTGATAGCATAGGAGGTTCCACTGCGATTTCTCTCAATTAGTGATACGACAAACTCACTATTGCCTGCGATCGCTTGTTGCACCATTTCAATACGGTGTTCAAATAAAGCAGCTTGTTTATGAGGAGGATTGTATGATGGTACCCAAATTATTTGTTCTAGAGGGACTTGACGCAAAGCTGTCTCAGCTACGAGTAGATGTCCCCAATGAACTGGATCGAATGTGCCACCAAATATTCCAAATTGACGCATTCACTCACAACTGAAGTTTATTTACTTTCAAAACGTTCGCCACCAATAATGTACCATTATAGCCAACTCTAGTAAATCAGCCAAGAATATGTCTTTGCAATTACAGCTATTTGTTTCCAGATTCTACAGAAACTTTATGAATAATCATAATATCTGTATTAGGGATAAAAAATCTCCAGCGAAGGTAAAATTATTTTGAATCAGCAAAACAAGCAAAGGAAAAATTAACTCATTAAGTATATAGATGATACAGCAGCAGTATAGGGAAAAATAAAATACCTGTTATGATACGCGTGTCATTTGCAATGATTGTGTGGTGTGGTGTAAGAGGAGTAATAAATGAAAAATACTGTAGACTTTAGCGGAAAGCCATTCCATTTTATTGGAATTGGTGGTATAGGTATGTCTGCTTTAGCATACGTACTGGCGAAGCGCAATTTGCCTATATCAGGTTCGGATCTGCGTCCGAATCACATTACCAGACGGCTGGAATCTATAGGAGTTCATGTTTTTGATAGACAAGAAGCAAGAAATCTTGAATTCTTTCATTCTGATGCTCAAGTCCATGAAAAAACATTAAACACCCAAGAAGAATTACCTGCTGTTATTAAGGGAACTTTACCCCAAGTCGTTTGTTCAACAGCAATAAATAAAAATAATTTGGAATACAAAGCGGCGGTAGAATTGGGATGTCAAATTTTTCACCGTTCTGATGTACTATCCGCTTTAATTGCTGAGTATTACAGCATAGCTGTGGCAGGAACGCATGGCAAAACGACGACTAGTAGCATGATTGGTTATATGCTACTAAAAGCAGATCTAGACCCAACAATTATAGTGGGAGGAGAAGTTAATGCTTGGTCTGGTAATGCCCGACAAGGAGAAAGTCGATATTTAGTGGCAGAGGCAGATGAATCAGATGGTTCTTTGATCAAACACGCCCCCGAAATTGGGATTGTCACTAATGTAGAACTAGATCATCCCGACCACTACGGCACATTAGAAGAAGTGATTAATACCTTCCAAACATTTGCCCAAAACTGTAAAACTTTGATAGGTAGCATCGACTGTACTACGGTACGCGATCGCCTCAAACCAACAATCAGCTATAGTTTGTACCCTGATACTGGAGCTGACTACACCGTCACAAATATTGACAATCGTGCTGATGGAACCACGGCTCTTGTATGGGAAAGAGATCGAGTCTTAGGTTTGTTAAAGTTACAGCTGCTGGGAAGGCACAATCTTAGCAATGCCTTAGCAGCAGTGGCTGTCGGTCGGATATTGGGCTTAGAATTTGGAGAAATTGCCAAGGGGCTTGCCACTTTTGAAGGTGCAAGACGCCGCTTTGAGTTTCGGGGTGAAGTCAATGGTATCACTTTCATTGATGACTACGCCCATCATCCCAGCGAGATTCGTGCGACTCTTGCTGCTGCAAGACTACAAACGAAGCCGGGGCAAAGAGTCGTGGCGATTTTTCAACCCCATCGCTACAGTCGTACACTAACTTTTTTAGAGGAGTTTTCTCAGTCTTTTGGTAATGCCGATGTCGTTGTCCTCACTGATATATATAGTGCAGGCGAAGCAGATTTAGGGATAGTCAGTGGAGAAAAATTGACGAGTGAAGTTGCCAAGCATCACTCTCATGTAACTTATCAACCAACTTTAGCCTCAGTGTGCGAATTTTTGCGGCAAACGCTGCGTCCTGGTGACTTAGCACTATTTTTAGGAGCTGGGAACTTGAATCAGGTCATTCCAGAAGTGATCGTCACACTAAGCGAGCTGAGTGCAGCTGCATCTGCGAGAGTTTAGGTAGTTCTAGCAGACTGCCGAAGCGTCTGTCTAGCAGTAGTTTCATGACTTCGCACTAATACCGTATTTTGACGGTAGATAAGCTTCCTTATTCAACTCATTCAAATAAATATGACAACTTATCAGGCATCGGCAAATGTCTGCACACTTTCAAGCTTGACTAACGATAAACAAGCAGCATCTGACTCTGGAGAAAGCCAAAAAATTTATTTACCTGGAACTGATTGCGTTATTAAGTCTCAGGTTTCTTTGGCTGGCTATACTTCGTATAGAGTGGGTGGTCCGGCTCAATGGTGTACGGCTCCTCGAAATATAGAAGGTTTACAAGCAAGTATTAAGTATGCTCAAACACATGAGTTACCAGTAACAATACTGGGTGCTGGTTCTAACTTATTGGTGAGCGATCGCGGTATACCCGGTTTAGTGATTGTCACTCGTCATTTCCGTCATACTTACTTTGACTTGGAAACAGGTCTATTAACTGTGGCAGCAGGAGAACCAATTCCAGCATTAGCATGGGAAGCAGCAAACCAAGGGTGTCAAGGATTGGAATGGGCGGTTGGTATCCCTGGAACTGTCGGGGGTGCTGTAGTAATGAATGCAGGGGCACATAATAGCTGTATCGCAGATATCGTAGTCAGCGCCCAGATACTTTCAGCGAATGGAAATATCGAAACTCTAAATCGCGAACAGTTGGGTTACAGTTACCGCACTTCTTTACTGCAAAGAAGCGATCGCATCGTCACCCAAGCAACTTTCCAACTCCAGCCAGGTGCAGATCCCGCAAAAGTCTTGGCAATCACAAAGCAACACAAAGAGCATCGACTGACTACCCAACCTTACCACTTACCTAGCTGTGGCAGTGTATTTCGCAATCCTAAACCTTACACTGCTGGCTGGTTAATAGAACAAACAGGTCTAAAAGGCTATAAAATTGGCAAAGCGCAAGTCGCACAGCGCCATGCTAATTTTATTGTCAATTGTGGTGGCGCTTGTGCTGGTGATATTTTCAAGTTAATTTATCACATCCAAAACCAAGTGCAAGAACATTGGTCAATTAGGTTAGAACCAGAAGTCAAAATGATCGGAGAGTTTCAAGCTGCAGTTTGAAATTTTTACTAATAGAGAACCCAGTACTTAGTTGTTAGGACTAAGAAATTACGAAATCAAAAACAGTTCTCCGGTTTTAGTTTACCCGAAACCGGAGAACTATTTTTGTATGTGTATTCAAACCCAATAGTGGGACTTAGACAAAAAATAGCAAGAATTGAACCTCAAATGTGTATACAGAGAGAGTTTGACATCGTTTTACCTGTTTTGTTGATATATCTGGGGTTCAGGCATTTTTAGGCATTGGGTGTATTTCCCCTGCCCTGTATGGTTTTGAGGCTTATTTCTTCCTCAAAAATGTATAAGTCCCGATAGCTAGGTGTATTTTTGCGGCTAAACTTCATCTTTTTGACTCAGCACTCAGTACTCAGCAACGCCAGTCGCCTCAACGGGAGCCAGTGCTGTTCAAAGCAGCGTCTGTGCTCCTGAGAAGACGGAGAGCCAGTGTACTCCTATATTGCGTTGGGGAACCCCCGCACGGCGCTGGCTCCTCAGCACTCTTCAAAACTGCGAAGGTATGTTAGCAAACCTTCACAAGCATCAACAAGTAGATCGATGACTTGATTAAATCCCTCTGAACCACCATAGTAAGGATCTGGAACTTCCTTGAGAGTGTGTTTGGAGCAAAAGTCACACATCAAGCGCACTTTTTTTTGATCTTGTCCAGTGGGGTCAATCAGGAGAATATCTTGATAATTGTCTTGATCCATAGCTAAAATCAAATCAAAGTCTTGAAAGTCAGACTTTTGGAACTGACGGGCACGACCATGCAATTTAATTCCCAGCTTTCTAGCAGCTGTGGCACTCATGCGTCGATCAGGTGAGCTACCTATGTGATAACTAGATGTCCCTGCAGAGTCGCAGACAATGCTCTTGGCGAACCTATCGCTCAACTCTGCCTGCTCGATTAAATGTTCCATGATGTTTTCTGCTGCTGGAGAACGGCAGATGTTCCCCAGACAAACAAACAGCAGCTTGTAAGTCATAAAAATCCTTTGTCCTTTGTCTTTTGTCCTTAGTATGAGACTAATGACAAATGACAAATGACTGTTGAATACTAACTACATTCCAGGAAGTTCTAGCCCACTGGTTAATTCTTCCATGCGTTCCCGCATGGTTGCTGTGGACTTATTATAAGCGTCTTTCATTGCTGCTGTCAGAAGATCGGAAAGTACTTCTGCTCCTTCACTCAGCGCATTAGGAGAAATTTCCACTCGCTTGGGTTCTTGGTTACCACTGACAATCACCTTGATCAAACCACCACCTGATTCCCCGAGAATCTCCATTTGCTCCAGTTCTTCTTGGAGTCGCTTTGCGCCTTCTTGAACTTGCTGTGCTTTTTTAAATGCCTCAGCCAGTTCTTTCATTTTTCCCAAGCCAAAGCCAAATCCCTGTCCTTTTCCTGTCATAATTAATAATCCGTGTGCCTTGAATAACAAACCAAATTCAATTATAGATGCGGTGAGTAATTTACCTATTTTTTGCTTGTGCGTAATTCTCATGCAAGCTGTCAGCAATCAGCAGCTTTAAATTTTCTCCCCCATTCCCGACTCCTGACTCCCTTTTTTAAATAAAGATGTGATAAATACATTATATAAAAATTAAAAGTATGTTAAAGTTTGTTAATACGTCTAAATTTAAGATTTACTTAATAAAAAAATCGTTAAGGAGTTGTTAGCTATATTCCTGTCATATTATGAAACATAAGAGCGTTATTTTTTCTGCTCTACGATGGTGCTCATGGAAGCAAATTTCTTAGTAACACATGCTAGGGGTGTATTGTCCATGCCCTTGACGATCCTTGTGGTTGATGATGACCTAGGTACTCGTCTGTCAATCAGCGATTATCTTGAGCTGTCTGGCTACTCAGTGATCGTGGCTAATGACGGTCAAGAGGCTTTGGCAATGGTGGAGGAGTACCATACCGATTTAATTGTTACCGATATTGTCATGCCACAAATAAACGGTTATGAATTGGTGCGCCGAGTACGTCAAAAACCTGCGTTCCGCTTGTTACCTGTCATTTTGTTAACGGCACGAACAAAGACTCAAGAAAGAATTTTGGGCTACCAGTCAGGGTGCGATTTGTACTTACCCAAGCCTTTTGAATTGGAAGAGTTAGCCGCAGCAATTCGCAATCTCTTGGAGCGTTCGCAAATCATTCAATCTGAGTACCGTTTTTTTCAACAAGAGAACGCAGTAACTTCTGTTTCCACGACAAAAGCAATGGAAGCCCATAATGGGTTCAACCATGTTCAGAAATCGAACATTTTCTCAGAACTGACTCCTAGAGAACAGGAAGTCCTAGAACTTTTGACTCATGGTCTTTCTAATGCCGAAATCGGGCAAAAATTGCACCTCAGTCCTCGGACAGTGGAAAAATACGTTAGCAGTTTACTAAGAAAAACAGCCACTAGCAACCGAGCAGAATTGGTGCGTTTTGCGATTAAGCATGGTTTGGTGGAATAGTAATTAGCAATTAGCTATGAAAATAACTTTGTAACCTTTTACTGAAGAAAGGCAGAGGGCAGAGGGCAGCTATGCTGAAGGGAAGAGATCGCTCGGATTTGCCCTTCTGCCACCGGGTTTAAAGCCCCTTAATTTATTTATGAAATAAAGAAAAATATGTATTTCGAGACGCGTAGCGCGGCACTTGAGGCGTCCTTATTGAATAGAACGCGCATTTATTATTTATGGGGATTACCCTCTGCCTCCAGCATAGCTGGCTTCTCAAACTCAATATATTGGCGAGGAGATATCACTATGCACCGGGGGAGTGCAAATGTGATGAGCATGTGTTCCTGTGTAAGCAGGATATTAAAACTGAAAAATATGCGCGAATCACAGCGAGTGCGCGGACGGAGAGTGAAAGAGTGGAAAGTATACGCGAATCTCCACTCCGTTCTTAAGCGGACATTGTCAAAAAACAACAGGCGATGATATAATGCCGTTTGCTTCCAGCACTGCTGCCACTTGTAAAATCAGGGCTTCATTGTATGGCGCTGCGATTAACTGCACACCTAATGGTAAAGCATTTGGGCGCTGGATTGGCACTGATAACACAGGCAAGCCGATGAAAGATAATGGTTGAGTAAATATCCCTAAATGAGGACGGACGAGAATTTCCTCTCCATCTAAAATCATGGTTTGTTGACCGATAAGTGGTGCTGAAATAGGTGTAGTTGGGGCAAGAATGACATCCACCTTTTGAAAGACTTCTTGAAGGCGATCACGAAACCATCTTCTAAACCGCTGCGCTTGGATATACCAACTACTAGGAATTAACGCACCAGCAAGAAAGCGATCACGTGTTGCTGGATCAAAATCTTGGGGAAGCGATCGCAAATTATCCAAATGTAAATTTGCTCCCTCACAAGCTGTAATCACAAACGCTGCCGCACGAGCGCGATGAACTTCAGGTATTGTAATGTACTCAGTGACATTCATTGCGTCAGCAACCTTTTGAACTGCAGCCAATGCTTCGTGATTTGCTCCTTTCACAAAATAATCACCAGCAATGGCAATTCGTAAATTTGCCACATCTTGTACAGAAACGACGCCAGTTACTTCCAGTCGGGGGACTCGGATGCCAGATTCCTGTTTTGGGAAACCCTCCTGCAGAACTGGCTCCCCAACGCACTGGCTCAAAAAACGCGTCTCTACAGGAGGGCGCTTTGTACAAACAGGATCAAGAGCGTCTTCCCCTTGAAGCACATCAAACACCGTAGCGATATCTCTTACCGAACGGGCGAAGGGTCCAATATGGTCAAAACTGCTAGAAAATAAAGTGACTCCAGTACGGGATAACCGCCCATATGTTGGCTTAAAGCCAAAAACACCACACAAAGCCGCCGGAACCCGAATTGAACCATTCGTATCAGAACCGAGTGTCAAGGGAACTAGCCCACTACTCACTGCCGCCGCTGAACCACCAGATGAACCACCAGCGACTCGCTTTAAATCGTAAGGATTATGGGTTGCACCGTAATGAAAGTTCTCTGTCACAAACCCATAGGCATACTCATCCATATTTAAAGTGCCTACAAGTATTGCACCCGCTTTTTTTAGCTTCGCCACGGCTGTGGCATCTTGAGTTGCTGGAGGATTTTTGACGTTAATTTTTGCACCTGCAAGCGTTGTGACTCCTGCAACATCAAAAAGATTTTTCACAGCAAAAGGCACTCCAGCGAGGGAACCGGGATTTTTACCTCGGGCAACTTCCCTGTCAATTCGTTCTGCATCCATTAAAGCTGTTTCAGCAGTCACAGCAGTAAAACAATTCAGTTGATGATCACGTGCTTCAATCCGTTTTAAAACAGCTTTAACAACATCCACAGCGCTCATCCCTTCTCGCACGGCTGTGGCAATTGATACAACATCTGCGGAGTCTAAATTCATGGTTCAAACACAGGGGAAGCTTCGATATGTTCTGGCAGAGGGAACTCATTGACAAATTGAGCGATCGCTTTTATTTTCTCAAAATTTGCCATAACTCCATTGCGATCCTCATCCCTCAATTGCAAATCCAACAATAAAGCCATCATATCCACATAATTACTGATATCAAATTTCTTACTCATCTAGAAGTCTCCGATACGTATGGAAACCGCGCAGTTTTAACTCGCGCCTGTTATACAAACGCTCGCGAAGTCTGCCGGAGGAAGCTTACAAGAGCGCGCGAGCTTCGCGTTTTAACGAGCTTAAAAATATCTTTTGAGATCATTACCGCCTTGAGGCTACTCAATTTGGGGTGCCATTGTGTTACACTTTCAGCGGGACAATTGCCGCTTCAAATCTTTCACCTTGTACGCATAATGATAATCTTGTACGATAAATCTCTTACGAGTATGTATTTCCCTTCGAGGCTGACGACTACAGTAGTTATAGACTAGGGAAGCATCCAATAACATGTTTTGAACTACCACGTTCAAGTCGTTCAGCTTGGGCTATTAACCCGTACTCTAGACACTGTTTTGACTCTCATTCAGAAGTTGGTGAATCTTCCTCTTTGAAGCCCCTAGCTTATAGCTAGGGGTTGGTGACAAGCTGTTGTCTACTTAAAAGTTAAAGAAGTAGAGTAAATCCTATAGGCAAAGTATACCACTGAAAGTCAATTCCTGTAATCAATCAGTTGTAGGGCAATACAAAAGCTGCCAATCTCCGATGCTAAAACGAGAAAATCAACAGTAATTTCCGCCAAAAGAGGGACAAGCGCAAAGTTGAACCCAAAACGTTCGCTTACAGCAGAGGCTAAGCTATGTTTGCTTACTGCTGCCAATCGTCCACACATTGCCACTCAGAAAATTACACAATTGTGCCCAGCAGAATTGCCCAAATCAGTTGAAATCCACCTGCTTGTGAGCCGTTGCAACGCATCGCACCTACATCTAAAAATCCACCAATACTCGTTAGGATTCCCAGAGTAATTTTCAGAAATTTCTTCATGATTTTTCACTGACTTGTTTCGCCAGAGTTCGGATCTTTTTTTCTTGCCTTGATAGGTGTTCTAACTGAGTAGCGATCTCCTTATTGTCTTTCTGTTCTACTGCAATTGACATCTGACTGATTGTTTTTTGGAGTTGCTGTAGCGATTCTAAAACTTTTTTCTCCTGTGCTTCTGGTGACTTCGATAACTTATCAGTTTGTTCTTGTAATTTCTCCCGACTTTTTTTCAGAGTTTCTTTAGCATAGGCTGTAGGTACAGTACCTCTTATGGATGCTTCACCTACCATATGTGCTGTTGCTGCCCATGAAGAAACTGTTTTTAGTTCTTTTGACAGATCCTCATTTGGATTGCTACTGCAAGAAATGTTTAATAATGTTAGTAATAATAAATAATTACTGATTAATATCCTCTTTATACTTCCTAACATATTTAGATAAGTAAGTCTGTATGAATAAATACGACTTTATATCGAGTCTGTGAATGCTCAGTAGGGGCGGGTTTCATCTAGTAACTTGTGAGTAAAACGAACAATCCTGTCAAACCCGCCCCTACTGTCGTTATTATGTTTCACGGCAACTCAGCTTCTGCATGAAGCTCTCTGGTGCTAGTGAGTAAAGTTCATTCAGGTTTTTCATGCGTATTATGTGGCACGAATGCTGCTGAATCGTAGTACGTGCGAAAATGACACACTTGCCCGTTAGCTGTTTCAATCAAACTTACACCTCGGTAGTTGATAGGCTTACCCGTTGGTAAAGTCCCATGAGAAATCCACTCCAATACTGCTGTGCCATCACCCTCAACCACATTTGTGAATTTTGAATGGATACGTTCAAACACTGACAAATACTTTTGCCAGAAATGACGTGCGCCATCGCGTCCAGATAATGGTTCTAGCATAGCGAGATTACTAAGTTTTGCATCTTCAGTAAACATTGCTACCAGCATTTCCACGTCCCCAGTTTCTTCTACTTGCTGTAGCGTTTGCATGAAGCGCTCAGCTATTTCACTTGCCACAGTCGTTTTAGCTCCTCAGTTTCAATCAGAATTTTTCAACTTAAACACTATTATTAAGTGTAATTTTACACAAATAATGACTCTCCTTACTGTGGTTAGTTTCCTTCAAAATCATAACTCACATTAGATAGCTATACCGAAATCACAATCTCACCCAAAAAGGAGTGAGATTGTTATTTTAGACTCGTTGGAATACTACTGAAAGATTGTTGGCTGGCATTTGGTAAATCTCAAGTAAAGTGAGATGTTGTGTATCAGCTGCTGCGACAACCTCATCAAGATCGCGTATACCCCACTCTGGGTTTTGTGCGCGGAGACTTTCATCAAAAGCGGCATTACTAGGCGCGGTGTGTTTTCCACCTTTTTTATATGGACCATATAAATAGAGTATGCCCCCCGGCGAGAGAATACGGTTGGCACCTGCCATTAATCCAAGGCTTGCCGACCACGGCGAGATATGAATCATATTTATACTCACAATGGCTGTTATTGGTGAGTTATCTAACTCACGATGATCAAGCCACCCAGATGATGCCTCTTTCTCTACGGACCAAATGGGGGCACGAACATCAAGATCTATAGGTGGGTAAAGATTATTGGACGAAAAATGTGCAGCCCATGCGATGATACTATCACGAGAAATTGGATTGGGGTCAGAGGGTAGCCATTTACGAGGAATAAGGTGTGGAGCAAAAAAAACTGCATGTTCCCCAGTACCACTTGCAAGTTCTAAAATGGTGCCAGTAGGAGGCAGTACTTGTAGAAGAATTTCAAGAATAGGTTCGCGGTTACGTTGTGTTGCTGGTGCATATTGCCTGTGATCGTTCGCGCTGTTCATGTTACCACAAGCCTATGATTAGGAGTATCCATTAATATCATCTTAGGAGTGAAAACTGTATCATTTGCCTTGGACAGACAGGCAAGGAAGTCAATATAATAATTTATCTTTCTCTATTGAAATAACTGTGAATAGCTATCTAAATCTCGCGATTTTCAGATATATTATTGTTTGCCTGTTTTCAATTACTGTTATAACATCCTGCAAATTTATTGATGCAAAAGAAACGACGATGCCTGGAGAAAATCGCTCCTCGGGTGATAGTGACGGACAGTTAAATGACCAAGGAAGAGAGCGCACTTACTATCTTTACACTCCAGAATCTTACGATCCAGATCGGTCTATGCCTTTAGTAATTGTGTTTCACGGGCATGGTGGTAGTGGTCATTCCATCGCTCAAGTTTCTCGCTTCAATGATTTGGCAAATCAAAAAGGATTTATTGTCGTTTATCCAGATGGAGTTAATGGTGAATGGAGCCTCAGAGGTAAATCTGCTGCAAAGGTAAATGATGTTTCGTTTACTACTGCATTGCTCGAGCATATCCAACAAATCAGAAATATTGACAGTCGGAAAATTTACGCTACAGGCTTTTCTAAAGGTGCAATACTTACCCAAGCTCTAGCTTGTGAGCTACCTGATCGCATTGCTGCGTTTGCATCAGTAGCAGGTTCTCTTTCCATTCAATTCAAACCTAGTTGCCATCCTCCGACTACTGTATCAATGCTGATGATTAATAGTACAAACGATCAATCAGTACACTATCAAGGCGATCATGACAGTAAAAGGGGATCGCTAATCTCTATCCCAGAAACGGTAAGTTTTTGGCGTCAACATGATGGATGTGCCTCACAACCCCAAGTAGGAAAGCTGCCCGATCCCAATCCAAAGGATCGCTTTTTTGTCAATGTCTCTCGGTACTCCGGTTGTAATAAAGGTTCTGAAGTTATTCTAGCATCTGTAGTAGGTGGTGGACATTTCTGGCCCGGAGGTGCCTCTAGTGATGCCAGCTTAAAGAAGTTCAATCAAAACCTTGGTTTTAAGGCGAGTAAGACAATTTGGGACTTTTTTCAACGCCACAGTCTACCAAGTGAGTGATGTTTACTACTCTGACAACAGTTAAGTTGAATAATCGAGAACCATATTTTTTTTAGACTTATGTCTTCTGAAAAACCCAATCCACCTATCGATTTTTCTCAAGCTAAGGAACCTCCTACGTCTTTGGATTTAAATCAGCCAGATACAGGTGGCCTAAATGAAGAACGCACTCCAGATGAAGAAATAAACGAGAATGTTGGAGAACGTCAGATGAACAGTGCTTACATTCCGGCAGCAAACATCATTTCAGATAATCAAGGTAATAGCTAATTGTTAAGTGCTAAATCTAGGATTTCCGTGTAGGAGCGAACGTTCACCAAACTATTTGCACACAATATACCAGATGCCGCTACTGCAGGCACACCAATTCCTGGCATAGTGCTGTCACCTACACGGTACAATCCGGAAATGGGTGTATGCATACTGGGAAACATTCCTTTACCAGCAGCGATCGCCGGACCATAAGTTCCCCGATACCTTCGGAGATAGTGAGCATGGGTTAGAGGTGTACCAATAAGTTCCAACTCTACACGTTCCCTAACATCTGGGATGATACGCTCTAAAGCATGATATAAAGTTTGGGCTTTCTCGCTTTTCTTTTGTGGATACTCATCATTACGTTCCCATCCAATGTGAGGTTCGAGAGTGTAAGCGTGAACTACATGGTGTCCAGTAGGAGCAAGTGTTGCATCCCAGACGCTGGGAATTGAGATCATACAAGTATTACCCGGCGCTGTTATATCCTTACTAGTGTCATGGATTACTACATGATGTCCTGTTAAATTCTCTAAGTTCTCTGCCCGAATACCTAAGTGCAAATGCATAAAACTATCAATAACAGGCGTCTCCAATGCTACATTTCTGTAAGTTGGAGGTAAGTTCGTTGGACGTAATAGTTGATTGTAAGTATCCCAGATACTCGCATTAGATATGACAACACTTGCTTTGATGATTTCACCGTTTCGCAAACGCACGCCGATGGCTTTGCCTGTCTCCACAAGAATTTGCTCGACGTGACATCCCAACAGCAATTTGCCTCCCCACCGTTCCAATCCCCGTACTAAAGCACTGACAATTGCTCCACTCCCTCCTAAAGGATACTCAACACCACGGGAGCGTTCACCTAACATAAAAGCGACTTCTGGAGCAATAGTACCATGTGCCTTTAAACCAGATAGTAGAAAGCATTCCAGGTCGATGAGCCGCCGCACCCATGGATCTTGCACTGTTGCATCCATCACATCGCCAACAGATGCTTGAAGAATAGGCAAATGAGGTAGAATTTTCCACAAAGATGGCAAGTAACGTCTAAGTAACACGGGAATCAACTGCCAATCTGTCCTTAAAACTAAGGTTGGAATACCTTTCATTCCCTCGTACAGACAGAGCAAGCGTTCTTCAAACTGCTTGAGTTCAATCGCACCTTGAGGCGTAATTTTTGCGATTTCTTCACGATAAGCAAGAGCATGGCTATAAACTGGAAAACTGCCTTCCGGGAAGTGATAATGCCCTAAAGGCTCGTAGCGTACAGTTTTTAAGGACTCACCTAAAACATCAAGAACTTGTTTGAGGGGATTCAAACTTTGGTCATCAGTCAGACCACAATAGAATGAAGGACCAGAATCAAATTCATATCCCCGTCGTCTAAAGTTATGAGCAGCACCTCCAGCAATTGTATGGCTTTCACAGACAACGACTCGCTTACCGTAACGAGCAAGCAACCCAGCAGCAGTTAACCCGCCAATCCCGCTACCAATGACTATGACATCATTATCGTGCATTCTTTTGTAATTTGTTAGTAGTGAGTTGTTATTTGTTAATAGTTAAATGGGTAGTGGTTTAATCTAGACAACTTGTCAGCAACAAGGACGATTGAATGTAAAACCCGCCCGTACAGTTATTAATAGTCGTTTGCGCTCTACCATCTACCATATATTATCCATTAACGATTAAGCGATGAAAGAACCGTTGATTGAACTGAAAGGCGTTTCTAAGGCTTTTGGTGATAAAAAGGTTTTAGATAATGTAGATTTGACGATTTATCCGGGAGAAGCTCTAGGAATTATTGGTCCTAGTGGTACTGGTAAATCAACGATTTTGCGGGTTATTGCTGGGTTGACTTCTCCTGATACAGGGGAAGTTTACGTACAAGGGATACGGCGAGAAGGGTTGATTGAGGATCATTCTGAACCAGTTAGTATTGGAATGCTGTTTCAGCAAGCAGCGTTATTTGATTCGCTGACAGTGGAAGAAAACGTGGGTTTTTCACTGTTTCAAAACTCAAAAATTTCGCGATCGCGCATTCGAGAACTCGTCCATGAAAAATTGGAGATGGTGGGTTTAGCGGACACAGCAGAACGATACCCTGCCGAACTTTCCGGAGGGATGCGAAAAAGAGTCAGTTTTGCTCGTGCTATTATGTCCGATCCGGATAACCCCAAAGATAAACGAGAAGTTTTGCTATACGATGAACCTACAGCCGGACTCGATCCAATTGCCTCAACGGTGATAGAAGATTTAATCCGACAGTTGCAATGTACACATGGGGTTTGTGGTTCTTATGCTATTGTGACCCATCAAGATAGTACCATTCGTCGTACAGCTAACAATATTGTGTTTCTGTACGAAGGTAAAGTGCAATGGCAGGGTACAGTTAATGAAATTGACAACACAGATAATCCTTTAATTAGACAATTTTTCAGTGCGAGTATCTCTGGACCGATTCATCTTGTTGGCTAAGACAATTTTAGGAGAGGAATAAAATGCGATCGCGCTCAATTCGAGAAGGCTCTGTGGGATTGCTATTCCTAGTAGGACTGGGGGTGTTAGGGTTAATTCTTCTCTGGTTGAATAGACTTACATTCAGCAAGAATTCTTACAAAGCGATTGTGGAGTTTACTGACGCTGGGGGAATGCAAAAGGGGGCAGTTGTTCGATATCGTGGTGTCAAAGTAGGTAATATTTCTGCTATCCGCCCAGGAGCAAATAAAGTTGAAGTAGAAATTGAAATTGTCCAACGTAACTTAGTTATCCCTCGTCATAATCTGCTGGTAGAAGCGAATCAATCAGGACTGATTAGCGAAGGCATTATCGACATCACGCCAAGAGCATCGATACCAGCTGGAACTGTCGTCACTAAACCAATGGACAAAAATTGCGACCCTCAGATTATTGTCTGTAACGGCACTCATTTAATGGGTCAAATTGGGGTCAGTATTGATGAACTTATTCGCTCTTCAACACAATTGACATCGACTTACAGTAGCGATCAATTCTATCGCAATCTCAATAAGACTGTGGAAAATGCTGGATTGGCGGCGTCTAGTGTTGCTGAGTTAAGTCGCAGTCTCAATGTTGTTAGCAAAAGCTTACAAAAACAAATTAACAGTATTTCTACTACTAGCGCTACAGTTCAAAGAGCCACAAATCAACTTACGACATCCTCTACTCAAACCTTAAATGAAGTGCGTGTTACAGCACGTCAATTCGGAACTACAGCAACTCAAGCCAATAGACTGGTTAACAAGCTTGATACTTTAGTCACAACTAACCGCTCTTCTCTTGTTTCAACCTTAAACAATATTACTCAAACAAGCGAACAACTGCGCTCAACAGTTAGCAGCCTATCACCTGCTTTGAATCGCATCACTCAAGGACAATTACTAAAAAACTTAGAAACTCTTTCTGTAAATGCTGCACAAGCTTCTGCTAATCTTCGTGATATTACTAAAGGTTTAAACAATCCAAATAATGTCACGGTACTGCAACAAACTTTAGATTCTGCAAGAGTCACATTTGAAAACACACAAAAAATTACATCGGATCTTGATGAGTTAACAGGTGATCCAAAGTTTCGGCGAAATCTTCGGCAGTTGGTAAATGGTCTAAGTACCTTAGTGTCTTCCACACAACAGATGCAACAGCAAGTACAGATTGCTACTACCTTAGACTCGGCAAAAGCTGCTGTTATTAATAATCAAAGTCCGGTAATTCCCGCTACCTTAGACTCAGCAAAAGTTCGTGTTATCAATAACCAAACTTCGGCAATTCCCACACTCAATATCGATCAAAACCAAAAGCAGATGGTTTTCGATGTCTCACCTACTGCTTTAAAAAGTGACACTAAACAGTCTCAACCAACAACCCCAATCTTTCCTTCCCCTTCATCTCAAGAAAAATTGTTGAAACAGTTAAGGGAATATGGGAGGAAGGGGAGTAAGTAGTAAGGAACGAGAAGGCAAGAAAGTCACTGCTGCAATCAGAATGATTTCAGAAAGGAATGTAACTATCGCGGTTCTCAGGATCTCATACACTCTCGCCCTCTCCAGGTGCCCTTACAGGTGTAGGTTTTTTACAATTGGGTGGTGGCAAGACAAAGAGGATTTGGGGGGAACGTAGACGAGTGAGGGAAAACCGAACCGCTCAAACGGACGGTACTAACTAACAAACTGCCTGAAAAGTCTTTTTTCCGTTAAAGAATCTTCCTTGTCTGCAAGTCTTCAAGTCTCCCAAGTCTTACCTTAACCAGAATGTAAAAAACCTACCCTTGTCAGATCCAGAAAGCCCCTCTCCCAATTTTGGGCAAGGGGTACACAGAGAGTAGTAGCTGTTACGTTGATTTCCAAACAATTACTTGTATAATTTAAAAACTAACTTTAACTAAAAATTTTAAAACCCTCTTCCTCTCCTGCTTTCCTTTAAAATTCTGATTGGGGAAAGCTAGGAGTGAGAACTTCTTTGTGCTTGCCTTACTTCCTTAACATGTGATCTCTACCGTGCAATTGGTTTGTCACTTTAAGCATTACTAGTGTACCTTGGATAAAAATTGTCAGTATTCAGTCCTCATCTCTCAGCCTACAAGTCTTGTGAGAAATTGAGTTTTGTTACCGATGTAAACAAAATTCAATTCAATTGCTGACTACTGAGGAGCCAGCGCCGTGCTTTGGTTCCCAAAGTTGAGGCGACTGGCGTTGCTGAGTGTGTACTACAAATTTATTGTATTAAGTAGCTTTCGACGTATTCAGTAACGTGATTTAACTACATTAGCCAAGGCGTAACAATAAAGTTAAAGGGAATTATCTGATGGCAACCCCAACTGTGAGGAGAAGTAGTAATCAACCCAACCGTTTGCAAGAACCGGGAAGAGCCAAATCGCTTCCCCTAACTACTAGGCGAATTGCCGCTTGGGCTATTGAAATGACACTGGTGGTTGCCAGTGGGTTAGTACCCTTTGGTATTGGTGTGTACGCCAATTCTCGAGGCGATCTCAACCGAGTACCTCTCAACCCCATACTGGTAGTAACAGAAAGAGCGATCGCCCGCCCGTTAGCTTTGCCCGTGCAGCTTGGCACCCGTAACGTAGCGTGGCCGACTAATTTCTTATGGACGGTAGCTATTTTAGCACCTATCACAGTATCTATCTGGCAATTATACTTACTAGCGAAAACTGGTAGCACGATTCCGAAACGTTGGTTTTATGTTCGAGTTGTGACCTCTACAGGAATACCACCAGGTTTTCAAGCAGTCTTAATACGAGAGGGAATCGGTCGTTGGACTCTGCCCATTTCCATTGCCTATTTTCTGTGGCGCTACAGCCTGTTCTTTCCCGAGTTAAGTATTTTCACGGGATTGATTGTGCTATCGATGTTAGGAGAAGCATGGGGGTTACCATGGAAACAAGGGCGGCGTGCAATACATGATCGCTTAGCAGGTACTTACACAATAGATGCCAGTCAGCCGTTTACGCCTTCATCTTTAGAAGAGAATCAGCAAAGTCAATCTCAGTGGTTAGAAGGAGATGAAGAAGCGGCGATCGCATCAATTGTGGTTACACCAGAACCAAGTCAGCAGTATAACCTTTGGCAGCGAGTCCGGCAAAATTCAAGTCTGACTCTGATAGGAGTAGCACTATTAAGTATGATTGCTGTATTAGTAGCTTTAGTAAGTACCCAAATTTACATTCAAAATCAGCAAAATCAGCGAGCAACCGAACAGCGCAACAGTCAACAGTTTCTCGCACTTGTAAAACAATTAAATTCTAATGGCACTACCCAAGGGCAGCGCCGGAGTGTAATTCTGGCTTTGGGTACCCTCAATAACCACCAAGCAATCCAATATCTAATCGATCTGCTGGTTAAAGAAACCGATCCCATCCTGCAGGATACAATTCAACAAGCTTTAGTAAGTGTTGGACCTAAAGCCATCCCGAATTTAAAACGCATGAATCAATTGCTTGCCAAGGATGTGGAGTCTACATCGAGCAGCCCCCAACAGCGAGAATTACGACAACAGCAGTTACATATTAACCAGCGGACGCTCAACAAGATTCTGGCTGTATCTAGCACTCAAATAAACGGCATTGATCTAAGCCGGGTTCAATTAGGTCAAAGTGGCTCCGGGCAAAACTCCTTCAACTTAATACTCGACAGAGTTGATCTATCGGGAGTTAATTTCAAGTTTGCAAATCTTAACCAAGCTAGTTTCAAGGGGAGTCGCTTTCGAGGACCTGGTGAGGATGGTCGCTGGGATACTGACGATGATTGGATTGCTGATTTGAGCTTTGCTCAGATGAAACAAGTCAATCTCACTTATGCTAACCTGAGCCGTGTCTTGATGAACCGTACCGATTTAAGCCGCAGCATACTTAACAAAGCCAACTTATCTAATGCGCGTTTAATTAATGCTAATCTTAGCAGTGCCCAGCTAACGGGAGCTGATTTACGCAACACGGTCTTGGAAAATGTTATTCTCACTGGCGCGGATTTAAGTGAGGCGAAATTGAATGAAGCTGAACTATACGGTGCTAGTCTAGGTCGCGTCACCGCTATAGGAACGCAATTATCATTTGCTAACTTAACCAACACAGATTGGCAAGGAGCAGACTTATCAGGAGCTTATTTGGATGGTGCCAATCTCCGTAATGCTAAACTAAGTGCTACTCGTCTTAATGGTGCTATTTTACGCTCTGCTAACCTGGAAAACGCTAACCTACAGAATACTGACTTGAGTCTTGCAGATTTAAGGGGAGCAAATCTTGCAGGAGCGAATTTTCAGGGAGCAATACTCTCTCCCAGTAAACAGGACCCAACGGATCAATTTGTCAAAACACCTGTAGTAGGCACACAATCTGCACTAGTGCAAGGGGTTGATTTTAGTCAAGTTAAAAATTTAGATCCTAGGCAACTAGCTTATATTTGTACTCAAGGAGGAATTCATCCTCGTTGCCCTTAAGAGAGTAAGGAGTGAATAAAGAGTTTTTAATTCACAACTCAAACGTACTCATTCCTAACTATAATGACTAATCCAAAATCTTGTGAGGAGTTGGGATTATGAAGTGTCTACAGTATTTGGTGTCAGTGATTTTGGCTGGTTCACTTTTGGGTTTTACCCAATTCGTACAACCAGCGAAAGCTCAAGTGGCATATGGCAGCTATGTTGGTGTAGGTCCAACTGTTGGTTTTTCAGATGGTGTTCAAGCCGGAGGGGTTCTTGCTTTCCGCTATAAGCTTCTGAAAGTTCCAGTTTCTTTTCGTGCTCAAGCTCTCATTGGTCAGAGTACAGCAGTTGTGCCAACAGTATCCTACGACTTTCCCATCAATTGGCAAACTGATGCCTACTTGGGAGCTGGAGTTGTGTTAGCTGGAGGTAGTACGCCGTCTCCTGTAGGCAATCAAATTAGCTTTGCCTTGCAACCAGGAGTCGATTATATTATCCCAAATAGCAACACCGTTATTTTTGGTAACGCTATTATTGCCTTCGATGCCTTTCGTGATGGTGGTACAGCTTTCGCTGTACAAGGTGGTGTTGGTTTAAGATTTTAGTTTGGGAAATACTAGAAACTTTCCATGAACAGTCTTTACATGCGTTTTTAATACTGATTGAAGCGTATTACTATAAGATTTATCACCCATACATCATGTCGTATGTAACATGATGTATACTTTTTTGGCTTAGAAAAAATTATCATAGTAGTAATATCATGTCCGGTAAATTAAGCTTAATTCCGTCTGAATCCCATCCCCTGGGGAGGGGTTCTTTTTCGCATGAGTAATTAAACGGACATAATATAAGCTGTCTCATCTACAATTCCCATACAGCTAGTACCTGGGGCTTGATATAACTAGTTTTATTAAGTTTGAATTTTGAATCGCTTATGATTTGCTGCCTCAATCCTGATTGCCCAAATCCTCAAAATCCAATTGGAACAAATTTTTGTGTGAGTTGTGGGACAGGTTTGATACCGCTTCTCCGGGGTAGATATCGAGTGATCGCGCCTTTGGGAGGTGGAGGATTTGCTCGTACCTATTTAGCAGAAGATGTTGATAAGCTTGACGAACAATGTGTTGTCAAGCAACTGGCACCGCAAGCGCAGGGTAGTTGGTCACTTAAAAAAGCGACTGAGTTGTTTCAGCAAGAAGCAAGACGTTTGCAACAGCTTGGACAGCATCATCAAATACCTACACTATATGCGTACTTTAAAGAAGACAATTACCTGTACTTAGTGCAGCAGTTTATTGAAGGACAAAATTTATTGCAGGAGTTGCAACAACAGGGGGTGTTTAACGAAGCAAAGATTCGAGAACTTTTGCACGATCTGTTACCTGTTCTGCAAGCAGTACATCAGCAGCAAGTTATACACAGAGATATTAAACCTGAAAATATCCTTCGCTTTCAAAGCGATGGCAAGTTGGTGCTGATTGATTTTGGGGTGGCTAAGCAAGCAACGGCAACTGTGATCGCAAAACCAGGAACAATGATCGGTTCTCTTGGGTATGCACCAATAGAGCAAATGCAGGAGGGTGAAGCTTTTCCCGCAAGCGATCTCTACAGCTTGGGCGCAACTTCCTTTCACCTACTAACGAATATTTGTACGAGGGATCTGTGGATAAGACACGGCTATGGCTGGATTCAAAACTGGCGGCAGCACTTGAAGCAACCGATCACTCAGGAATTAGCACATATTATTGATCGCTTGCTACAAGAAAACCACGCACAACGTTATCAGTCTACTGAGGAAGTCCTCAAAGATTTGAACAAACCACCATCAGGGCGTAACATACCTGTCACAATAGTTGCACCCGGTCCAAATCAAAAAGAACTGCTCTGTTGGAATTTATTACCTTGGGCAGTCGTTGCAGGATCAGGCAGTTCAATGCTGATGATCGCACTTCTAAGTTTTTTAGGAACAGTTTGGATCAGTTCGGGAATTTGGCTGCTCATTTTAGCAGGTTTTATCTTTGTCCAATCTCGCCCACTTTTTGAAAAGACATATTTATTTATTCTTGCTTTAATGACAACTTTATTTATTGTCTTAGTTTTTCAAAAATTACAAATAGGTAGGGCTTTACAATCTGATCCAAATGGACTCCTTTTGATAGTATTTCTAGTCATTATTTCTGGTTTATTAGCATTGACTATTATGAGTTTGTCTTTGCTGTTTAATAACTTAATGTCTAAATTTATTCGATAATAAGATGTACTTTATGTTCCAATGATTAACATTTGTAAACCATAAATTTCAGTATATAATTATTTTGAATCCTATACAAACGAACTATTTTAAACGGCTGTACAACCTAACTTCTGTACAGAAACTTTTTAGAACAGATCGTGTTTGTTTATATGTTCTGTAGATTAAACCCGCAACACAATCATTCCGTGCCTCCTGTAGAGACCTTTCAAACAGCATATCTCTACCTTTCCTGTCTCCTGTCTTCTGTAAGGTAACTTTCCATGACACAAAAAAAAGAATATACTCGGCTTCTTGCTTCTCTCGTTTTTGCTGGAGCGTTTATAGTCATTATTTTATTGTGGATAGTCAAACAAATTGGGGTTATACCTCCGGCAAACACTCCCAATATATCAACAGAATCTTTGAGTCCATCAGCAACAAAAGAACAGCAAAAAGTTACAACCGATTCCATCATACCTGTACAGGCGCGGATGAGTTTGGGAGATAAAATTTTAGTGACAGCAGACACAAATCCCAAGAAACAAGATGGGGTGCAAGCCTTTGCCAGAGGAGATTTTGCAACTGCTGTTAGCAAGTTTCAAGCATCCCTGGAAAAAAATCGTAATGACCCAGAAACTTTGATTTACTTGAATAATGCTAAAATTGGTCAATCCCCAGCCCTGAAAGTGGTTGTGAGTGTCCCGATTAGCGGCATCTTGAATGTTTCTAGAGAAATTTTACGCGGTGTAGGGCAGGCTCAAGACGAAGTGAATCGCAGTGGTGGGATTAATGGAGTGCCGTTACAGCTTGAGATTGCTAATGATGAAGGAGACTTGGCCATTGCTAGACAACTCGCGCATGAATTTGTCAAAGACAAGAGTGTTTTAGCAGTTGTAGGGCACAACCGCCCTGACATATCAGTTGCTGCTGGACGGATTTACAATCAAGGCGATTTGGTAATGGTTTCTCCTACCAGCAATACCTCTGAGTTATCTGAGAGTGGCAAATACATATTTAGCATCTCTCCCAATACTAATGTTTTTGCTGATATCCTAGCTAAATATATTACCCAGACAGCTCGTTTAAAAAGTATTGCTATTTGTTCTGATTCAAATAACCCCATTATTCAAGGTATTATCAAAGAGTACGCTCAGTCGCTACGTCAGTCAGGTGGGAATATCACTAGCACAGTTTGTGACTTCTCTGCACCGAATTTTAACCCTAATGCTGTTATTGGTAGAGCCATCAGTGATGGAGCAGAAGGCTTGCTACTGCTTCCTAAATTAGACAAACTTACCCCAGCTATCGACATGGCACGAGCAAATAACGGCAGGTTAGCACTATTCACCTACGGGGGAATGTATACATATGAAACTCTCAATAAGGGGCGAGAGAATTTTAAAGGAATGGTACTCCCTGTACTGTGGCATCCTGATGCCGTTTCAGGTAATTCTTTTACTGATAATGCCAGTAAACTTTGGGGCGGACGAGTGAATCCGCGAACGGCAACTTCTTATGACGCACTTGAAGTCATTATCGCAGGTTTAAAATCGGGGAAAACTCGTGCTGAATTGCAAAAGGCGTTGTCTCTTCGCAACTTCTCAGCATCCGGAGCAACAGGAACAATTCAGTTTTTACCGTCAGGCGATCGCAAAGCTACACCATTTTTAGTCAGAATTGACCCAGGTTCAACCTCCGGTACTGGCTACGATTTTAATATAGTTCAGTGACAATATTTATACAATCCCCTTTCATAGCTGACTGCTGACTATAATATTAGTATTCTCAAAAAATCATGACTCAACTTCATTCTATTTCCACCCCACATCGGGGCAGAATATTTCCAGAATACATAATACCTCCAGAGGAGCTAGCAAGACGTCAAGCTGAACGAGATGCGTTTTACCAGCTTTGTTATGTAATTTTTGAGCGAGTCCGCCCTGAACTGATCGATGAGCATTACAACAGGTTCATTATCATTGAACCAAATAGTGGCGATTATTTCATTGATACTAACGAAGAAGTTGCAATTCAAAAAGCTCGACAGAAGCATGTTCGTGGGATGCTAGGTACTTTTAGGCTGAATGAGACAGGTGCCTGCGGCAAAATATGATTTTAGGTACTGCTAAAAGATCAAGAGTACATTGTCCCAGTTCATGCAAGTGCAGGAATTCCCGAAGTTTTATTAGGTTTGCAATGGCTGGAAACTAGGCACTTAGTTGTAGATAGACCTCAGCAAGTGTTAACACTAAGGTAGTTTATGATGCTCGTCGCTGACGATATATTCATGGGCGATGCCCAAGCGAGTCGCGGGAGTGCTTTTTATTTTAATAGTAATAGCTCTAGAACTGAGCGCTTGATCGCCTGACTCACAAGCTGATTACCTTGCAAGTTAAGGTGGATGTGGTCTTGATACAAAGCTTTGGGGTCAGAATTTGAGTTAAATACTGGTAAAAAATCTATATACGAAATTTTTTGTTCTTGACAAAATTCACTCAGACGCTGACGTGCTTTCATTTCATAATCCCGAGATCCTGGTTCGCCAATTTCTCGCAGTAAGGGAGTCATAACCAGGAGAAATTGACTGTTAGCTTGATGTGTTAGTGCTTGAATTTTACTAATTGCTTCCAGATTAAAACCAACGCGATCGCCTGCTTCATCATAAACTGCTTTCATTTCTGGTATTGGATTTGGCTTGGATATATAACGGTTGAAGGCTTCCACCAATGCCATAGCAGGTTGACGATCTGGATAGTTGCGATCGCGTCCTACTGGTAAAGAAGTGGGAGCCGGCGCAAACAAATCATCGGTATTAATCAACAACACGACGACTTGGGAATGAAAATTACCAAATTGCTGTAAATAAGCTAATTCATTTCTCGGTCCCCATGAATTAGCTGAAGCATTTAACACCTCCACTTTCGTAAAGTACTGACTAACAACTGGTGTTAAGGATCTGCTCATCAAACTGGAAATTGTCCACGCTTGATCGGTCCACCAACCGCCGTTCGCGATTGAATCTCCTAAAAGGAGTACCCGAAGCGTAGAGGGTAAAAGCGTCTTCTGTATCGGATCACTTCGCATTGAATATTGATTAATTGCTATGCGATTACCGAAACGACGAGTAGACTGATTAGGGGCTAACATATAACCAATTTGCTCATCAGCAATGTAAATGAGCGGTTTACCAAAACCAATTGTACGCAGTCCTATCTCTATTGCCGCACATAATCCGACAACAATCGCTATACTTGTTACCAGTATAACTGCCACCATGCAATCTCCTCACACAATATACGCGATAGCGTATACTTAAACATTGTTTCTACTGCTATTTCATTCCTGCTACGTACCAGAGCATCTAAGACCGCGCTAAGACGAGTACGTACCAATACAACTCATCAACTATTCGTAGCAACGCGACGTCAGCGCTATTTAAAGCTTTTTTTGTAGATGGCTTCATGGATAAACTGCATGTGTTTGAAAGCTTAAACAAAATAACATAATAAATTTTGTATCGTCAGGGGATGAAAGGACTACAATCGAAACGGAAAATTAACACCGTGACTAAGGAGGACGATTGAGCTATGTCCGATTTAAACCGAGGAATCATGAAATTTCAGGGTGCTGATTCTCCCAAAGCCGTCACCATCTCTACCGTGCTGATCTTAGGCTCGATTATGGTGCTGATTATTTGGGCGCTGAAAGCAGCTTATGTCGTCAACTAAGAAGACATTAGACATTTGAAGTGTCCGTTTCAATGGAACATTAAAGCCAATATAGCGCTCGCTCTGCTTGCAATGTAGAGACGTTACATGTAACGTCTCTACATTTATTTCTAGAGCCAAATGAGAACTGCTATGGTTTTAAATTCCTGACATCCATATAACTCCGCCTTTTTAAAGGCTCACACGAACTCAGGTAAGAAACGTTACATTTAACTCCCTAAACTGTTTTGGAGAAAAGAGTCCTTGGGAAGTTCTATTCTATACGAGTAAGTATGTCAAGTATATCGAAAGACATAAATTTTTATTTTCTAACTTCCTTAACCGTCAAAATTGTAAGTAGCGTGTACATTAGCTAAGTACAACGTTCTAAACCCTTCATTTGATTGATGAAGAATCGCAAATGTTTCAATTCTGGGGTATCTTAGTTATTTTTATTGTGTGTCCTCTATTAGGAGCATTACCGCTGATTACGTGGATGTCTCAGCTTCTAAATAAGCGGCAATTAGCACATTTATATACTGATAGCATCAGCGTATCAGCGGCTTTCTACCAAGGTGGCACACTAGTAGGAATTTTGGCAGTTTTTTCTGAAGCTTTTAAAGGCATTGCCGCAGTCTTACTAGCCCGTGCTTTTTTTGGATATGGATCGGCTTGGGAACTGATTGCCCTAATAGCCGTAGTCATTGGTCGATACTCGACAGGCAAAGGAACTGGTACGACAAGTGTCATTTGGGGATTTAGCGTACACGATCCACTAGCATCGGTATTTGTATTTTTGCTGACTGGTGCCAGTTTTACCATTCTGCGCTCCAGACAGTTGGCAAAATTTGGAGTTTTGATTCTATTTCCCTTAATTGTGGCTCTTTTACACATCGAAGATCCATCCAAAATCTTGGCGGCTCTTACTTTAGCAGCGCTGCTGGGCTGGATTTACAAAAACATGCCCAAAGATCTGAATCTCTCAGTTAAAGAGGTACAAACATCTGCAGGGGTATTTCAATTTCTTCGCAGCAACCAAGATATTCTCTCGCTTGATGAGGATTTGGATGCGGCGCTGATTGGACACAAAGCAGCTCGATTATCAGAAGTGAAGCGATGGGGTTATTCAGTACCCAAGGGATGGGTTCTTGCCCCATACGATGACCCCGCACCATTGATAGAATTTCTACAACCATCAAAGTTATCCCCACTTGTGGTGCGTTCTTCCGCGATTGGAGAAGATACAGAACATGCTTCTGCCGCAGGGCAGTACGAGACAATTTTGCACGTGACTACTAAACACGGATTGCAACAAGCAATCGCCAGAGTCCAAGCTTCATACAACAATCCAACCGCAGTACAGTATCGACGCGATCGCAACCTCAATGAACAGAGAATGGGTGTACTGATTCAACAACAAGTCCAAAGTGTCTTTTTTGGAGTTGCCTTTACTCGCGACCCCATGACCAAGCAAGGGGATACAATCATCATTGAAGCCTTACCCGGAAAAGCGACTCAAGTCGTTTCTGGACATGTGACACCAGAGCAATATCGTGCTTTTGTTGTCGAGACGGAAGATTTTCAGGGTGTGCAATTGGAGGGCGAGGGACGAGTGCCACCAGCATTAATCAAGCAAGTTGCATATTTAGCTCGTCATTTAGAAGAACGTTACCACGGCATTCCTCAAGATATTGAGTGGAGTTACGATGGTCAAACTCTTTGGGTTTTGCAAGTTAGACCCATCAGCACCCTATTACCTATATGGACACGTAAAATTGCGGCAGAAACTTTCTCCCAATTAATTCATCCCCTCACATGGTCAATCAATCGACCATCAACTAATGGTGTTTGGGGAGGAATTTTTGCTTTGGTACTGGGTGAACGTGCTGTTGGGCTAGATTTCAACCAAATAGCGACGTTGCACTATTCAAGAGTCTACTTTAATGCCACTCTACTATGGGAAATTTTTTGCCGCCTGGGTTTGCCAGCCGAAAGTTTGAATTTTTTAACTAAGGGAGGTAAGTTGGCGAAGCCACCCTTGAAGACAATTTTGCAGAATTTGCCAGGAATGCTACGGTTAGTAGGGCGAGAATTTTGTTTGGCAACGGACTTCAACTGGGATTATCACAGGCGGTTTGTTCCAGCCTTATCTCAGTTCACTCAAGAATTAGTTGATGATTTAGAGCCCGCTTCGTTGTTAGCAAGGATAGACTTTATCCGAAAGTTACTCCTGAAAGCGACTTACTATAATATTCTGGCTTCCTTGAGTGTGAAGTTACGACAAAAAATTTTTCATGTTACTTTCTGGGAAGTTGATCGCCATTTGACACCAGAAGTGGCAGTAGTGCGATCGCTTCAAGATTTAGCCGTAACTGCTCAGCAAGTTCTACCCGATCTGGCAACTGCTGATCAAGTCTTTGAAAAGTTGGCACAAACACCACAGGGTCAAGAAATTCTCACAAAGTTGGATAAATTGCTTCACCGTTACGCTTATTTAAGTGAGGGCGATCTTGCTGTTCCGACTTGGAAGGAAGAACCAGAGGCAATCAAGCAGTTGTTTGTACAGTTCATACAAGGAGAACCATCCACAGACAAAAAGACCAAAGGAAGATGGAATGTCGGATTTGTACAAAGACGTGTGAATCTCCAAGGGCGGGTTACGGAGGTTTATTCTAAATTCCAGGCTGAATTGCGTTGGTGTTTTGTGGCGTTGGAGCAAGTTTGGTTAAAATCGGGCTTACTTGAGCATCCTGGGGATATATTTTTTCTAGAGTTGGATGAAGTCCGGCGTCTTGTTGAAGGTTTTGAGCCTGAGTTTGTAGAACATTTGCAGGATTTAGTACAACTGAGGCGATCGCAAAAAGCAAAAGATACTCAGCAAAATCCAGTACCCCCAATAGTCTATGGCAATAATTCTCTTACAGTACCTTTGCGAACTGCTAGCCTCTATCCCGATCAAATGTTGCAAGGAATTCCCGCCAGTCCCGGTCAAGTGGAAGGACGGGTAAAGGTGTGGCGAAACTTACAAGCTCTGCCAGAAATTGATCGAGAAACCATTTTGGTAGTACCTTATACAGATATTAGTTTGGTTTCCTTCCTGATGAGAGCGGGAGGATTTATTTCAGAGGTTGGTGGACGGCTTTCTCATGGTGCAATTCTAGCTCGGGAGTATGGTATTCCTGCTATTACAGATGTTAGGAATGCTACATGGCTTTTACAAGATGGTCAGAAGGTACGGATTGATGGATATAAAGGTATTGTGGAGATATCTAACGATTTGCGACCAGGATGAAACTCATTTCTCTGAACGATTTGCCTGAAGAAGCAGTTTCTCACAACCCCGAGATTAAGAAAAAGGTGATGTTACGTTTGGGTGATCTACCTCACCTCACCAACTTTTCTCAAGCACGTTTTGCCCCCGGACAAACTGCAGCAGCACATGCTCATCAAGATATGTGTGAGGTTTTCTTTGTCGAGTCTGGTTCTGGTGTTATTCATATTGACAGCAAAGAATACCCTCTTTTACCAGGAAATTGCGTAGCGGTAGAACGAGGAGAGGTTCACGAAGTTGTTAACAACGGTTCAACTGAGTTAGTTCTCACTTACTTTGGATTACGAGTGCAGACAACTTAAATAGTGCGTTAGGTGACGAAAATATGATGATTTTATATTTTAGGGAAAGTTGCTAGGTTACGCATCTACCCTCCATATCCTTTCTGGATATGTCTTTTGGATTAAAAAGATCACGACTTTAGTCCTCAATACGACTTCAATCAACTTTTCACTTTTGACTTAGGGTGAAGCGGCGAGACAGTTAACTTACGCTGTTGGATTTCATGTATCCCGAGTAATAAAGCAGCAATTCCTAAAGGTATAAAATAGTAGATAACTCGGTAGAGGATTAGGGCGATAAATATCTGAGTCGTAGGAATTGTTTGCGAGAGGAGAAACAGTAAAACTGTCTCAAACACGCCTAACCCACCTGGAATGTAACTGACGAGTCCTGCAATTTGACCGAGTAGATAAATACTGAAAAAGGTTGAGTATGATAAATTAGCGGATAATGGTAGCAAGACGTAAAGTGCTGCAACAGCAATGCTCCAATCAATAGAAGAAAGGATAATCTGTAGGACAGCAACATCAAAAGAAGGTATGGAAAAAGACCAACGACCTATCCGCAGCGATCGCTTTAGCCCTAAACTTGCTAACAGATAAGCGCAACTCAGTGCTAGCAAAATGATTCCAATTGGATGCACTGAAGTGAAAGGCAAATGGAAGAATTTGGGAATTGCTAGAGGCTCAACTAAAAATAAGACCCCACCAACTACACTTAGTCCCAGCCAAAAGGTTAAGTTGGTAAAGGCGATGATCTGGGCAATTTCAACAGGTGTTAAGCCCCAAAGTACATATAAGCGACAGCGAATAGCGCTTCCAGTAAACAAAGCGAAGCCAACTGTATTACTAATTGCGGCGCTTGTAAACGCAGTTAGAGCAATTTTTGGATAGGGTAAAGGATGGCGAATGTATCCGCAAGCTAAAACATCATATGTAGTTAAGACTAAGTAATTGAGGATTGTAAATGTCAGTGCTAGCAGTAAACTATTAATAGGAGCAATCTTAAGACTATGCCAAATTTCTGGGATGGTATAGTGCTTCAGTTGTTTATTAATAGCCCATACAGAGAGGCTGAAAAGTAACAGTCCTAAGAGCGGTAAGCCATATTTTGTGAGGCGTTTTAGCTGCATATAGGCAAGCAGAGGGAGTGAGTTGGAGCGGGAACAAGCGTGAAATGGTATAGCGGATTTTCCTACACTACTTACGATATGCTTCTCTTTTTACACATGAGCTAAAAACAGCTATCACTATTTTCTTAAGAATACTTACTTCACGTCAAGTCCTTCATTAAGTCTATATAAAGATCGAGGTAAGGTGCATTATTCTGTACAATAACGTACCTTACCTCACTTTTAAGTCTCATTTATAAGGGTTTTTTTGAGTTTGGAATTTTGAATTTCTCCGAATCGATCTGCTGCATTGCTTCTTTAAACTGCTTACCTACATATGAGAGAGAATCTACAGCATGTTTGTGGTCGTAATTCCAGCCATAGTTGGGACCAGACAACCCATGACCGCCCGGATACGTATAAAAGACGTTTTTTATACCCAGTTTATTCAATGTTTGATGGAAGCGTTCGCTGGAATTGAGAAATTCGCCACCAACTAAATCATTAAGTCCTGCATCTAGATAAATACGTATGGCCTGACGTTGTTTTGGGGGAATTTGTTGTACAAAGACTTGGGGACTATTTTGGGGTCCGCTATCATCAGTAAAATAACCGATCTGACTGAAAAAAACATTAAAGTTATTGAGATGACGTAGCCCTATATTGAAAGCCCCCCAAGCACCAGATGAGAGTCCACCCATTGCCCAAAATTCTGGTTTATTCAACGTACGATAGCGTGTTTTCACGACAGTTACTAACTCTTCACCAATTAAGGTACTAAGTTGTCCGTGAGGTCCATCATAATAATCAGGGTCCCAAAAAGGACTGGAACCACGTTTATCATTACCATCTGGTGTAATCACAATAGATGGCGGTAATTTCCCACTTTTGTAGAGTTGAACTAATACCGGAATAATGCCAATTTTGTCTACCCAAGCGCGTGCATCATCGTGTCCACCATGCAAAAGAAAAATAACGGGGTAGCGTTTGCTCGAATTGTGATTGTAATCGGGAGGTAGAATGACACCATATCGCCGCACCTCACCCATTGCCTTGCTGTTAAAAGTTTCAAGCATAAACGTCATTTCACTGCCAGCAACATTTGTTGGTGGTGGATCTAACTGGGGTGCTCCCGCAATGAAGACATACCAGTATCCTGCACCTGCTAGCAATGTAAGTGTAGCAGCACCGATACCCGTAAGAATTTTCCAACGCTTTTTTGCAATTTCCATCAACTCAAAAAATTCTGGGAACTTTTGAGCAATCGGCGGCAACAGTTTTGAGTTATTTAATGATTCATCAAACTAAATTTGATGAATCAGTTGTTTTTAACTGGATTTACAAATAGCGCGATCGCCTCTCCACATTGTACCGAAAATTATCGACCTTCGCTTGCCTCAGCTATTAGCGAATCTTCCATTAGCCAGCATTTTACAAATTATGTAGGAATGTTGTATGACTATCTTCATAAATGCAAATACAGTTTAATTGAGTATGACGCAATCGCGTCCTTTTCTTTTTGCTTGAGACAGGGCTTTTTCAGCAGCCACGACTAAAGTTGATGGCTCTTTTTCGTTTTCAGAAATCATACTAGCAACGCCTAAACTAACAGTTAAAACATTATTCATAAGACCGCTGCTACCAGGATATTCAAAAGGAATTGCTAAGGCTTTGATTTGCTCTCGGATCTTTTCAGCGATATGTACAGCAGTAGCACCATCTCCTTGGGTAAGAATAGCAAATTCTTCACTACTGTAACGAGATGCTAACACCGAGCTTAGCTCATATTTATAATCTGTAGTTTGGGTTGTGCTTTTGAAGGAACTAGCATAGGAAAAGTTGCTATTACTGAGTAAGCGTCTTACGCAGTTACGGATAGCATAAGCGATTTGCCGCAAACAATCATCTCCTGCTGTGATTCCGTACATTTTATTGTAAATATTGAAATTGTCAATATTACATAGAATTAGCGAGAAGAAAGAGTGATCGCGAGCCGAGCGTTGCCACTCCATCTGCAGGTAGGTGTTAAAGTAGCGACGATTTGCTAACTGAGTCAGTTTGTCCAAGCTGGAGAGGAGGTGCAATTGGCTTTCTTTCTCTATTTGTTCCTGCTTCGCATTCTCTAACTGCCTCCTTGTGTTAAGTTGCTCTCTAAAATAGAGACGATATAACTCGCAAGCAGGGTAAGCGCGATCTCCCTCCAGGTTAATCAACCCCATATTTTGCAATTTATATGCCAGTACTGGCTCTAATTTCACGCTCATGGGAGCGGCGATCACTTCATAGAAAGCAGCTTCCAGTTCTCTTTCCTCGATCAGTGCTAATAAAGACTGTCTTAAATGCTCGTTATAGATTCCTGTTTCCGTTGGTGCTTGTTCCAAGAGCTGCCCCAGATCCCGTTCTAATCCCCCCTTACCCACAAGGTGATACAAAGCTAGTCTAACCAGATAAGGATGTCCTCCCACCATTGCCATCAACCTCTCAAGCTCGTTACCATCTGTCCAATCCAGTCCGTGACGTTGTGCCAAATCTTCCACTTGTTCTTTAGTAAATGGTGGTAACTTGATTGGCAAACCGATGTTAAATGGAGATTGAGTCAGTCTTAGGGGAGTCAGAATGGATGTTGAGTAACCAAGAACAAGGCGAAGTTTTTGCCAAATTTCCACACGTTTAGCTTGTTCGTACCAGGAGCGCAGCAGTGGTAGAAAGTCTCCGGCAATTTCTGGATATTCAAATACCCAATCAACTTCGTTCAATGCTATGACTAGAGGACTAGACAAAGCCGGAAGTAAATACATTTGAAAATACAGAGAGCAGCTTACTTTACTGCCCATCTCCTCATCCCAATAATCATTGAGTTTTGCTTCTAACCCTAACTCACGACTGAGATTTGCACAAAACCACCGCAAAAACTTATCAAGATTGGCGAATATTGCTTTGTCTGCTTGCTGAAAATCTAGACTCACAGTGCTGTAACCCAAAGTTGTTGCGTGAGTAAGAATCCGTAGAATTAAGGAGCTTTTCCCCATTTTCCTAGGAGCTTTAATGCAGATCACACTTCCTGGTGTGGCGATTTCTGTACAAGCAAGTTCCTCAGTTGGTGGACGCTTAATGTAGAATCTAGAGTTAACGGATACTGGACCGTTAGGAAATTCTAAGGATATGGCGGTGGCTGTATGGTTAAATTCCTTAATTAACTGCTGCTGCGTTTTGGTAGAACGACGAGGTTCAATACAGGCGCGGAAGTTGGATTTGTTAATCGGTTCTTGCCAAAAGTCACTGAGCATTTGCCATAAATGAGAAGCTACTTTCCTAACTCGCTCTTCTCCGTAGTGGGCTTCATGTGCTATACTGGTGTAAGTTTTTCCATCCCATGAAGAGCGTAAGACTATCTCTTGTAAAGGAGTCAAAGTAGTGAGAAGGCTTGCTTTCAGTAGCAGTACGACTTCATCTATCGTCATTAGTTATCAACTCTATTTTTAAAAATTTTTCTAGGAAAGCGCTCTTTGTAAAAAAGTTTAGGTTGTGAGAATTGATTATACTGTAGCCTCCGTTGTCTAGGTAAGAGATAGCTTTAACAAAACAAGCTACAAAACGCTATTGACAATTTCCGGAAATCATGTGTTTATATCTGGTCATAAACTCACAGCTTTTATGAAACAGGCTTTTACGAGTTTTTTTACCAGCTTTGAGTAATTTTATATACTTTGTTCTAGATATATTTAGATGGTAGACAGACAAAACGTAGCCATTTTTTTTGAGAAAATGACTTTAACAGTCGGAAGACAAGTTACATTATTCTGTTTACGTATCTCCAAGTTCAATCCAAATTAGTGATATCGCCATATTTAAGCTGCAAGGCAAACAAAATTGCAAACCTTGCCTCGTCGCTAACCTTTACTTGCTACGAGTTCAAAAGTTGTGAACTCAGCACGTTCTACTTTGTTGAATCCCCAGGGTGCTAAGACAGCTTCAAGAGAGAGAAGCATAGGACATCTTTCTTACAATACCAGCAGCTATGCATATTAAAGAACCAGTTACCCATCAGTTGGAAGCTCAAACACCACAAAGCATCCAAACAACAACAGAGTGGGATGAATCCGGGAGGCCAGTGCAAATGATGGAAACTCACAAGGATCTAAAAAATGACAAATTTACACCAATTACACCGCAGCAAGCAAAGCGGGATAGACTTTTGTCATCTACTCTTAAGCGCATTCACTCTTGTTCTCGACTGGAGACAATATTACAAACTGTCGTCGAGGATGTACGGCAGTTTTTACAAACTGATCGCGCTATAATTTTCAGTTTTGACTCTCAGGGTGATGGAGCAGTGGCTTTTGAGTCAGTGGCAGAGGGTTTGACATCACTTGTTTCCATCGCCAATAAAGATTTAAACTGGTGCCACTATAAAGTTACACAAGAAATTGAGGAAAATATTCCAAATGCTTCTCACACATCTAGAGAGGATGGGGTAAAAGCGAGTTTAGCTATTCCTATCGTTTTAAAAGAAGATAGGAGTGAAGTTTCTGATTCAATCCAAAATTCCCAATCCGAAATCCAAAATCCTTTATGGGGACTACTGATTGTTCATGATGAGCGCAATTGTCTTTTGTGGCAAGATTGGGAGATAGAATGTCTCAAACAAATCAGTCTCCAAATTGCGATCGCCATCAAGCAAAGCAAATTATTTGAACGAGTTCAAATAGAAGTGGCATCAAGGCAATTTGCCGAAGCTATATCTCATGAAAAATCACACCAGAGCGAGAATACCCTCTCCGAACTGAAATTTGTTCAAGAGCAGTTGTTCCAAAATGAGAAAATGGCTAACCTCGGTCAACTTGTGGCTGATATGGTTCACGAAATTAATAATCCCCTTAACTTTATTCACGGCACTCTACATCCGGCAAATCAATACGCAGAAGAATTAATTCAGTTAATCGAACTTTATCAGCATCGTTATCCCACATCTGAGTTAGTCAAGTCCTCTGGACTTCAACGCCTCGATATAGATTTCATGAAAACCGACTTCCTGAAATTGCTTTGGTCAATGCAATCTGGGTTTGAACACATCAAAGAAATTGTTCTTGCCTTACATAATTTCTCACGTTTTGACGATAATCAGATAAAAAAATTCGACATGCATGAGGGACTTAACAGTGTTGTCAGGATTTTACAGAATCGCTTAAAAGAACGGTTAGATAGACCGGGAATTCAGGTAATTAAAGAGTTCGGGAATTTGCCATTAGTAGAGTGTTATCCGGGAGAGATAAATCAGGTATTTATGAACATCTTGACTAATGCTATTGATGCTTTAGAAGAAAGGATGAAACTGGAACACTCTTTTAATCCTCAAATTTTAATTCGTACAGAAATCATCAGTAGACATTTGTCCTTAGTAGGCAATAATGAATCTCAAAAAAGTGTGGAAAGAGAATCAAAAAAACACAAAGTCGTGATTCGCATTTCTGACAATGGCAAAGGTATTCTCCCTCACGTTCAGAGACATATATTTGAACCATTTTTCACTACTAAACAAGATGGAAGAAAGGGGATAGGGCTATCAATTAGCGAGAAAATTATTGTAGAAAAACATCAAGGAAAGTTGAAATGTAACTCTAGGATAGGTCAAGGCACGGAGTTTGTCATTGAAATGAATTCAAAAGCAAAACACTATGCCGATATCAGAAAACATGCTAGCTTTTAGGTAATAGCGATTAGCTGTTACCTAATTACCGCTAATCGCTAAATGCTAAATGCTAAATGCTAATTGTCACCAACCCCTAGCTATAAGCTAGGGGCTTGAAAGAGGAAGATTGACCATCTTCTAAATTTAGTTAAATCGGTGTCTAGTGTACGGGTTAACAACCCAAACTGAACGAATTGAGCGTGGTAGCTCGCAATACGTCACGTCCCAAAGGTGCCTCCCAAGCCTATGACCTCTATATTCGTCAGTCACGAAGGGAAATACATACCTAGTACAACAAGGCAAAAGTAAAAAGTAAAAAGTCAAAAGAAAGAACACTTAGGACCGAATCGCCTACTAAGTTTGACCCAACAAGAAAGACAATCAGTTTGCATAGCCTTAAAACTGGTAAGAGACTTGCTCAAAATGCTGTGACATGTGACTGCAAATTTCAAACCTATAACTCATGGCGCATAGCTTGACGCTCATTAAAATGAGCGTTCGTCTTTCCTCTGTGAACTAAAGTTACACAGTTTCCACACGTATCGGAGATTTTTTAGATGAATTTTTTTGATAAGTTGAGTGGGGCGAGCGCACTAAATCAAAGCTTACTATTTGTAGGACTTGATCCCAATCCAGAGATGATACCCAGTCGTTACGCATCTTCTGACATCATGGCTAGTTTGTGGAATTGGTTGCAATTTATCATTTCTGAAACATCTGATAAAGTCTGTGCCTATAAACCTACACTTGGCTTTTACCAAGCCCTAGGTACGTCGGGTTTAGAGCTTTTGTATAAAACTATAGCAACCATTCCCGCCCACATTCCGATTATTTTAGATGCCAAATACAGTGACTTAAACACGAGTACTGTCCTCGCCCGGACTGTGTTTGTAGACTGGGGTGTCGATGCCATCACGTTGAATCCCTATGCAGGACAAGATCAGGTAGCACCCTTTTTAGTTTACCCAGGCAAGGCAGTGTTTGTTTTATGTTGTACTTCTAATCCTGCTGCGGTGAAGTTACAGCAATATCCCACAAACACAACCGAATTGCCTCTTTATCTACAAGTGGCAAAGGAATCTAAAAATTGGGGAACTCCAGAACAATTAGGGTTGGAAGTGGGAACGACAGAGCCAGATATTCTGGCGCGTATTCGTGCAGTTGCGCCCGAGCGTATTATCATGGCTCGTAGCATCTGGGCAGAAGGTGGCAATTTAGGCAAAATTTTAGCAGCAGGTTTAACTGTCAATGGTGATAACCTGCTGATTCCTGTGCCTCAAGATATGTTGGCAGAAGATTTGTCAAAACAAGTTCAGTCTTTGCAAGCAGAAGTTAATCAACTGAGAACAGAAATTACGTACGATGCTTCTGGTTGTTCTCTATGGATACCTGATGTTTGTTTTTTAAATCAGCATCCCTATCAGGATTTGATTTTGCAACTTTATGATGTTGGCTGTATTATGTTTGGCAACTTTGTCCAAGCGTCAGGAGCGACATTTCCTTATTATATCGATCTACGCAAAATCATTTCCAATCCCCAAATTTTTAATTTAGTTCTCAATGCTTATGAGGATGTTTTGAAAACTCTGACGTTTGATAGGATAGCAGGTATTCCCTACGGTTCTTTACCTACTGCGACTGGTTTGGCTTTGCGTCTTAATTGTCCCATGATTTTTCCTCGTAAAGAAGTTAAAGCCCACGGAACTCGGAAGTTGATTGAGGGTAATTTCCATCCTGGTGAAACCGTTGCTGTGGTGGATGATATTCTCATTAGTGGAAAAAGTGTGATGGAAGGAGCGGAAAAGTTAAAATTTGCGGGCTTAAAAGTGAATGACATTTTAGTGTTGATCGACCACGGAAAAGGGGTAAAAGACAAATTACAGGAAAATGGTTATCGGGGTCATGCGGTTTTAACTGTGTCGGAAATTGTAGATACCCTCTACCAAGCAGGACGGATTAATGAAGAACAATTCAATGCCTTTTCCGAAGTGTAGTGTACCTGTAGTTCTTTGCGAAAACAAATTAATTCTTGATAAAATTATCTTATGTATTACGGCTTGTAGTTGAGCTTTATCCACTTTGTACCAAGTGGCGATCAAATCGCCTCTAAATAAGAATTCAGTAGACAAAAGTTGACAACGAGTACAAGTAACCATCATGACGTTGTAAAACCGTACAATATTTGTGATTGATTATCTGTAGGCTTTTAACCTTTTTTTTATTACATCTCTGACAACTTAAAGTCAGGTTTGATACTCGTTGCCGCTACTCTGTGCGACTTAAATCGGCGCTACATTCCCTGTGCAGTTTGCCCATGGACCGATTTGATACACAGAGCATCAACCAACGCGGCCAATGCCGGCGGCGTCTGGCGGCACCTTGGATAATAACGGCATTACCTCACTCCTCCTTGGCACCAGCAAGCTCGAGCAGCTCCACGACAACCTGGCCTCGCTGGACATCCGCCTCACCCCCGAACAGCTTCTTTCGCTAGACGAGAGCAGCGCGCTCCTCCCGGCCCACCCCTACTCAATCTTTACGTCCGAGGTGAACCGCAGCCTCTTCGGCGGCGCGACCGTTCAGGGCTGGCGATAGCCGTTTCCAGCGCCTTTAGGTCCCGTGTCCCACCCTTCGGGCGACCAAATATTGGCAGAGGGCATTCGTCAGGAGGCAGAAGCGGTATTGATTTGCACTCGCTCACTACCGAAACTATTCCTCCTCCCAGACATTGGGGGACAGTGATAGCCACCAAAGAGAAGTTTCTGACAATTCCTACGCGGATTGCTATAGCAAAATCTGGCAATTCTTACGAATCAAATAGAATTGCTACCTTGAACCTTGTTTATTCAGCCGCTTCTTATCAAAATACTGCTGATGTTCTTCTGTTGCTAAGAAGTAATCACTCTTCTGCACAATCTCCGTCACAATATCTTTATCAAATTTGCCGGATGCCTGAAGCTTTGCCTTGGATTGCTTCGCCGTTTCTTCCTGTTGGGCATTGTGGAAAAAGATCACAGATCTGTACTGTTCGCCTCTATCTGGCCCTTGGCGGTTAAGCGTTGTTGGATCGTGGATATCCCAAAACACTGCCAGCAAGTCGTCATAACTCACGTATTGTGGATCATACTCTACTTGCACGACCTCAGCGTGACCTGTAATCCTCGATAACACATCCAGATAGCACGGATTGGGAAAATGCCCTCCCATATAGCCCACTGAAGTTGAGACAACTCCTTCTACTTTGCGAAATGCCGCCTCGACGCCCCAAAAACAGCCAGCGCCAAATGTTGCCTTTTCCATTTTTGTGATGCACTTTATGGGAAAACATGAGAATTCTACTAAAAGGTAGCATTGATAATACACCACATTGTAAGGGCGAACAGCCGTTCGCCCCTACTCAGTTGAAATCCGCAGGTTAGCAAAATTGTTCAAAAAGGCTAATACCACAAAACCCAGTCAAAAGGTTGACCGGGCTTTTTACAGTTCTTAGCGCTCAAGAAGTTAATTTCGTTACAAGATAGGTAAACTAAACAACTAGGGTTGACATGACGGCGAGTAAACTCAGCATCTTCGCGTTTTTCTGCTTTAGAATTTGGCTTCGCTTTCTAACTCTGGCGCTGTGCCACTCAAAACATTATGCTGATATTTACTTGGGCTCGTGACAGGAGGACACTAAGTCATTTGCCCTCTTTGGGTTAAAGTTTTTGTTTGGTGTCCTACTTATTAAGTTATCAAAGAAATGAGTTGTCGCTACCCTTTCTTTACCGAAGTTTACAAGTTGTTTAACTTCTCAATAAGTAGGCAAGCAATCAGCAATTAGCTATCAGTCATTTGTTGACTTATTCGCACAACCTTTTTATTGCTAACGGCTAATTGCTAACTCATTAATTCCACATGACAGCATTATCGTCTAGATGATCGGTTACAATCCGCCTGATCGCATCAATTTCTTGAACTTCGGCAGCCGAAAGTTGAACCGATTCTGCTTGTGCGTTTGCTGTCGCTTGTTCAGCGTGACGCGCACCAGCGATCGCCTGAGATTGGGGTTGGGCAATCAACCACGCTAGCGCTAATTGAGCAAGGCTACACTGAAGGCGATCAGCAATGGGTTGCAGTTTGGATAAGGCTTGTTGGGCGCGTTCGTAATTTTCTCCCTGAAAGAGTTTGTTTTTAGCACGGTTATCTTGTGGATCGAATTTATGATCGGGAGCAAATTTACCTGTCAACAATCCCTGTGCTAAAGGTGAATAGGCAAGGATAGAGATATTGTTTTCGATACAATATGGTCCAGCGTCTTTTTCTACCTGTCTCCAGAATAATGAATAAGGAGGTTGTAGACTATCAATAGGCCCGTACTTAGCTGCTTCTTCAAGTTGGACACCAGAAAAATTGGAGACACCTATCGCTCGAATTTTCCCTTGCTCTTTCAAGTGGTTTAAAGCGCTCATTGTCTCTTCAATCGGCACAGTTTCAGTATTGAACACACCAGAGGGCCAATGAATTTGGTAAAGTTCAATGCGATCTGTTTTCAAGTTTTTTAACGAGCGATCACACGCCTCAATTACTTGCTCGTACTTTAAATGATTGGCAAAAACCTTTGTCGCATACTCCACAGAGTCTCGCACATCAGACAAAGCTTCTGCAACAATCTGCTCTGAGTGTCCATCACCGTAAACTTCTGCTGTGTCAACTGTGGTGATTCCAGCTTCAAATGCTGCGCGGATCGCTTTAATCGAGTCTGCATCCTCAATTCCCACCCACATTTTTTTTCCTGCTTGCCACGTTCCCATCAGGATTGGTGTGATTTGCACGTCCGATTTACCTAAGCGGCGCTTTTCCATATTTATAAGTTCTTAATATTATGCAACTCTTACGTTAACAAGGTATTCCATACTTTTTTACCTGTCACTAGATAGAGAACAGTATCAATTTTAGATTTTGGATGCCCGGATGCCCTGAGTCTTTGGGTTTGATACGCCCAGCTTCCAATATCGAACAAATCGAAAATCTAGCAACGCCCGATGCTCAAGCCCATGAGGATGTGGGTGACTGAGTTCTCCACATTGCCCTTTTAAGTGCGAGTATGATACTATTACAAAGTCAGTCAAAAAGTTAAAACCTACCCGTAGACTGTGGGGAAGCAAATGCCCAATACTCGATTTAACGAGATTTTTAGGAAATAATACTCTACAAAATTAATCAGCATCGCTGACGGCTGATGGTTTGATGGTTAAATACTGATTAAATCAGTGTGTGAGGGCAATAGTGCCAAAAAGATTTTCAACTAACACAGAATAGAATTGACTCATACTTTTCATGCACTTAAAGAATGGGCAGTTGCCGTCAACGCCCTTGAATCGGGTAAAACAATTATGCTCCTTCGCAAAGGGGGTATTCATGAACGGAGTGGACGTTTCCAAGTTGCCCAAGAGCAGATTTTGCTCTACCCAACTTATGAGCATCAACAGTCTTTTCTACTTAAACCCGAATATGCTCACCTTGTGCATCCGGTAACATCAGGTTGGCATCCGGAAACAGTTCGTATCGGTAGTTGGGCGGAAATTACTGATATCTTCCCAGTCACTGAGGAGTTAATTGTCAACGCTTTACTACCCTTCCATATTTGGAACGAATATTTTATTAGCGATCGCCTAAAATGGAAACCGCGTCATCCACTCTATATTTTACTGCTGCGAACTTATAAACTACCATTTGTGCAGGAAATTCCCTATCGTACTGAATACAGTGGATGCAAATCATGGATTGATTTAGCAAATGAAATTAACTTGCAAGGAGCAGAATTAGTTTTGTCTGATTCTACCTACACTCAGTTAGTTGCAGAAATTAGGAACATTGTCTCCCAGCGATCACATTCTTCTTTCGCATAAAAAAGTAGTTATAGACACATACACCTTTGTAAACTACAGATAAGATGACAGTAGGCATTTAGCTATCAGCCGCAGAGTTGAATGTTTACACACTACATAAACACATAGGCATATTGTCCTTATGTATGTTTGTTATAGGAACAGTTCTGAGTTCTGATTGTCTTATTCCCTAAATGTTAAGTATGACTTGACAAAATATCGTCAATATGCATTTAGACGAAAACAGAAAGGAGTTTGCAATGTATCGACAAATGTGCTGGATATCAAAAGCTGGTGAAAGTGGGGAAAAAATTTTGCATTTGCAGACGGCACCCAATCAACCTTGGCGTCCTTACACAGCTTTTCCGCAATTTGCAGTCCCAGATTACCAGATACCTGGCGGTTCCAAAGGTTGGGCAACTTACCAAAAGTTGTTGAAAGCAGGCTGGGTTTTGATCAAGAGCGCCAATGCAAACGCAGCGATACCTCCGGTAAGCTTCGCTAACGCAACGCTAGAGTTGGAAGTTAGTAGTTCGGAGTCGTAAAGAAGCTTGTGGCGTATCTATACGCAAAATAAACTATTCCCTTTAGTCCTTCTTGACTCCTAACTCCTCACTTCTAGCAACGCCTTCACCACGCGGATCTGCTGCTCCTTCTAAGGTGAGATCTGGTGTAACGACAATTGCATTCGCATTACCCCAAGGTTCAGTCTGTTTAATTTTGTGTCCTCGGCGTTGCAATTCAGTAAGGGTGAGAGCATCCAAACCGAATAGTTCCATTCTTAATTCATCTGGTAACCATTGATGATGTATGCGCGGAACAGAAACAGCTGCGCCAGCATCCATGTTGTATTCAAGTACATTCAGAATAACTTGCAGCACTTGAGTGATGATAGTGCTACCACCAGGTGTACCAACTACCATCCTGAGGCGTCCGTTTTCAGTGATAATTGTGGGCGTCATGCTGGATAGAGGCGTTTTGCGCGGTGCGATCGCATTTGCCTCGTTACCCACAAGTCCAAACCCATTCGGCACTCCAGGCGCTGTAGCAAAGTCATCCATCTCATCATTCATTAAAATACCAGTTCCTGGTGTCACTACCCCAGAACCAAAGCCTTGATTCACTGTGAAAGTTAGGCTGACAGCATTACGTTGTTCATCGACAACATTTAGATGTGTTGTTTCTGGAGATTCATACACTGGACGCGCAGATAGAAGAGACTGTGACGCTGATACATGGGTATGCTGGAACCGCGTCCCGGCTTCTCCCAGTCTGCGCCTCATATCTCCTTGATTAACTTGACTAAACTGCAATAATGTGCGTTTATCAACTGGCTTGACTTCACTAGAGGGTTTAGCCCTATCCATACTAATTTCTTGACGGCGTTTTTTAGCATAGGCAGGGCTGATAAGTTGTGCTACAGGGTTTTTCTCGAAATCAGGATCGCCTAAATATTGTGAGCGATCAGCGTAAGCAATTTTCATTGCTTCTATGAGCAAATGTAGCGCGTCAGGGTGATTGTATCCTAAAGATTTTAAATTGGTGTCCCCAATAATATTTAAAATCTCCAATAGGAGAACGCCTCCTGATGAAGGAGGCGGCATCGAACAAATATTCGCTTTGCGGAAATTGCCACAAAGAGGAGTGCGCCAAATGGGTTTGTAGGATCTCAAATCTTCAAGAGTGATTAAACCACCATTTTTTGCCATGTCAGAGGCGATCGCCTGCACAATATCTCCGGTGTAGAAACTTTGGGGATTCTCGGCAATTTTGGATAAAGTCCGTGCCAAGTCTCGCTGCACCAGCCTTTCACCAGGAAGAATCAATTCGCCATTGCGAATGAAAACTTCTTTTGCTGCCGGATAATTAAGAATCACCGATTTGCGTGCCTTGTAAGCCTCTATCGAACGCCAAGTCGGTTCTTCACCAAGAATAAAACCATTCTGAGCAAGAGCGATCGCTGGCTGAACCAAAACCCGCCAAGGCAACTTTCCATATCGGCGATGAATTTCATACAATCCAGCCACTGTCCCCGGTGTCGCCGCTGCCAAATAACCGTTAACACTTGCATTGGGACGCACCTTGCCTTGTGCATCCAAATACATATTTTTTGTCGCTTTGAGTGGTGCGCGTTCGCGAAAATCCAGTGCTTTGATTTCGCCATTTTGTAAACGTAATAGCAAAAATCCGCCACCACCAATTCCTGCTGAAAAAGGCTCCACCACAGAAATGACTAAGGCTGTCGCTACTGCTGCATCAACAGCATTACCACCCTTACGTAACATTGCAGCTCCCGCGTCACTTGCTAAGAGATGAGCCGAAACCACCATCCCCTTTTTCGTGCGTAGAGGTGGTATGACAGTAGCGGATGTATTTTTCTGAGTGCTAAACAGCAATACAGAAAAACACATATAAAATACGAATATTGAAAACCGCGTGCATCGGTCAAAAACACGCATTTGATGCTTCCTTATATTATAATTACCCAATTATTGCTATGTTAACGTGAGCTTCTAACGAATGCTTTTCGTTAGAAGCTCACGTTATGTTTTTCTTAAACTAGTTTTCTCTTGGGGGGTTAGACCCCCTATTCGCCAGCTGTATCCTCTAAGAAGTCGGGGATCTGTGTCCTTCATTTTTACAAATCAATTAGGATTGCTGTATCAGCGCAAGGATAATTTTGCCGCGACGGCAGGCTTTTACTTTATTTCTACCCCGGCAAACTTATACTTAATTTAAGTAGTTCGTCTATTTTAAATTTGAGTTCCACCTTGACTCCATAAGACTTTTCGTTTGACTCAGACGTTCACTGTCATCTAGTTGCTCCTCACTTTATTTCCCTCAAAATCAATAACTGGTCTTGATTTGGGGTTAAAAAAAGTTAAATCCTTAAAACTCAGCACATTTTAATACACAAACGGCAAGCTTATATTTATGATTTGAATTTTCGGCAAAATTAATCTTAAATACCGCTTTCATCCGAGAACAGAAAAATATGCCTGACAAGCTATAATCCGGCAAGCTTATGCTTTAGTAAACGGCAAACTTTTCCTTTAAGTGACACGATAGGTTAAGCTTTTGAGACAATCTTTCCCCTAGTGATAGCTTCGCTATATCTACGCCAATCTATGCCATAAAACCACTTTTATCTGAAGTTTAGGGAATGGGGATGAAGTCGTAACCGTAGGTAGAACGACCACCTTGGACTACCTTAACCAATTGCACTGGAGCATTACGATCGCCCGAAGGCAGAAACGAGACGGTGCGAGAGGCTCCCGATGCGACGAATGATGGACTATGCAAGACTAGCTGGATGCCTTCACGGGTGGGATTTTGTCGCGAAGCCGCGCCGAGGGCTTGAGTGGCATCATAGGCAGTTGCTGTGCGCCAGTTAACATCGCCGCCCCAGAGCCTGCGAGATCGCTGCGCGAAGTCCTGCGACCCCGTTGTCAGAATATGCCAGGGTACTGCTACAACCATATCGCGCCCTTGCTCACGGGTGACATCCAGAGTTTTGGGGCTGTAAACATCATCGCCACCCAGTACAGGTAAGCGATTGTTATTAGCTTGGACAACTTGCAGAGCGCGATCAAGGGAACCCGTATTGCTGGCTAGCATAATCACTTCGGCTCCGCGTTGTTTGGCTGCTTCTAAACTTTGGTTGTGGTTGTGGCTGGAATTGGCGAGATCGTATTCACCGACAACTTGACCACCCTGGAAGGCGAGCGCAGTATTGAATTCCCCCTTAATTCACCATTTATATCTGCAATGATCGCTAAAGCCTCGTTCACTTGGTTCAGGGATTTGAGCGTTTGCATTTGTATCTGGTAAGACTCCAACTTTTGGCGCTCCTGATACAGCTTGTCTTTCAGACTTTGCACCGCTTGCTCTGCTTGCTTGACCTGGGTTTCAAATTGTGGTAATACCCTTTCGATGTGAATTGCGCGTGCCATCCCGAGTCGAGCAGCCTCTTCATCTCCTTGCGCGAATGCTTGATTGGCTTGCATCTCCGCTCTCTTTGCATCACCTTGACTCTTGACATGCTGTTGTTTCGCCTGTTCATAGGCGGCAACAGCTTGGGCAACTGATTTTGTCAGTTGAGAAACCGATTGTTGCATCTCCTGTAGCGATGCTTGCGCCACTTCTAGCGCAATTTTTCCGCCTGCTTCAATGGGTTTACCCCAAAGCCAATTCCAAAATGCCTGCACGACTCGTCCGGCGCGATCGCCCATTAACCCATAAAGGATTGATTGCTTCATAGTTTTTCCAAAGTTTTGATGGTTTTAACAACGGTAATATTTTTGACCAGCCCTCCCTTGCAAGGCAGAAGGCAGAGGGCAGAGGGCAGAAGGAAAAATGTAACTTTTTATACGATTTTAAGACCTCTATCTTGCCTTGCCCAAATCGGGTCCAAGCCCCCACCATATCGGAGGTTGGTGGTCTTCAATCAATGGGGGTTTAAGCCTCTATTGTATTTTATTATACCTTCTACCCTCTGCCCTCTGCCTTTCTTTTTGACACAAGGTAGCACACGCTTGACTCAAGCAGAGGTGAGCTTAGAAGATCTTAGATAGCAATAGAGCAACGCTTTGATGGATTGCCAGAGTGGGATCGCTAGCGTATGGAATAGGACGGTCAAAATGATGGATAACCCCAACGCCAGTATCAGATGCAAGAGGGATTCAGCGTTTAATAAAGTGGGCTTTTCCGCTTGCCAGACCGTAGAAATAATTCTCCAAGCTCAGCACGGTACTCCAGAAGACTTTTTATACTGGCTATCTCAACAGCGCCCGCGCCAGTTCCGTGTGGAACGCAGCGATCAACTTGACCAACTGGTAAACCAAGAAACTCTATTTGAACATCAAAAGTCAGGATCTCAACATTGCTTGCGAGTGATGCAGGATTTTGGTGTAGCCGTCTGTGCCGATGCCGTTGGTTTAGGTAAAACACGGCTAGCCGCAGCTGTTACTCGGTTATATCGAGAACAAAAAGTAAGCGCAAAAATTGCCATAATCGCCGCCAAGAAACTGTTTCCCAACTGGGAACGAGAAATGGGTGAATTAGGCTTTAATAATAGTGATTATGAATTATACAACAAAAACCTTCTAGGACGCAAAGGCAATAACTTCCTAGCAGACTTTAATCGCTACGGAGGTCCCGATTTAGTAATTATTGACGAAGCACACGAAGGTATTCGTAACTATAAGAACCGATCTCCTTAGGACGGCGGACTGGTGAAAAAGGTGAGCCAACTGGATTAGTGGCGCTCACTTTGGAATACTTTGGACCAAATGGCGAACCAATTCCAGAACACAAACAAACTCTTTACTGGAATGACCAAACCGGGGAACGAGATGGATACGGGGTAGCCATAGCCACTGCCTTCAAAACCCCAGAGGCGGGGGATGTATTCTCCACCAAGTATCTTTTGTTTGAACTCCAAAAACTTTACAACCAGTTGGTAAGCCTCAAACAACAGCGTTCTGCTGAATTAACACAGTCAGAAACCCTGGAAAACATTAATATTACCTCAGAACGCATTACTCGTATCCAACGCCGAGTCAATACATTGGACAGTTTCCCCGCTGAACTGGATAGAGTAACAGTCAGGAATTCTTTCAAAAAACTAAATACTTGGAAAGAAACTAAGGGTTTACAAAAGCTACTACGCGAATACACAGATGGAGATAAAGTAAAACTTGATGATGCCACCTTTGTTGTTAGCCTAGTACAAGATACTGATACCTTGAACTTAATTGCAGACGAAGGAATCAAGCCTACTAGCCTTCAAGTTTCCCTCGCTGCACTCTTACTCAGAGCTTAAAAGAAGCTAGGTTAGTGGCACTTCATAATTTATGTGGTTAACCACTATTTTTGCATGACTCTCATACCTCTATGTTTTTATAACCGGATATTATGCAAACTTAATAATTTCTTTTTTAGATAATAAATAACTACTTGACAATAAGGTTTATATTTACCTGCCCTCTGTCTATCATCCCACTCTTGAATTTTTTTATTTAATATCGCTTTTGTCCAATTTCCCTTGGAATATTCACTTCTTAGCTGTTTAATTGCTAGCTCTAAAACCTCTTTACGATGATTAATCAAAGTTTCTGTATTGAGATTTAAAATATCATTTAATTCTGTATCTATAGCTGAATCTTCTGAATAAATTTGTCCATTACCAAGAAACTTAATAAATTCTTCGCAATTTTTAATAGTATCAAGGGGATTGATAGTTATCTCAGTATTACCCTTCCTAGTGTCACAATGCTGTAAATGCTTTGGCGATCCTTCACCGCCTTGACAAGCACCAATCAAATTATTGTAATATAATTGTAATTGCGGATAGTCATCTTGTGATTTCCAATGTTCAATTTTCATTCTGGAATCACTAATACGTTGCATACAATAGCAGCAAATATGTCCTTGTTCAGTTAGTAGTGATACCCGTAATTCATCTTTTTTAGAATAATTATCATAATCAGCAAAAGGTTTTAGGCGGTGTTTAACTAATGATAAAGGTTCTTTGCCTTTGATAATACGCTTCATGCTATTTACTCTTCTAAAAAACCAATAAGTGTATTAGCTCTGACGACTTCTGTATCATTTTCCCCGAGCAAGTTAGATAATTCATTTAAAGCTGACTTGGCTGACTCTAGGAAACCATCATCTATTAACTTAAAACAGCGATTTATCTGCTGCTGTACCTCATCTGGTCTTTCTTTTACATTCATTAATTCATATAAAATCGAGTTACTATCTTTACCATAGGTATGTGGTGTATTTTCTACTATCTCATAATTTTCTAAAATAAATACATTTTCTCGTCTGACACCGCTTAAGACTTGTGGTGAGTGAGTAGTCACGAGAAATTGACAGTTGGGAAAGGTTTGTGTCAAGCTGCGAATTACAGTCCTTTGCCACTGGGGATGTAGATGCAAATCTATTTCATCAATTAAAACTATTCCTTCACCTTTCAGTGCATCACTAGAACTTGGGTTGGCGATCGCCAATCTCCTTGCCAAGTCAGTTACTAACATCAATAACATCTTTTCACCATCAGAAAGTTGCTCCAATTTTAAATCTTGATGGTTTTTTGTAATAGTTAATGAAGGTTGACTGGAAAACTGACCAAAATTGACATCCCTTTCTGCTGTTGATCTAACTACTCGCAAGTCCGAAAAATGATCATTTGGGAATATCTGTAAAAAACTTACAATAGCTTTTCTGATAATCTCCAATTTTGGGTTTCTGTATTCAGGAGCTTCTCTTAATCTAATTTCATTTTCATAATCTTCCTCTTCTTTAAACCAATCAAAAAAATCTTGAAAGTCATTTACACCTATTGAGAAAGCTTTTTCATAAGCTAAAAACTGATAATTAATGTTTTTATTACTTGTCTTCTTACCCTTGCTATTAAATTTATATGGATTTTTTAAAATCATTCTATGGGTCTGATAATAGACCATTACTGGTAAACTTGAATGCGGTTGAAGTTTTGAATGTTCTTGCAAACCTTTAATATAACTATTCAGTTCATCATAATTACTTTGATTTTGTTTATAAATACGTTCTTGAACCATTTTCCAAGAGAATTTCTTTGCCTCTCTTACAATTGTTATAGTATTAACTGTAGAATCAGAATTAATATTTATATCATTTTCTGTCAAGCGCACTTCGACTTTTTTACTATTCCGGAGTCTAGCCACAAATTGAGCTAACATTATCCCTATACAATCTAGAACTGATGACTTTCCAGATCCGTTGATCCCAATAAATACAACTAAGTTGGAACGAGGAAAATTTAAGATAATTTCAGGCAATCCTCTAAAGTTTTGAATATGCAGCTTTTCAATATGCATAATTATAATAAGGAAGGAATGCACCTAACTCCGGGTTAAGCTCACAGTGATCGGGAAAAATGAGATCCCCGACAACTTTTACGAAGTCGGGGATCTCAGACTTTTAATTATTTTCCTCCAGAGGAGACTATTTTTCTAACTTTGCCGTCGCTTTTAGATGTTACGTAAAGTTCTCTTTGTTCATCTATCCCAAATCGAGCTTCAGATCTGGGGTTGCCAACAATTTCCAGAAATGTTCGTTCGCGATCGCCATCAAATAATCTGAGTTCTTTCACCTGTGCTTGTCCACCATCAATCAGGTTATCGACAGGGACATGGAAAAATCGCCCATCATTAGCGAAGTCTGCAAAAACATATTGACCGACGAGTTCCGGGATTGTAGCGCCTCGGTAAACAAAACCGCCTGCGATCGCAATCCCATAAAATCCTACAGTGTTTTGCGGTATGTTATGCTCGTATTGCGCCACCGGGTATGTATAATTAAAATCGGCATCGTTGGCAGGTAATTCAAAAATAACGTTCTCGTTGTTTCTATCAGTACTGAAGGTACCCTCCCGATCAGGCCAACCGTAATTGGCTCCTTTTTTACCGAGATTCACTTCCTCGATAAAAGCTTGACCGATATCGGCAATCAGCATTTTGCCATCACCACCTGTATCCCAACTAAAACGATGAGGGTTACGCAGTCCATAAGCCCAAATTTCACCTAGTGTACTGGCATTGCCATTGTTTACAAAAGGATTATCACCGGGGATACCATATTTACCATTTGTACTATTACTCCCAAGAGGATCGATGCGGAGAATTTTTCCCAATGGTGTGTTTAAATCTTGTGCATTATCAAGATGATCTGTCCTGCCTACAGGAAAGCCATCACTGCCTCCATCACCTGTAGCAATGTAAAGCAGACCATAATCGGCATCACCCTGTTTGGCGTTAGAATTAAACGCCAATTGTCCCACGTTGTGATCCCCATAAGGCTGTTCGATTCTGAGAATCTCGCGACCTGTGCCAGAAAAAGTGTTGGCTGTAGGATCGCTTGCAGTCCATTCGCGAATTACGTCATGGTGAGAGCTTTCTATAATATTATTATTTCGGTCAAAAATTGTCTTCGTCACTGGAAAATCAGGTGTTCCAGTATCTTTATTTTCAGCGTCTACCGTGTAAAATCGCCCATTGGTGGCAAAATCTGGGTGAAAGGCAAAGTATGAAAATCCCTGTTGACTCCCACGAAATCCTGCGCCTACTAAACTTTGAAAATCCATGTAAACGCTAGCACTGCTATCAATAATCAGGTAGAGTTTACCGCGTGTATCGTTGACAAATAACCGCCCGGTGCCATCACCTGCCGCAGCCAGCAAGTTCAATTGAGCAGATGGTTGATCTCCGCCGCTATCGGGAATTTTCACTAATTCTGCCAACGCAAGAGAAATATTGGACTTTTCAATAGGTTCGGGAATCGGATTTTGTGTTATCTGAGCAGAGACAATTGTGGAAAAAGTTACTGTAAAAAAAAGGATAATACAAAGCCAACGCCAGGAAAAGGAGATCTTTCTAGCCATACGTTGATTCCTCCAGGCGGTTAATGTAATTGGTGGAAAATTTTGGTGAACGCAATAATAATAACATTCAACCGAAGGTATATTGGAATGTAAGCAATTAGCAAGGTTTACGAGGTCCCGCCATGCTTTCAATTATCTCGTGACGCTTGTGCTTTAGCTCCCGACCGGGATTTACCGCCCTTCGGGTGACGCTCGTTCCTCGCTACCGCTGACGCTCGTTCGCGAAGCGTCTCCCTTTGGGAGAAGACTCGCTAACGCTTCGCTAACGCTAACACCAGTCGCCTACGGCGGGTTTCCCGCCGTAGGCGCTGGTTCACCAAGACGACCTAATTCAGCCATCCAAGCTTTCGTCCCAAATAAACCGGCGACTAATTGTGGGACACCTAAATCTACGTCTAAACTCTCCCAATGAAGTCCGTATCCAGAGGGAGTAACTTCTACATCCGCTAACTGTTCAGGAGTGGCATTATTCAATCCCTGCAACATCCTACAGGGAAACCCCATAATAATTTCCGTATTTAACTCAATAAATATCCGATTGGTATCAGCCGCATACCAGACTTTCATTGTTCTTGGTTCAGTATCTTCCAGTGCCTCACCAGCAACTCTAGCTTTATCAATTTCTGCTTGTAGTTGTGTTGAATTTCGCATATCTACTTAATTACGAATTATCTTGCTTGCCGCTTTTGCATTCGTTCGGCACTACCTGTGGGAATCGACTCAATTAACTTGCGGGTGTATTCCTCTTTAGGTGAAAGGTAGATATTTTCCGCTGTTCCTTGTTCGACAATTTGACCGCGATTCATAACTAAGATGCGATCGCTCATAAATTTCACCACACTCAAATCATGCGAGATGAAGATGTATGTCAGCCCAAACTCCTCTTGTAATTCTTTCAAGAGATTCAGCACCTGTGCCTGTACGGACACGTCCAACGCTGACACTGATTCATCGCAGATGATGAACTTAGGATTTAATGCCAAGGAACGGGCAATACAAACCCGCTGACGCTGACCACCTGAAAACTGATGGGCATAACGGTTCATAGCGTCAGCATTCAATCCAACCCGTTCTAGAAGATAAGCGACTCGTTCTCGGCGTTGTTGTTTTGTCTTCCCAATTGAGTGTATTACCAAAGGCTCCATAATTGCATCCCCAATTTTCATACGAGGATCGAGGGAGCTAAAGGGGTTTTGGAAGACAATTTGCATTTCTCGTCGTAACTCCTGCAATTGTTGTCCCTTCAGGGTAAGGATCTCTCGCCCCTCAAACAAGATTTGACCGCCCATGGGTTTGATGAGTCGCAGCAAAGTTCTCCCCAAAGTTGTTTTGCCACAACCAGATTCTCCTACCAATCCTAGAGTTTCCCCTTTTTTGCTCTCAAAGGAAACACCATTCACTGCCATAGTGTAGCGTTTTGTCCCACCAAACACCCCTCGCACGGGGAAACCAACTTTGAGGTCCCTGACTTGTAATAAGGGTGGCTGCTGTTCTAAAGAAGCCAATCGATGTGCTATTGCCTCAGCGGTAACTTCCGGAAGTTCTGTAGGTTGTTTGGATTGAATCACCAACTCTCCTGTTGGTTTCTCCTCAACATTCATGTAGTCGGCAACTGTTAGCAGTTTTTGCGGACGGCGGTTGAGAGTCGGGCGGCAAGCTAGCAAACCTTTCGTATATGGATGTTGGGGGTGATTAAAAATTTGCTCAGACGAGCCTTGTTCGACAATTTTGCCTTTATACATCACTGCTACAGAGTCAGCAATTTCCGCAATTAATCCCAAATCATGGGTAACAAATATCATTGCCATGTTCCGGCGCAGTTGTAATTCTCGCAGCAATTCCATAATTGTTGCTTGCACCGTCACATCTAACGCTGTAGTAGGTTCGTCGGCAATTAATAGTAATGGGTTGCACGAAATTGCCATTGCAATCATTACCCGCTGTAACTGGCCTCCTGAAAGTTGATGCGGGTAGCGTTCAAGCATTGCTTCTTTGTGTTGGTTCACCAATTGTGACAGCTTTTGCTCGTCTGAGGTTGATGAACGAAAAGAAGTTTGTTTCCAAGTTTCAAGATACTCCTGACGGAGACTCTCATCGCTAGGAAGAAGTTTGACTTCTTGCAGTCCGGCGATCGCTATTCGTCGTGCTTCAGCCGCAGAAACGTTCTGATGTCGCTGGATAGCTTCTAAGAGCTGAAACCCAATCGTATAAACTGGATTGAGCGAACTCATCGGTTCTTGAAAAATCATGGCGATGTCGCCACCTCGGTAAAGCTGCACTTCTTCGGCACGTAACTCTCGCAAATTGATGGGTGAGCCATTCTCTTGAGGTCGAAACCAAATTTCACCACCACTTACCCTACCTGGAGTTTGCACCAAACCCATCACGGCTAAAGATGTGACAGACTTTCCCGAACCAGACTCTCCAACGATTCCTAAAGTTTCTCCTTGTTGCAACTCAAAGGAAATATTATCTACGGCTTTAAGGATATTGCCATCACTGGAAAATTCAACTTGTAGATTATTAACATTTAGGACAGTTTGTCTCATGGGAGTCGTGATTCGATTTTAGATGCGTGGATTTTAGAAGCATGTGGCGTTATTTTGAGATTAACCCCACGGTTGAGTCCGGAAGATATGCGGATGTGAGGATTTTAGATTGACTCCACAGATGAAGGAAAGCGGCTTCTACCATACTAAGATTCATTGATCAGATATCAATTGTATTTGAAAATTATTCGGATTTTAACAGCAGTTCTGAATATTATGTAGGTTGGCACAAAAAAACCTACATATGTATACAAAAGTCGAGATGCTGTGAAGCTCAATAATAACTAATTCTTAACCATTAACAGCCCCAATGAAAAATTGTGTTTATTTACGCTCACTTATTTATTTTTGTTAGTTTAGCCTACTACTGACTTTCAAATAAGAGTGGATCTCGTTTGAGTCACAGACAGAATGTCCTCTCCAGGTGCCCCTCTCCCAAACTTGGGAGAGGGGTGCCCGTTAGGGTGGAGTGAGGGCGAGAGTCTATGATATACAACACCAAAAGCGTTATAGTATAAAAGATATTTTAAGTTCGTAGCTGCGCTATTGACGCTATGCCTGCGGAAGCTCTCCACGCATCTACGAACCTTTGTAAAGACTGTGAAATTTCCTCAAGGAATTCGACTTAAAACGGGATGTCGTCCGTATCCGGGTTTTCTTCAATTGCTACCGGATAAGACCTTTTCTCAAAATTTGTGCTTTGAGGTATGCGTTCCTCAGGTTCATTTCGAGGAGTAACGCTGACGCTGTTATTTTTTGCCTTAGTAGATGTGGGAAGCGGCGACTCGTAACTGGGCGCGGATTGCTGGGACGAAGTGGCCCGTTCTGATTGTGTAACTGCAACTGATGGTGGTGCAATCTCGAAACCTGTTCCGAGATTGTGTATCTTTTGCACAGTTAACTCAGCACGTTTTTCTTTGAACCCTTCTGGGTGCGGTTTTGTATTCATACTTAGGCGTCCTTCAAGGAGAACGCGATCGCCTTGATGGTAGTTTTGCTGAATTTCTTTTGCCATGTTGCCCCAGCCAATGACTTTTAAAGTCGCTGGTGCTTCACCCTCTCTCAGTGCTGAAAATTGCACGAGCATTTCAGTGACTTCCAGATTATCCGATGTAAAGCGCAGTTGCGGTTCTTGAATAATTTCGGCCATCAAAATGCAGTTGTTCATAATGAATCCTCTCAATTGGGTAACGAGTTGGAAAACTTGATTTGCACGCCAGAGCGCCTGTATATCTTGTAAGAGTTCGGATTAGCTTACTTAATGTTTGCTAGATTCCTTTCTTAGCTGAGAGCTCTCGGTGCGCTTTGGCGCTTGTGCTTTTATTTGTCCTAATCGAAATAGTTGACAAATAGCTAATATTTGTTGCCCTTTCAGCAATTCTTAATATTTTCTTAAATAATCAATATAATGACTTAAACGTTTGATTTTGTTTTAGCAAAAAAGTCAAGTTATTTTCTGCACACAGCGATCAGCTTGAGTGTAGCAAGCTTTCATCACTAGTATAATTGTACCAAATTAGGCAAGAGAGAGCTACCATCGTTAAGATTCCGGTGTATCATGAGCGCTAAACGTTCCAAAGTTATTTTTCCGGCGTTGTTTTGACTCTTGACTAATGACTGGTAACCAATGAACATTACAGTTATTTGAAAAACTCGTGGCGCAGGTTGTTTTAGAAAACGTTTATAAAAGTTTTCCTACTCGTAAAGGAGATGTTGCTTCTGCCCATCGTGGGGAAGGCGTGAATGTCTTGCGACGGATCAACTTAACGGTAGCGGATGGGGAGTTTATGGTGCTGGTAGGACCTTCGGGTTGTGGGAAAAGCACTCTGCTGCGGTTAATTGCTGGTTTGGAGGTCATGACTGGTGGCAATATTTGGATAAATGATCGCCCATTAAATGATTTGCCACCCAAGCAACGAGACATCGCGATGGTGTTTCAAAATTATGCCCTCTACCCCCACATGACAGTTTATGACAACATAGCTTTTGGACTCCGTCGCAGAGGAGGGGGATCTGGTGAGATAGTGACAGGGGAAGACACACAGAAGGGTAACTCATTCTCTTTCCATGCTTGGGCTGAGAATATACTTGTGGGACTAACGAGATCGCTTCCCAAAGGATTACATTACATTTCTGAGAAAGAACGGGCGGTGGATGAACGAGTGCGGAATGTTTCTTCACTTTTACAAATAGAAGCATTACTAAATCGTTTACCCAAGCAGTTATCTGGTGGTCAAAGGCAACGAGTCGCACTGGGAAGAGCGATCGCACGCAATCCCCAAGTCTTTCTGATGGATGAACCGCTTTCTAACTTAGATGCCAAACTCCGCACTGAAACCCGTGCCCAAATAGTGAAACTGCAACGCCAGCTAGGTACGACAACGATTTACGTGACTCACGATCAAACCGAAGCAATGACAATGGGCGATCGCATCGCTGTCCTCTGTGAAGGTAAAATCCTGCAAGTTGCCTCTCCATTGGAACTTTACAACCGTCCCGCCAACCTGTTTGTTGCTCAATTCATTGGTTCCCCGCCAATGAATTTTATTTCAGTAGAGTTTCATGCTCCGCGATTGATTACTCATGGAGATTTTCGTCTTACACTACCAGAAGTTTGGGAAACTGCCTTACAAAAATATGATGGGCAAACTCTAATTTTAGGAATTCGCCCGGAACACTTAGTGGTTAGTGTGCCTGCAACCAAAAATTGGCAGGTACAAGTAGAAACAATGGAAAACCTAGGTAACGATATCTATCTATCTACCAAATTTGTCGAACCTAGTTTTCAAAAAGCCATTACCGCCATGAGTGCAGTGCAAGTACGAGTTCCCCCAGACCGCTTTATGCGTCTTGGCGAGCAATTGTGGTTATCTCTGATCACAGAGAAAATTCACTTCTTTGATCCAGAAAGTGAACTCGCTATATTTCCTGACGATAAAAAAATGTAAAAGTCGAGTCTCCGAATGCACCCCATCTACAGCTTTGTTTGGATGGGGATTCATACGCTAATAAGTGGAAGCAATCGTAAATAACCTGGTATACAGATTTACTCTCGGAGTTTGCGTATGCCAGGAAAACTTTTGTTGCTGTTTGTTCTGATAATATAGTGTATTATCACAATCACAAAACCTGCTTTAACCTCTTAGTAAGACGAGCATTGCTGATAAAAATAGTATAAATTAACTCTCATCTCGACCGTGAATTTCCGCAGGTGGACTAGTGGCTTCCACTGCTGTGAATGATTCCAAAATTTTGTAAGTGTGGGATGCACCTTTTGGCACTACCCAGGAATTTCCAGTTTCTAGTAACACGACTTGACCTTCAAGATGTAACTCAGCTCGACCACTAATGACATAACCAACAGTTTCATACTCTCTAGCCGCAGGTTCTTTGGGTTCACCTGGTTGTTCGTCTTCCCAAAGGCGCATTGACAAAGATTTGCCTGATGCCAGATACTTCTGACCCAGTTGACCTTTTGGGGAATGAGCAGAGTCTACTTTCTTAATGCTTGTGTCTGCCATATTTTTTACTTGATCTAAATTCGGAAATTTTGGTTGGGCAAAGATTCTTAACTACAATATCTATCTAGCTAGCAATATTAACTCCTCCTGTCGCCATAGCCCTACTCTGCTGAGAGGAGGATTCCAGAAGAGTTTTTAACTGTGAAGCTGCACATTATTTTGCTCAGCAAATTTTTAAGTTTTAATTTTTAATTCAAAAAGTGAAGTTGTCACTTGTTCTAAGATTTTTAGTCCAAGCATCGCACCTCGAATCAGTCGAGTTGCGGCAATAGGTTGTCGAAGCATTGCGATCACCAAGGGCAAAGGCTGAAGCGAACCATCAGAGTTCAGTGCTGGTGTCAAGTCTGGTACATCATGGTAGCAATCGTCACTTACAACTCGTAACATTGCCACTGCTACCCCAGATTGTCGGCAAAATTCTAGAATACCAAAGCCTTCCATATCCACAACATCAGCCCCTGAAATCTGAGCGAGATGGCGTTTTTCTACAGCATGACAAATCACGCGATCGCTTGTTAAGGCTGTGACTAAAGAAGACTCTGTTTGTAAACGCGAGGCAAGTTCTACAGTGAGAGTGTGATCGCAACTGAGAAGCTTTGCCTGATAAATACAATCTTGATAAAGTAGAATATCACCCACAGTGTAGCGTGGGGTCAAGCTGCCACACAGACCCATGACCAATACACCAGAAGGCAATTCTTTTTTACTCTCAAATCCCTCGTGTAAATACGTAAGAACATTCATGCCGACGGGGATAGCGATCGCTGACGGTAGAGTGCCTGACGCACGGCTTAAACCTCGACACACAGCCTGATACTCAGCCCCCTGACAGACTAGAATTGTTTGAAATGGTTGCAGGTCAGACACAAAAATTAATGAAATATGGTAACAATAACAACACTCGCGGAAACTAGGTCTGTACTTCCAAATATAAGTTGGCAGACTTTCAAAACTATGTTGGCTGAGATGGGAAATGAACGGAACTTTCGGCTTGCCTATGACAATGGAACAGTAGAGATTATGACTCCACTCATGCCTCATGAAAACTCAAATCGCATCATTGAAGGTTTCATTGTGGCGTTATGTGAAGAGTTAGGTTTGGAGCAAAGACGATCTGGCTCATTAACTTTAACACGAGATGATCTGGAGAAAGGAGGGGAGCCAGATAGTAGTTACTACATTCAAAACGAGTCAATTGTTAGGGGTAAAGAAAATATTGATTTAGCAACCGATCCACCCCCAGATTTAGTGCTGGAGGTTGAATACTCACGTTCATCTGTAAATAAATTAACTCTTTATGCTGCTATGGGAATTCCTGAATTCTGGCGGTTTAATGGAAGTATACTGCGCGTTTACGCACTTAGTGACGGTCGATATACCGAAGTCCAAACCAGTCCTACCTTTAGCAGAGTGGCTGTAAAAGAGATTCCCCGATTTATTCAAGAAGCAAAACAGAATGGAGAAAATGCTACGACTCAGGCTTTTCGCATTTGGATAAGACAGCAAATTAGATAGTAGCCATAAATATTCACGAACCATTAGAAGAAGACTTAATCTAATGAACCGCATAGACTTGGGCAGCACGTTGCGGAGCCAGTGCAGGTATCTAGCGTCAGGGTTCCCCCTGGTCAAAAAGAAGACAGGTAATCTTACACCTGTGTTGAGAAACAAGATCCCCGACAACTTTTACGGATACAGCTGGCGAATAGGGGGTCTAACCCCACAAAAGTCAACCAAAGTTGGGAATCGCGCAATAATCAGCTTGTCAGATAACAAACTGGAGTGGAGACTAAAAGTCGGCGTGAGCGCCGATAACAGTTCAAATGTACTAAACCAAGTGGCTAGTGACACAAAGAAGACGCGGCGACGTGGAGAATCGCCTGTGTCTCCCGTGAGGAATGCACTTGGAGCATGCGAACGTATTCATTCGTGGAGAAAAAACTCTTGGGGACTTGAATCTATGAAGTGGTGCGCGTTTAAGTCACATACAGAGTGCCATCAAACCCTGTGACTGGCGACTGTCTCTTGGCGAGAGAGTAGATGGGATTTGACGGAGAACTACGATCAAACAAAGAAGTGCGATCGCCATAGCTAAAACACATTTACAAAATGTTGCTATTGCTTGTGCAATTAATTTAAGTCGGTTTTTTGCTTGGTCAAACCATGTTCCTAAAGCTGGCACTCGCATTAGTTCATTTGCTCGATTACGTGTCCGGGGTGCTTAATTAATCTGCTGTTTTTGATCATCAGCTTCTGTCCAAAGTACACTCAGGTTGTGCTTTGGTCTCAATTGTAATGCTCAAAAAAGTGTGATCGAGCATTACCCAATTATTGCTATGTTAACGTGAGCTTCTAACGAATGCTTTTCGTTAGAAGCTCACGTTATGTTTTTCTTAAACTAGTTTTCTCTTGGGGGGTTAGACCCCCTATTCGCCAGCTGTATCCGTAAAAGTTGTCGGGGATCGGAGTCGATTCTAACCGAGGTTAGGACTCTCAACAGCTTGGGGTTTGCGTTTAGGAATTAATTGAAGGGTGTTATAGGCAATACTAGCAATGTTAGGTATGAGTTGTGGTTGTAGCAGTCGCTTGTCAAACTTGCTCATCCGTCTTTTGTTTGCCGCCAGAGAAACACTGAGAAATTTCTCTGGTGTTAAGTCCATTGTAAAGGAACTTGCTCCAGTAGCAGTAAAACTGAGATCACTATTATCGTTACCGCTAAAGGCAGTGACTAAATTACTGAGCGCTTTGCCGTAGTACCAGAGGGTTTTTGTCATGCGGAGTGGGACGAATCCCTGATTTCGTGAAGCCTGCATGTAAGTGAACCAATTGACGAAAAACACGATATGACGTGCCTCTTCATCTATGATGGGGTCGAAGATTGTAAATAGTTGCTCTGGGAAAATGCCCGTTTCACGCGCCAGATCGAATAACCCAAAAGCGAAGAAAGTATCCAGGCACTCTTCAAAGCCAAAAACTGTAAAAGCTTGCTCGATATCGCTCTTTAGCTTAACGGCAGGACGTTCTGCAACTTCAATACCATAACGCTCAATGAGTGTTTTAATCAGTCGGGCATGACGTGATTCTTCTTTACCTTGGAGGGCGATCGCTTCTTTTAACACGGGATCACTCACCATTTCTGCGTAAGCATTGACGAGAACTCCGGCTTCTCGCTCGGTATCAAAAGCTTTCTCCCAAAAGGGGATTCCTCGTAAAATAGCCAGTGCTGTATCATCAAGCTTAGGCCAGGGAAGATGCTCTGGCTCGAAATCATGATAAGTATCTATAAAACTTCGGCAGAATAATTCCTTGTGAGCAACAGAGCCAATTTTCATGTCGTGTGTCATTTTTTGAAACAATACTGTCAATTTAACTTCTATACAACTAGTGACTAGTCATTGAGCATACAATCAAAAATGAGTGACCCTCTTAATTTAAGATGGTAAAGCCCAATCACCCAACATCCCTACGAGAACGCCTGAATATTTCTAGACTAGCGATCCGATACTCTAGGTTGACGATCTGTTTCTGGATTGGTGTCATGGTAGCTGGAATTTTTGCTTTCAGTTCCCTCAAGTATGCTTTGTTTCCAGACGTAACTTATCCAGTGGTGGTGGTGAATGCGTCTGCCCCACTCACGAGTGCTGTGGAGACAGAGACAAAGCTTACTAAACCGCTAGAACAACGCCTCCGCTCTCTAGAAGGACTCGACGAGATTAATTCCTCTACCTATCCAGGCGAAACTGCTGTAAGTGTATCCTTTGCTGTCGGCACTAACTTGGAAGAATCGACTCGTAAAGTCCAAACAGCACTTCACAAGGTGACTTTGACTAAGGGATCAACTTTCAAAATTATTCCCCTCAACTTAAACGAGTCTGCTGCCATTAGTTATGCAATTGAAAGTCCAAAACAAAGTTTAACTCAACTAACTAAGCTTGCTCAAGACAAGATTTTGCCTGGGATCGCTAAACTTCCAGGAGTCTTGAAAGTTGTGTTGTTGGGCGATCAAAGTACATATGCTAACCAAAAGACGCCGACGGCTGCACTTCAACAGGCAGCAACGTTAGTCCGATTCAATGGCAAAGACGCTTTGGCTTTTCAAGTGATTAAACGGGGGAATGCCAACACCTTGGAAGTTGTCTCTCAGGTAGAGAAACAAGTGCAAAAACTGCGGGCTACTCTGCCCAATGTACAATTAAAGCTAGCTGCAACTCAAGCTGAGTATATCCGCAACGCCACCCAGGCGACGATAGATTCTTTGATTGAAGCTGTTGTTGTGTCAGTCATTGTCATTTTTCCTTTTTTGCTGAACTGGCAAGCAACTCTGATTTCCGCACTGGCGATTCCTACCTCTCTTTTTGGAACCTTAATCGTCATGGCGATTTACGGCTTCAATTTGGAGACAATTACACTGTTGGCACTGGCGCTGGTGATTGGCAGTATTATTGATGATGCGATCGTTGATGTCGAAAATATCATCCGACACGTTGAAAACGGCGAAAGTCCCCGAAAAGCAGCCCTTGCAGCTACGAATGAGATCGGTTTGACAGTGACGGCAGCAACGTTGACAGCTGTAGCAGTTTTCCTGCCAGTGGGTTTTATGGGTGGGGCGATCGGTCAGTTTTTCAAACCCTTTGGGATCACCATCGCAGCAGCGATGCTGACTTCTTTGTTGGTTGCCCGCACCTTATCTCCAGTTTTAGCTATCTACTGGCTGAAACCAAAACCCTCACATTATTATCACCGCGAAGGAAAATTGTGGCTGGGCTTTACTAATTTTTATCAGAATTTGCTGCATTGGTCTCTCAGTCATCGAGCTATCGTTATGGGGTTAGCTGTGCTTAGCCTTGTAGGAGGAATAGCACTCATCGAGCTGATTCCCAAAGGATTTATTCCTAAATTAGATCGTGGCGAGTTTAACATTATTTATACTGCTCCTCTTCCGAGTTTTCAAGGGAGAGGACAAGGGGACGCCGGGAATAGAGCGCAACAACTTTCCGCGTCTTCCTCGCAGTCTTCAATTCAAAATATAACATCCGTCTCGGAAAGTTTGCCACGAAGGAAAACCCGAAAGCTCCTTGCCGAAGGCAAGACAACCGCCTCCACCGCAGGCTCCCAAGCACGCCAGTTCGCACAACGGGGGGAACCCCCGCAAGCGACTGGCTCAACTTTGAACCAAATTCCAAATCCTCTAAATGATTCTCTTCAAGTTGCTAAGAAGCTAGAGGCGGCAGTAAGAAAATATCCTACAGTGGAAACGGTATTTACGGTGGTGGGTTCGCGTGAGGGTGAGCCGAATAAAGGTAAACTTTATGTCAAGCTGAAGAGCGATCGCCAAATTAAAACATCAGAGTTTGAAGATCAATTACGTTCGTCGTTACCTTCACAAACTGGCGTCACGACAAGTGTTGAAGATATTTCATTTGTCGATACAGGTGAGCAAAAACCTTTAGAAGTCGCGCTTAAAGGAAATGACATCAAGGCTTTAAGTAAAGCGGCCAAAGCAATAAAAGCTCGCATTGAGAAACTACCGGGATTCGTTGATGTCACAGTTACAGGTGTAGCTGATGCACAAAACCAAATTTTTCAGATAGAGCGTCAGAATCACCAACGAGTAGCGTATATTAGAGCCAATCTTGGTAAAAATCTCTCTGTCGGTGATGCCACTGATAAATTGGTAGCTCAAGCTAAGACAATTCTACCTCCGGGCATTTCCTTCGATTTAGGAGGAGATTCAGCACGTAGTGGAGAAGTTTTCAGCAGTTTTGGCACAACTCTTTTACTCTCAACATTGTGCATTATTGTGGTATTGATTGGGCTATTTAAAAGTTGGGTAGACCCTGTGGCTATTGGTATTTCTTTGCCTTTGGCATTAGTCGGGGCAATGCTAGCACTACTGTTTACGAAAAGCGACTTTGGCATGATCTCGCTGATTGGCTTTGTCTTTTTGCTAGGACTGAGTAATAAAAATGCCATCTTAATTGTGGATTATATCAATCAGTTACGTAGAATCGGGTTGAACCGCACAGACGCTATTTTGAAAGCAGGACCAGTGCGACTTAGACCAATCATGATGACGACTGCTGCTACTATCTTGGGGATGGTGCCGATTGCTTTGGGTTTAGGAGCGGGTTCTGAGTTGCGATCGCCTATGGCTATAGCTATTGCTGGCGGGTTGATAAGTTCTACTGTACTCAGCTTAATTGTTGTGCCTGTTGTCTACACCCTTTTGGATGATTTATTTCCCCGCAAGCGATTTAAATCCTCTACAACTTATGTAAAGTAACTCTGACTTTTCCCGCCATCCTAACTTTTATAGAGGTTAATCTCATATCTAAAATTGAATGACTCAAGTTAAAATTTATGGCATAAGGGTTTTCGTCACAGGTGGTACGGGTTTTGTTGGAGCTAACTTGGTACAGTTACTAGTACAAGAAGGATACACAGTAAAAGCACTAGTACGTTCCAACAGCAGACTGGAAAACCTGCAAAAATTAGATGTTGAAATTGTAACAGGCGACCTCAATGATCCAGATTTATGGCAGCAGATGGTAGGCTGTCGGTATCTGTTTCATGTCGCTGCTCATTATTCGCTTTGGCAAAAAGACCAAGAAGCGCTTTACCATCATAATGTTCTCGGTACGCGCAATGTATTGGCATCCGCTCAAAAAGCGGGAATTGAACGTACTGTTTATACCAGTTCGGTGGCTGCAATTGGGGTAGGTAAAGCAGGTTTGGTCGTAGATGAAACACATCAAAGTCCTTTAGAGGAACTTATTGGTTACTACAAGCAGTCTAAGTTCTTGGGTGAACAAGAAGCTATGCACGCAGCAGGTGCCGGTCAAGAGGTTGTTGTGGTCAATCCCAGTACTCCCATTGGTCCAATGGATATCAAACCTACCCCAACTGGGGGAGATATTATACTGCGGTTTTTGCGCCGAGAAATGCCCGTGTATATGGATACTGGATTAAATTTTATTGATGTACGAGATGTCGCGTGGGGACATTTACTGGCTTTACTACGGGGAAAGTCGGGCGATCGCTACATTTTGGGACACCAAAACCTAACTCTCAAGCAACTACTCGATCAACTCGCTCAGATAACAGGTTTCAGTGCGCCCCAACAAGCTGTACCAGCCTGGTTACCTTTAAGCGTCGCTTGGGTTGATGAAAAAATTCTCGCACCACTTGGTAAACCACCATCCGTTCCCTTAGATGGCGTGCGTATGGCAATGCAACCTATGTACTACAATGCTTCAAAGGCAGTTAGAGAATTGGGTCTCCCACAATCTCCTTTGAACATAGCACTCCAAGATGCTGTAGATTGGTTTGTGACTCAAGGATATGTCAAGGGAAGTGCTAGTGGTTAGTGGTTAAGAGTTAGTAGTTAATGGTTAAGAGTTAGTAGTTAGTAGTTAGTAGTTAGTAGTTAATGACAATTTTTAACAACCAACAATCAACAATTAACAATCAACAACCAACAATTAACAATTAACAACCAACAACCAACAATTAACAAAACAGGAGTGATAAGAGCGATGGCAATACACGTACAACAAGTTTTGGAAGTCGGGAAATATCTAGTTACCCAACGTCTTTTTGGGCGGAAACGTTTTCCCTTAGTCTTGATGTTAGAACCTCTGTTTCGGTGTAATCTTGCCTGTGTTGGTTGTGGTAAAATCCAGCATCCCAAAGAAGTACTGGTACAAAATCTAACTCCAGAACAGTGCTTTGCCGCAGTCGAAGAGTGTGGTGCGCCTGTTGTCTCCATTCCAGGAGGAGAACCTCTACTGCATCCCCAAATAGATGAAATTGTCCGAGGATTGGTGCAACGTAAAAAAATTATTTACCTCTGTACCAATGGCTTGTTACTAGAAAAAAGCCTGAGTAAATTTAAACCTTCCCCTTATCTGACTTTTAACATACATCTTGATGGGTGGCGCGAATGGCACGATCAGTGTGTTGATCGCAAAGGTGTTTTCGATACTGCCGTTAAAGCTATTCGCGCTGCTAAAGCCAAAGGTTTTCGTGTTGTGACTAACACAACCATATTTGACGGTGTCGATCCACACAAAATGCAGGAGTTCTTTGACTTCCTCGGCACACTCAACACTGACGGTATTACAGTTTCCCCTGGTTACAGCTACGAATGGGCACCAGATCAAGAACGTTTTCTCATGCGCGAACAGACACGCGCCCTTTTCCGCGAAATTCTTACACCTTTCAAAGCTGGCAAGAAAAATTGGAACTTCAATCACAGTCCTTTCTTTTTAGATTTTCTGACAGGTGAAAAGGATTACGAATGTACTCCTTGGGGTAGTCCTAGTTATAGCGTTCTCGGTTGGCAGAAACCTTGCTATTTGATGAACGAAGGTCATTACGCGACCTTTAAAGAACTTTTGGACAAAACTGATTGGAGTCAATACGGTCACAAGAGTGGCAATCCTAAGTGTACAGATTGCATGATGCACTGCGGTTATGAACCCACTGCTGTGATGGATGCAATGGAACCACAAAATTTAGGTCGTTCTATTGGCAATGTGCTTGGTTTGGCAAAAACCTAATCCAAGTAGTCTTTAACTTTGAGGAGTTTGTAGTAAGAGCACCAAGAGTGCTTAACTCAGGGCTAAAGCCCCACAAACTTTGCGCGATCAACTACCTTCGTCACAAACAAGATCCCTGACTTCTCTAAGAAGTCGGGGATCTGAGTGTCACTCTTCCTCAAAACTGTGAGTTTTAAACTTCAAAGTCCGACAATTTTCATTTACAGTGCGGACTATGTGATCTGGTACTCCATCAGGTAATTGCACTTGAATTTCCAAGGTGACTAGCACCTGGGCACCAACTAAACTCGCAAGGTGCTGTTTCTTTGTTAGTTGCTTCCAGAGGTAAGGCGACTTCGATTAATTTTTTCTTGTATATCATGTAGTTTTAATAAACTGTACTCCTATAAAATGGTGGAAAATTTATATGTTTGAGCGGGATTCTTCTAAACAAAGTTCTAAGACTTCTTTGAGATTGTATTGCAATTCATCTAATGTTTCTGCTTGAGTATGGGCACCAGTAATACCTATAAAAATTCCAACATATAATTTAGTTTCTGGGTCGTATTCAATATAAGGAGTAAATATTTTCATCACTTCTTTACCTTCTCATAACTAATTTAAAGACTTAAGTCCTCACTACGAACGGAACAAGAAAATGCTAACCTGCAGTTAACATCAAGATAGTCTAAGCGGGTTTAGTTCCCTGCTGCCACAATTCTTTCCAATTGTAATTCACGCTTGTGACGGCGAAATCTGGCTCTTTTTGAAAATGTAGCTTTATCCCGCTTCTGTTTATATTGTATGGATTTTTACGTACAGGTGCAACTGAGCTTATTTAAAGTATTCAAATACTCCAATGGATATAATCAGGAATGCCGATACAATTCCTGCCCACTTACCAGACATCCTTGAGGTGAATTTTTCACCGAGAGCATAGCCTAATAAAATTGCTAATAAACTCAATACAAAGGTTAAAAAACTCGTAATATTCACATCCAATCCTGAAAGTCCGGCTCCGATACCACCTGCTAAATTATTGATGGTTAAAGCTAAGGCTATACTGATAGATTCTCTAACATCAATGAAAAGAGAGTTATCTAAATCTGCTCTTTCCGGTTCCTCTATAAAAGCATTGTAAGAAAGTTCATGGGAAGATTTTATTTTACGTTTTTTCTTTTGTATTTCTGTCTTTAATGTATCCCATAAACCCCAGATACCTACAGCAACCAAAGCTCCACAACCAATTAAATTGGCTAAATTGGCAGACAGAAATTTACTAAAGATTGCTCCTAAAGACATAGAGCCATATGTCCCAGAAGCTGAAAATATGGCAATAATTAAGTTACCCGATATACCTATTTTTATTTTCTTGACACCATAGGCTATGCCTACAGCAAAGTTATCAACGTTATATGAGACTGAAAGTAAAAATGAAGAGAATAAATGCTGCATATAAATTGAAAACCTGATATTCTTAAATGCATCAATATTTAATGATTCTCTACTGTCAACCGTTACAGTAGAACCAATGTAACACCACAGCCAATCAAAATAGCTCCGAGCCATCGTTCTTTTGTTACATTCTCTTTCAGAAAGAATTTTGCACCGACAATACCAATCAAGTACTTAATCGATGTTGCTGGAGTCACTAAACTTAAATCAGCCCAGCTTAATACTGTTAAATATATAAAGAATGTGCAAACCTGTAAGAAAAAGCCTGAGACGAACAAGGGATTTTTAACTGCACGATTTGCAATGCTTAAAAGCTTTCGCGGTTGCAGAGTGGAAATTTCTCCCGTGTGCTTCATAGCCTTGGAAACAAGTAAGGAACTACTAGTGTCTGTGAGCGTCATCGTCATAATTGCCAACCAAATCTTCATGCTTACACCCTTTTTTTTATGAGTTTAATCATAATGGGTGTTCATGCCTTCCTTCTTTAGAGGAATCTAGTGCCTCCCGCCTGCTTCTCAAATGACCACCCATACCAACTATGAGGACACCGCCCATAATAAATAATGTCCCAAGCCATCGAGTTGAAGTCATTTGCTCTTTCAACATCAGCCATGCAAATAAAGCATTTAGCCCGTATCCTATTGTTGTCATGGGAAGTAAATAGCTAAGATCGATCCATGAAAGCGAAGCTAAGTATAAGAGAAAATATATCAGCAGAAGAAACATGCCGAGATCGAGCCAAGGATTTGTTAGGATACTCAACCCGAACATAAGCATATCATCCGGCTCAAGCAATGTAACTTTTCCAACTTCACGCATACCTCGACTTACGCAAACGTCTCCTAGTGCCTGAAGGACAACTAGCAGCAATATAACAATAAAACTTTTGACAGCTACGGAACTACTTTTTGTCTTGTTGTGGTTTGTCAATTCAAAGCCTCATCTTAAAATTCTCGTCTCCAGAAATAGCCGTTCATCTCTACTAAGGCTTTGGCAATTTTCGCAACAGTTCTATTAATATCGCTACCAAAGTTTTCTGCCTCTCTCCTTACTAATACACGAGGCACGGAAACAAAGCTACTATAATATTTATCGTTTGAGTCACATACAGAATGCTCTCACACCGCCCGCTGTGGACACCCCTCTCCCAATATTAGGAGAGGGGCTGGGGGAGAGGGAAAAAATGTATGAGATACAACTGAGAATCGCTATATTCATAATTGTTTATTGCCTGCAAGTCAAGCTCTTTTCATTTTCCATTTTTAATTCCGCGCTTGCAGTACGAGTATTAAAACCTGAATTGCCTCCCCACTCCTCATTCCCTATTTTCAAGTTTGCCATCATTAGTTAATCTCAATCTCCGTCCTCGCCATTCAATCGTTTTACCAAGCCAACCATAGCACCAGATGACAAAGCTGATGATGTCCCGTATGGGAACTAGCCAAAAAAACTTTTGGCTGCATGGATCGCGAAGACTTTTAACGCCTACAACCCATCCCATTATCAATCGCATCATCCAGGTGATCACTAGTATAGTCCAGCCTCTAAGAGATCCTCCTGTGGCAATCAGAAATAATAGACTGCTGACAGTACCATAGGTAAAAATGAGTCCTAGATAACCCCAAGGACGAGAAACGCGGATACAACGCGCCCAGCGTATTTGATGTTTAATCGCCTCTGCTGGTTTGGTGGGTGCTAGTACATGTTCCACAACATAATCGGAAAGTACAACTTTATAGCCAGCTTGGGTTGGTAGGTAGCCAAGTTGGAAATCATCAGCAAGATAGTCGGCGATCACTTCAAATCCACCAATTGCTTCCAGTACTTCTTTACGAATTACAATAGTCGAACCAAGGGCGAATTTAATACCCTCCAGTTTATGGCTTACTAAAACGCCTGCATGGAAGTCGGTTGCAGTTCCAACAGCCTCTAGGGTAGCCACCCATCCCTGTGCTAAAGAACGATACAGACAGGTGACAACACCAACACTTTTATCTTGTAATGGTTGGACAACACGTTGTAAATAGTCTGTCCCAACACGGATATCACTATCAGCGAGCAGGAATATATCATATTTGGCGACAGTTACTGCATTGGCCAGATTGCTGACTTTCAGGTTTGTGCCGATCGTGCGATCGCTGACTACCAATTGAATATCTAGTTGAGGAAAGTCGTTGATAATTTGCTTCACGACGGCAAGACTTGAGTCATGCGGATCCCGCATACTAAAGATAATCTGGTAGATCGGGTATTTCTGCTGACAAAAAGAAGCCAAGTTTTCGTAGGTATCTCTGTCCACTCCACACATGGGCTTGAGAATCGTCACGGGTGGATAAAAGGCTAGATTAGGATACTTATAACTGAAAAAGGCGATCGCGGCGTAAATTGCATAAATGTAAAACAGTACTGCTGATAGGCAGAGGAGCGATAGCAATAAATCAACGATACTTATATTAATAGTCTTTAAATAACCAAACGCAAAAATTATCATTATTCATGACGCTCTTAAGCTTGTCAGTGTTTCCTAATACTCAATCACCATAACTTAAGCCACTCTTCTATTAGCACTTACCACAAGATATCCATTATGTAAACCTTCCTCTTCTACCTAAACCTGACAAGTCATGTAGGCTGATAAGTAGGTAAGCGTAAATAAATGAAAGTTTGTAGTAAGGGCTTCAGCAGTTAAAACCTTTGCCCTAAGCTCTGAAGCGCTCACTACGAATTAAGAGTATATTTTATGTTTAATTTTACCTACTTACTTAGAGTAAATAGTGAGCGGCTCAATGCTTGATTTATAACTACGACATAAGTTAGGCGAAAATAACTGAAACAAGATTGCCACTTTTATGCGTCATTCTCAGTACATATAACTGTAAAAGGATTCGGGAATTCAGATCTATGTTTTCTGCTCTTCTCAAGAGCGTGTGATCGCGCCTTGGCAGTTTATTAAATTAAGATTCTTTGCGTGGAATAGGAGTCATTAAAAATGATATGATAGAGGGATAAGAATTGATAAGTTTTTCGTCTCCCCTTAAAGCGCGAATTAAATAGTTTTGGATCAACTCTCATGAATCTGATTTACTTTCTTCTGCGTTCTGCTTGGGGGAAGGTAGCGATCTCCATCGTCACCGGATTGCTAAGTGGCGCGAGTAGTGCTTGCCTGATTGCTTTAATTGGCAGTGCTGCGAGTCCCACTGCTACTTCACGCCTCACATCTATAGCTTGGGGTTTTGTTGGACTGGTAATAGTCGCACTCATTACTAGTGTTGTTTCTCAAATCATGCTGACTCGTCTATCTCAGAACGCAATCTTCCAATTACGAATGCGACTGAGTCAACAGATTCTCTCTTCTGAGTTGAGTCATCTGGAACGTCTCGGGAATTTTCGACTGTTAGCAACTCTAACCGAAGATGTACAGGCAGTATCCAATGCTGTTTATATAATTCCATTTCTTTGCATTGATATTGCCACTGTCTTGGGTTGTATGCTCTATTTAACATGGCTCTCTTGGGCAGTCCTTCTGATGGTATGCTGTCTTTTAGTCTTGGTTATGGGCACTAACCAGTGGCTGTTGAAAAAAGGACAGAGACTTTTCACCCTTGCTCGAGAAGATCAAGACCAGCTATTTAAACATTTTCGCACCATCACCGAAGGAATTAAGGAACTCAAGCTGCATTATATACGTCGTCAAGCCTTCCTGACTCAAGACCTTCAACCAACTGCTACTGCTTTACGACGTCACAACGTTCGCGGTCAGATTTTATTCTCCATAAGTACAAGTTGGGGAAAACTGCTGCTTTTTTTCGCGATCGGTTTTATAATGTTTGCCCTTCCCAATCTGCTTGTCGTCAGTCGCGAAACTCTTGCAGGTTGCATTTTGACCTTCACCTACTTGATGTTGCCGATGGAAAACATCGTGAAAGACTTCCCCCAACTTAGTAAAGCTAGTGTTGCGTTGCAGAAGATCGATTCATTGGGTTTATCTCTTGCCAGTCGGTCAGAAGTATCCACAGTTCCACCTGCTATCAACTCGAACTGGCACAGTTTAGAATTCAAGGGAGTCACCCATACCTACGGTCGAGAACAAGAAGATAACAACTTTATCTTAGGTCCGGTCAATCTTAAGTTTTATCCAAAAGAATTGGTGTTCATCGTTGGCGGCAATGGGAGTGGTAAATCAACTTTAGCCAAACTCATCACCGGACTCTACACTCCTGAACATGGAGAAATTTGGTTAGATGGGGAGTTAATTACCGAACACCATCGCGAGTGGTATCGCCAATATTTCTCGGTCGTTTTTGCTGACTTCTATCTGTTCGACAAACTTTTGGGGTTAGAACAAACTCTCCTTGATCATCAAGCCCAGGAGTACCTCAAACTTCTGCAACTAGACCATAAAGTCAAAGTTAAGAATGGTCAACTTTCCACCACTTCTCTTTCCCAAGGACAACGGAAACGACTAGCTTTACTTACAGCATATTTAGAAGACCGACCCATTTATCTGTTTGATGAATGGGCTGCCGACCAAGACCCAATATTTAAAGAAATTTTTTATACTGAACTGCTACCGAAACTAAGAGAGCGGGGGAAAACAGTACTAGTTATTAGCCATGACGATCGCTATTTTTATGTAGCAGACAGAATAATTAAACTCGATTACGGTAAGGTAGAATACGACAAGCAATAGTAGTAAATTGCAGGGTTGGAATAAGCAATACTTCCGGTTCTAGCCGTTGTTTGGTAGTAGATGTTCCTAGTATGGGCGTGATTTTTTTAACAATAATAAAATTTTATCCGCAAATCTACTTATGAGCAAACAAATTGCAGTTATTGGCTTAGGTTATGTTGGATTACCTTTATTGTTAGCATTTGCTAAAAAATTTCCCGGCACGATTGGATTTGATATCGACCTTAACAAAGTTGAACTGCTGCAACAAGGTATCGATCCGCATGGAGGAAAGCCTATTGAAGACTTTAACACCACTGTCGTGACAATTACTGGTGAACCAACAGATTTAGCCTCAGCTAACTTCTTTATTGTCACTGCTCCCACACCAATAGACCAGAATCATCGTCCCGATTTAAAACCGCTGATTAGTGCTTCGCAAATCATTGGGAAATTTCTCCAAGCAGGATCTGTTATTGTCTATGAATCTACTGTTTATCCAGGAGTAACAGAAGAAATTTGTGGACCTGTATTAGCTCAAGTCTCGGGCTTGCGGCAGGGAATAGATTTTAAGTTAGCCTATTCCCCAGAACGCATCAATCCAGGTGATCCAGAACATACTCTTCTTAAGATTGTGAAAGTTGTCTCGGCAGAAGATCCTGAAACCCTTGAGCAAGTTGCTTCAGTTTATGAAACAATTATCGATGCAGGTATTTACCGCTCGCCTTCAATAAAAGTTGCTGAAGCTGCCAAAGTTATTGAAAATATTCAGCGAGATTTGAATATTGCTTTAATGAATGAATTAGCACTCATCTTTGACAAGCTCAACATCCGTACGGCTGACGTTTTAGCTGCAGCCAGCACGAAATGGAATTTTGTGCCGTTTAAACCGGGACTCGTCGGGGGACACTGCATTGGAGTGGATCCTTACTATCTAACAGCTAAAGCAGAGGAAGTTGGTTACCATTCAGAAGTTATTCTTGCCGGACGCCGGATTAACGATAATATGGGGATCTATCTAGCTCAGCGTTTGATTAAACTCCTTGCAATTCATGGAGATAAACCACTCAAAAACACTCGTGTTGGCATCTTGGGATTAACCTTTAAGGAAAATGTTCAGGATCTGCGGAATAGCCGAGTCCCTGATATTGTGAAGGAACTCCAACAGTTTGGCATTGACCCCATAGTTCACGATCCCATTGCAGATCCCGAAATTGCAAGGCGCGAGTACAGTATCGAGTTGACTGACTGGAATGAATTCTTCGAGTTAGATGTGATCGTCTTCGCCGTTATTCACCAACAATACATGCAAATCCAACACAATGAATTGCTAAATTGTTTGCGGTCAGGAGGTATTTTGATGGATGTTAAATCGGTGTTTACACCTGCAAATTTGCCACAGGATATTATCTACTGGAGTCTGTGAAAATAATTTATAACCTCATTTTTATTGTTAGTTGAAAAATAAAACCTTAGAGGTCTGTTTTGTTATAGATTCTAGTAAGAGATACTTCTATATTTACTTGCACAGCCAAGGAAAATTTAGACCAATATCGGAGTACTTAGCAATGGAATTTTATGAACTCCAGCATATTGTTGAATCGAATAGTCGAGCAATTCAAGCATTGACAGACAGGATTGCAGAAGTTACTCATGATGTCGAAGGATTGATTGAGGTAGGACATCTTGCCCAAGAAGAGCGAGCAGAACTGCGGCGGGCAACACTTGGAATTGCTAACCTGTTGAGTTCATTAGATAGCGATCGCCCAACAATCCTCAGAAAGCTGAATAGCATCGAAAACAAAATCGATCAACTTTTGGAAGTTCCTCCTCAGTTTGGAGGCAGCGACTATTTATTAGCATGAGGAACTCATCCCAGTATACCCTAGACTTGTACCTGCTCTTTAGTAAACGGGAACGGCTTTGCTAAGAAGGCGTCTAGTTTTAATTCTCCCACACAATAAGTTAGACAGGATAACCAACTAAGAACCATGCAATCCACTTCAATTATGCAGTCGGCCTTGCGAATCAGAACCAAAGTCTTAGCGGGAAATAAACTTGAAATTGAACTACCATACGGTTCAGAAGGTGAAGAGGTTGATGTATTTGTCGTTCTACCGTCTAAGCCTCCTCAACGCAGGAATATTCTAGAATTCATCGAACAAGCACGCACTCAGTACGCTGTAAGGACAGCTGAGGAGATCGATCAGCAACTTCAAACAGAGAGAGAAGCGTGGGACAGTTAATCATTCCACCCTCTGCCATAGTCTATGCAGATACTTCTATCTTTATTTACACAGTAGAAGAAAATTTAGACTACTACTCATTACTCCAGCCATTATGGTCTTTATTTCAAGCAGGTGAAGTTGAAATTATCAGTAGCGAGCTTACTCTGATGGAAACGCTTGTCGCTCCACTGAGAGATGCTAAGGCGGATCTCGTTAACACCTATGAACAGCTTCTACTATCGTCGTCAATTCAATCAATTTCCATTAGTCAGAGAATATTGAGGCAAGCAGCACAGTTACGAGCAATTACAAGCTTGAAGACACCTGATGCCATTCATGCCGCAACGGCATTGAGCCAAAACTGTAGCGTCTTCTTAACAAATGACAGGGGGTTTCGTGATGTCTTAGACTTGCCGGTCGTTATCCTTAAAGATGTATTTGTATCTTGAATGGTTCAAATTCTGAAGGGAACGGCTTTGCCAAATTGGCGTCTACGCAAATACGTCCACCGAAGACTACAGAATATGGCAAAATTTTTAGTTACGGGTGCAGCTGGGTTCATTGGGTTTCATCTCAGCCAAAGACTGTTAACAATGGGGGAAGAAGTTTTAGGGATAGATAGTATTAATGACTATTATGATGTTAGTTTAAAGCAAGCTCGGTTAGCTCAGCTAGAAGATCACCAAAACTTTCAATTTGAAAAATTAGACATTAGCGATCGCACAACCACATCTGAGTTATTCACACATCACTCACCATCAAAAGTGATTCATTTAGCGGCTCAAGCTGGTGTCCGTTACTCACTTTCCAATCCTTATGCTTATGTAGATAGCAATTTGGTAGGTTTCCTCAACATTCTTGAAGGTTGTCGTCATCTAAAAGTAGAACACCTCGTGTTTGCTTCTTCAAGTTCAGTCTATGGAGCCAATACAAAGAGACCTTTTTCCGTTCGCGATAGTGTAGACCATCCCATTAGCTTATACGCTGCTACAAAAAAAGCGAATGAAATGATGGCTCACTCTTACAGCCATTTATATAACTTACCAACAACAGGTTTGCGCTTCTTCAGTGTCTATGGTCCTTGGGGACGACCGGATATGGCTTTGTTTTTATTTACGCAAGCAATTTTGTCAGGAAAGCCTATTGATGTCTTTAATAATGGCAAGATGCAGCGGAATTTTACTTATATTGATGATATTATTGAAGCAATTATTCGCATCACAGAAAAAATTCCTCAACCTAATTTAGAGAAAACTTACATATTAGATCCAAGTACCAGTCATGCTCCTTATCGAATCTACAATATTGGCAGTCAGAAATCTGTGAGATTAGATTACTTTATTGAAGTGCTAGAAAACTATCTAGGCAAAAAGGCAATTAAGAACTTGCTTCCACTCCAACCGGGTGATGTGCCGGAAGCTGACGCAGATATTCAAGATTTAGAGCAGGACTTCGGCTTTACACCCAGCATACCCGTAGAGGTTGGGATTCCACGCTTCGTAGATTGGTATCGTTCTTATTACAGCATTTAACAAGATCCCCGACTTTTTAAAGAAGTCGGGGATCTTGAGCCTAAAAATATGATTGCAAACCGCCCCTTCTTCTAATATCTAAAGTTGCACAATGAAAAGAACCACCAAATGTTGAGAAATAACCAAAAGGGCAAGGAATTGGTTCAAATCCCCAGTCTTTCATTGCTTTTTGTAAAGATGTTTGAGATTTTTCTACCATAACTCTCTTTTCATCAAGCATCAATACATTTAAGCTAATCCATTTGCTACACATGGATAAAATGAACCCAGAAACTGGATCTGGATTAGGGGGAATTAATATATCCCAGGATTTGAGTATTTTCGGGAGTTTACTCGGATCTACATATTCAGGATTAATCATAACTTTGCCTGGTGCTAGAGGCATGAAAGTCGTATCAATATGCATGGGGTTGCGAGATAAACTTTCAATTTCGTGAATTCTGTATTTATCTCCCAAATGCCTTCTCAACCAAGTAATTCCAGAATCATTTGTGACATTACTTTTGGTGACAAATAAATCCTGACCGCAACGCACGAAATCTGCAGCATCAAAAACTGGTTCAGAATCGTTGATCACATATTGAAGTGGTTGGTCTTTTTCTTGCGGTTTAAGATCGTAATTATAGAGAGAATCAAGCAATTGTGGTTTGGGCGCAGCAGTCCATCTTGCACCCTGAGCGAAGTACTCTTTGAACAACGAACGGTAAGCATGTACTTCAAAGTATCTTGAACGCCATGCCATTGGCGTCTCAATCAATTCATCTCCGACAACTAGTACGCCATCTCTAGGACAAGTCGTGCCAAATCCGTGAGACTTCCAGTGAGGAGTTTTGTAGCGCACGGAAAAATCTACAGTATCTGGCTGTCTGACGACAATGCCTTCTGATTTTAGAATGTGAATAAACTCGTCTAATTCTTTCTGTGCACGTTTGATCAGAAAACCTGGATAACGACGTCCGGCGAAGAACGGGTAAAATTTAGCTGATGATGGTGGAATGGTATAAGTCACAGCAAAGTGACTTGGCGCAATTCTCGATCCGTCTACCCGACCTACGATTACTTCCTCAAGAGGGTCCCATTCATTATAAGAATTGACGGGGCAAGTGTTAGTGTCAATGCTGTTTGTGGTTTCTGCTCTGTGAGTTGTTTCTGTCATTTAAATCTCCTACGCATGATAAAGATTCAGCCGTAAGCCGTCAGCATATTTGCTAATTGCTAATTGCTAAAAATATGACTCTAATTTCCCTCTTCTCCTGATATCTAAAGTTGCACAGTGAAAAGAACCGCCAAACGGTCCGTAATTGAGAAAGTCACAAAGAATTGGTTCAAATCCCCAATCTTTCATTGCTTTTTGCATGGATGTTTGAGATTTTTCTACAACAACCCTTTTGTCATCGAGCATCAACACATTCATGCTGATCCATTTGCTACACATGGATAAGATATATCCAGGAACAGGATCGGGTTCGGGAGCAACTAATACATCCCAGGATTTAAGAATTTTGGGAAGTTTATTAGTATCTATATAGTCAGGATTAATCATGACTTTGCCTGGTGCCAAAGGCATAAAAGTCGTGTCAATATGCATGGGAGTGCTACATGTACTCTCGATTTCGTGAATTTTATATTTTTCTCCCAAATGCCTTCTCAACCATGTGATGCCAGCACTATTTGTCACGTTACTTTTGATGACAAAGATATCTTGACCGCAACGGACAAAATCTGCAGCATCAAAAACTGGTTCAAACTCGTTGATTACATAATTAATCGGTTGGCCTTTTTCTGGCGTTTTGAATTTATAGTCGTAAAGTTCATCTAGCAGTTGCGGTTTGGGCGCAGCAGTCCATCTTGCACCCTGAGCAAAGTATTCTTTGAACAATGAGCGATAAGCAGACGTCTCAAAGTATCGCGATCGCCATGCCATTGGTGTCTCAATCACTTCATCTCCGATAACTATGAATCCATCTCTGGGACAAGCAGTGCAAAATCCTTTAGATGTCCAGTTAGGAGTTTTATACCGTACAGAAAAATCCATGACTTCCGGTCGTCTGACGACAACGCCTTCTGCTTCCAGAATGTGAATAAACTCGTCTAGTTCTTTCTGTGCTCGCTTAATGAGAAACTTAGGATAACGACGTCCGGCGAAGAGGCGATATAATCTGGCAGTTGATTGAGGGATGTTATAAGTCACTGTCACGTGATATGGAGGAATTGTCGCTCCTTCTAACCGACCCACGATAATTTCCTCAAGAGGGTCCCATTCGTTATATGAATTGACTGGGCAAATGTTAGTATCAATCTTATTACTTGTCGCTTCTATCATCAATTTTTCCATTCCTACTCAGTGAGTACTCCACCCACGCCAATTTGTAGTTGTCTTCCACGCCAGTAAATTTTCTGACCGAAGGCTGCTGTCACAAAAATGACAAAGCTCATGACATCCCGAATTGGTAGTGCCCAAAGCCACCAAACTAACTTCGGACAGCCCAGATTGTAAATAGCTACCAGCGCTTCAATGACTCTGACAGTTATAGTGACACAGCAAACAATAACTGCCCAGCGATCACCACCTGAAAGCAGTAGTAAAGGTATACAGTATACTGTGCCGTAAATAAATACAAGGCTATAATACACCGATCCTCGTAGCCAACGGCACGATCTACTCCACCGGAGTTCCCGTCGGAACAAGCTGAGGAAACTTTCGCGTCCGCCATCGGTTCCTAAGACATATTGCGACAGTTTAACTTGATAACCAGCTGCTACAACCTTTCTGCCAATGTGGTAATCTGATGCCACTCGATTAACCAAAACTTTTAATCCACCGATTTCCTCCAGCACTTTTTTGCGAGTCGCGATAGTCGAACCGAAGGCATATTGCATGCCTCCTTCCAAGTTGCAAGCAACCAATACACTCGGAATAAAGTCAATGCACTGTCCTAAAGAAGCCAATGCCGTTACCAAATACTTCGGATCGTGAACGACGTAACCACATGTTACGACACCTATTGAAAGATCCATAAGCGGCGCTGTTACCCTACTGAGGTAGTCTGGTTTCACCCGCATATCGCTATCCGTAAAGATGACGACTTCGTGCTGGGCAGCTTCAAGTAGATGCATAAGATTGCTTACTTGATGGTTGATCCCGCGTACTTCTTGGCAGAAAATGAATCGGGCACGATAAGGAAATTTTGCCACCAGTTTTTCTAAAATAGGAACAGCCTGGTCTTTTGGGTTCATGACACCAAACACCACCTCGTAGTGTTCGCAGTCTTGCTGGCAAAAGCTTTCCCAGTTTTCCCAAGCGCCTTCATCTACGCCACAAACTGGAATCAGAATTGATACTGGTTGGCAACTCGTGCCTTTTTCCTCTTTACTGGCAGCGAAGAACAAACCAGTCGCGATCGCACACCATGTATAGTAGACCACCGAACCTGCAATGAGAAGGAGCAGGAATAACTGTAAAGCGATAATCATGGAATGTTTTTTGTATCACTTTATTTTCTGAAGCAAAGCAAAGATTGTTTTTATAGGTGAAAGCTGGTACTAAGACGTTTTCTACGTTGCCAAGTTCCTTACTTTTTTGGGAACTATGTCTGGTTTTTTACCGTTTTCCCCTTTAATACAGCCTGGAAATGTGGTAGTAGATAATTGAGGTAATTAGTAATCCAGCATTAAGCCTGACAAAAAGAGATCATTATCGTCCCTATTACTCATCACTCATTACCCACTACCCACTACCCATTACTCATTACTCATTAACCCGTGTCAGCAAAACCCGAAGTCAGTTCTCAGTCACACCGTCGGTTCCTCATTATCAACGGAGATGATTTTGGCATCTCTTCTGGTGTCAATCGCGCCATTATCGAAGCTTATCAGCGAGGAGTACTGACAAGTACCAGCCTGATGGTAACAGGGCAGGCATTTGATGAAGCAGTTGCTCTGGCGCAGGCTAACCCAAAACTGGCAGTTGGGCTGCACTTAGTTCTAGGTCGTGGTGAGGCAGTACTAGCAAAAGAGCAAATTCCGCATTTAGTTGACTCGAACGGCAACTTTTCCGACAGAGTTAATTTAGCTGGAGTGCGCTACCACCTCAGTCCAGGTGCCCGTCGAGAATTGCCTTTGGAAATCCGTGCCCAGCTAGAAAAGTTTCGCTCAACAGGGCTGCAACTTTCTCACGTTGACGGTCATGTTGATATGCACTTGAACCCGATCGCTTTGCATACCTTAGTCGAACTGGCTCTTGAATTCGACATCAAAGTCATCCGACTTCCTTGCGAAGAACTCAGAATGAATCTCCGCCTTGATAGTCGCCATCTATTGACAAAGCTGGTCTGGTCTGCTATAATGAATAGCCTTCATTGGTATGGAAAGCGATTACTAAAATCAAAAGGGATTAGTTTCCCCGAACGAGTTTATGGATGGCTTCAAGGTGGGTGTATGACTGAAGAATACTTACTCGGTCTGATCCCCGAAATTCAAGCAGACCTTGTAGAAATCTTTTCCCACCCCAAAATTGCGCTAGCTCAAGAGCAAACGAATCGGTCATGGGGCATGGGTCAGGCAGAACTTGATGCTTTGTTGAGTCCCAAAGTCCGCGAAATTCTTCTCAAGAGCGGTTTTGAAGTGACTAACTACAATCAAAGAGTACCGATCCTTGGGAATTAAAAATTAAAAATTAAAAATGTAAAATTCTTAATTTTTAATAGAATTCTCCTTCTTTCTTTAAGAGGTTCTCCGAATTTTGGGGGTGGCGTTTGGGTATGAGTTTGAGAGTAGATAGTGCGAATTGAGCCAGCGTTGGTAAAAATTCGGGTAGGAGTAGTCCGTCATCAAAGCTACTCATCCGTCGTGCATTCTCTTGCAAACAAGTTGAAATCAGCATTTCTGGGTTGAAGCCATCAAGGAAGACACTGGCTTCAGTTGCTGAAAAATCATTACCACTACGCTCAATACTATTATTGACTAGCCCTAGCATGCCTTGAACTGCTTTGCCGTAATTCCATACTGAATTTACGCCTCGAAGCCAGCTTGCTCCTCTCCCTCGACTTGCCTGGAGATATGCAACCCAGTTCACGAAGAACACGATGTGGCGTGCTTCATCTTGCAGCAGCCGATCAAAGATGTTGAAGAGGGGATCTGGAAGGAAAGCAGACTGGCGGGCAATTTTAAATAGCCCAAATCCTAAGAAAGCATCAAGACACTCGTTGTAACCAAACTTAATAAAGGTTTGCTCAATGTTTTTAAACGCTTTGGCGGGAGCACGTCCTTCAGTCTCAATGCCATAGTGTTGAATCATATACTGGAAAAGCCGACCATGACTCGCTTCCTCTTCTCCCATGAGGGCGATCGCATCTCGCACGAGAGGATCGCCAATCATTGGCAAGTAAGCAGCGATCTTAACTCCCGCTTCCAACTCAGTGTTGAGGGCTTCTTCCCAAAAGGGTATCTGCTGCAAGCGTTGCAGTTCTGAGCCTTCAAGTTGAGGCCACATCAGTTCCTCAGGCTTTAATGGCTGGTGGCTTTCCCTAAAGCTGTGGCAGAACAATTCCTTATGCGCTTCTGAACCAATTTTCATAGAGCAATTTTCTCTTTAATCTGATCGTAGTTGATAAGTTCAAATCCATTTGTATTGAGCAACATCAGCACCTGTCTACTCAATAAAGCAGTTAGTTCAGCTTCACCTGCTCCTGGTAGTCCATTCAGTGGTTCGCCTGCTGCCATCACTGCTGGATGAGAATAAATCTCCACCAAATCCCCCTTAATTTGAGGAATTAGACCAAGCAAATATTCTTCAGTCATGCTACCAGTTTGCAATAACCCGTAGACTCGATCAGCGAAGTATATCGAACGTGATTTCAGTAAACCTTCTCCATAACGGCGCAGTCCGCCAAATACAAGAGCCCAAACCAGCTTAGTTAAAAGTCTGTGACGGTCAAGTTTCAAATTGATTTTCAATTCTTCAGCCGGAAGACGAATAACTTTGATGTCAAATTCTGGTGCTAGATCGACGAGAATACGCAATACCAATGGATGGACGTGCATGTGTAAATGCCCGTCAACATGGGAAAGCGGTAACCCAGTTGCACAGAATTTTTCTAGCTGGGCAGTAATTTCTCGCCGCAATTCCTCGTGGGTTGCCTGATGGAATTGGTAGCGCAAGCCGGCAATCGGAGCACTGTTTGAAAAATGACCTCTAGAGTCAACTAAGTGAGGAATCTGATCTGGTGGCAGAACAGCTTGACCACAAACCAGAACCAAGTGCAGCCCAACTGCCAGTTGCGGGTGAGCGCGAGCAGCTGCGATCGCTTCAGTGACAGCATCACCCGTTATCATCAGGCTGGTACTTGTCAGCACTCCTTCTGAGTGAGCTTGGATAATTGCTTGATTGACACCACTAGAAAAACCGAAGTCATCGCCGTTGATAACGATCCGACGACGGGAAGAAAGGTTGCTGCTAAACATCTAGTTTGCTCGTTTAGACTTATGAGGAGAGGAGGTCAATTAAAAATTTGAATTTTGAATTTTTAATTAAACTCTCCATTCCCCCTTATTACTATTTTTGGCTAGTAACAAATTGCTTGCGTTTTGCACGTAAGCTTAAGTATTCTTTTGCTTCTTTATAGAGGCGATGGCGTTCTTGGGCATCAAAAATTGCATTTTTGACAATGCGCACGACAATGCGGGGGCGGAAGTAGTACTTATCGTAGAAGTACTCAACTGCCTTCATCATCTCACCACGTGACAAGCCAGGATACTCAAAGTGAGGTAACTGGTGACCTGTTTCATCTGTCATTTCGACATCAGAACGGAGGTAGTTGTTGTCTTTCACGTAAGTGTATAATTCAGTACCAGGATATGCATGAGCGATTGATACCTGAATCGTCTCGCAGTCCAGTTCCTTAGCAAACTTAAGTGTTTCCTCAATAGTTTCCTGAGTTTCACCGGGCAAACCAATGATGAAGTCGCCGTGGACAACGATACCAGCCTTTTTGCAGTTCTTCATGAACGTGCGCCCTTGCTCGACTGTAGCTCCTTTCTTGATGTTTTTGAGAATCTGGGGGTTACCCGACTCAAATCCAACAATAAACAGGCGGCAACCTGCGGCTTTCATTGCCTGGAGTGTTTCCAAATCCACGTGAACGCGGGAGGTACAAGACCAAGTAAAGTTAAGCGGCTTAAACTTCTCACAAAGTGCGAGTACGCGCTGTTTACCGACGGTGAAGGTGTCGTCGTCAAAGAAAATTTCTTTGATATCTGGGAAGAGTTTAAGGGCTTGTTCGACTTCTTTAGCAACGTCATCCACAGACCGTTGCCGCCAAGCATGACCGTCAAAAGTCTGCGGCCATAGGCAGAAGGTACATTTAGCAGGACAGCCTCGTGTCGTGTAGAAGGAGATATATGGATGTAGTAGGAAGGGCACGTTGTAGCGTGTCACATCCAAATCGCGATGATAGATAGGTGTAGCCCAAGGTAGGGCATCTAGATTTTCAATTTGCGGACGTCGTTCGGTGTGAACGATCTGACCATTTTTACGGAAGCTGACGCCTTTAATTTCTTCTAAGGGCTTCCCATCAGCAAACTCCGTCACAGAGTAATCAAACTCTTTATGGGTAACAAAGTCTATAGCCTCACTTGCCATCAAGCTTTCTTCTGGCAACGTTGTCACATGAGGACCGACAAATGCTATTTTCAACGAAGGCTTTGCTGCTTTCATGAGCTCTGCCAAATGCACATCACTGAGAAATCCAGGTGTGCTAGTAAAGAGAACGACAAAGTCGTAATCCATAGCAATTTCGATTGTTTCCTGAGGCGAAATGCCGTGGGGAGGAGCATCTAAGAGCCGACTTTCGGATATCATTGCTGCAGGATACGCCAGCCAGACAGGATACCAGTAAGATTCTATTTCGCGCGTTGCTGGCCAGCGAGAGCTAGCCCCCCCATCAAATCCTTCAAAAGAAGGTGGATTCAGCAGCAAAGTCTTCATCATAAATTCTGTACGTGTCCTTATCGCTTCAGTATTGTAATGTTTTAGTAAATGACTACTTGCTCAGATTAGTCACTTTATCGATGAGTGCGAGAACATCACTGCGGGTGAGTTTTTCTTTACCCTCAGCAAGCACGTTAGTGGTGCCATGAGCTAAAGTCACTAGAATTTGGCAGAAATCCAATGCAGGACCTACAGGGAGAGCATTCGTATAGGCATCTGCCAGCGCTAAATTGCGACGAGCATATTTTTGCATATTTTCCACACTCCAACCATAGGGGAAGAAGTTGACTCCACGCCCTAAATCTTCAGTGTGATTGCGAAGGATATTGACTGCCTGTAAAGCTCTACCAAAACCAATAGCATGGGTACGGTTCGTTTGCGTACCATCGTACCAAGCCCATAAATCTGAGAGCAACAAACCAACTGCACTGGCAACGCTGAAAGTATAACGATCGAGATCTGACTCTGTATGAATTTGCCAGTTAATTTCTGCCCAGTAAGCCATTCGATCTGCCATTGCCGCAGTGGAATCCCAAATCCGTGGTGCAATAGTCGCAGGTGCTAATAGCGTCCATTCTCTGATGCGAAGAGTCACCTCCTCTAACAGATTGTGGTAAATGCCAAATTCCGAAGAGAAGGCATCAACAGCAAAGCCATCAACTCCTGCTTGTAGTGTCCAGCTAACTGATCGCAACAGTTTTGCCTTAGTTAAGTTATCCAGTTCTGGATGATCTTCAATTTGATCGATAGCTCGCATACAAAGGTAAGCTGATGTTACAGCCTCTTGTAAGCCAAGCGGTAAACGAATAATTGGTATGTAAAAAGTCCTGCTAGTTTCTTTTAAGACTTCCAAGGCATCTCTAGTTAAATTCATTTATGGCACTCCTCTGATTCACCAACCTTGCACTCCAGTCGCTCTTGTTTCCGACACTCAGCTGACGTACGGCTACAGGCGTTAAGTGTGGACAATTAAAAACATTAAACAATTTCAGCGTCATGAAAGCTATAGTCCTCCCCTTTTTTCTGTCGCTTTGAAAGAGTAGTTTTCTACTATTACTGCTATCGGGGTAGGACTTTTCCCTACTTGGACACGTAACTGCTGCTGGAGGCTAAGGTTAATTGACCACATGCTAGTCCATTGCCAATAACGGAAGTATTTGTATAATATCTGTCCGTAAAACTCACTCAACAGTTCCCGCCAAATGCAAATTTCGTGGATGAGGTAGAAAATGACCTTAATCATTTACCTAAAATTAACCGACGCGGGCAACTCATTGTTGTTTCTCCACAGGTAAATATAGAGTCCCGTCACCTGCCATTCAACATCACTCAAATTCTTAGTACAAACTTCTTAGGGCATTAGTGATGACTAGTAGAAAATTCATCAATATAAGTTCCTTAAGCTGACTTGAGATATGCTGATGCTTTGTCTATCTTTGATGTTTTGAAGCGTTAAGATTGTTAGAGCTTTCTTATACCAATTATACATGATAGAGAGCCGAAACTATCCTTATTTTATTAAAAGATATCTGCGGTCAAAATGGAATAATACCCATATTTTGATATTCAACACAGTATATGTCCAAGAGGATGAAAAAAGACAATTAATAACATCTACTAAACCAAGCCAATACGCCACCAAATAAACTTATTTTGCCCGCTTATAAATTTGCACTTAGCTTTTAAATCCGAATCTAACCTTAATTTGCAGAAAATTCGATGAAATTGTTTAATTTTCCTTAATGTTGTCAATATATTCACGGCAACGGCTGATTTTACCATCTTTAAAGTCAATAGCGATCGCATATAGCAGCTTTTTGATGCAGCCCGGTTGCCTTGTCTAATGTCTGGAGTGAACCCCTGAAACTGCATAAATGGAAGTAACCTGAGTCATAAGTCCGATTAAGACTGTGTAAGTGCCAATCCGAAGTAAAAGCGATCTAATACCAATTTGAAAAAACAATGCAATAGTATAGGTGACTAGAAGCTAAATAGAACAAGGCTGTTAAAATCCCTAACTTAAAAGTCAAACAGGTATGAGTGTCTGTTGAACTTAAGGTGCGTTCACACCCCTTTAAATCCAACGCTAACTTCTACTTCTTCTTTTGCTTGAGTAGATCTCCTGCGACTCATAGTAACACGAGTATTTTTACGCCAGATACCAATTTGACTGAGAAAGATGCCAACTAAAATCACACTACCACCAACATATTGAGCCAAAGTAGGGGCTTCACCTAAAATAAAATAAGCAGCTAATATGCCCATTATGGGAGTAAATGAACTAACTGAAGAAGCAGCAGAAATTGTGGTAGTTTTCAACCCTTGAACCCAGAATAACTGACCCAATACTACTATCACAAAGCCATACAAAAACATCCATTGCCAAAGGAATGGTGAAAATGCATCCATAAAATGGTGTTTGCCATAAAGAATTAGAGCAATGAAGAAAAATATCACGGTTCCAAGAGCTGTACGAAAGATATTATAAACTCCTAAAGGGATTTGTTCGGCTATATTAGCAGGTATGTGGGAGAGACGTTTTTTGTTAAGAATTGTAGAAACAGATGTAGCCACAGCGGCTAATGCTACCAAGATCTCACCAACGCCTATACCGAAGCCTCCTCCCATGTTCATCATCATGTGTTCTTTTGGAGGCTGAAGGAGAATAGTTAGGATAATGCCACTGAAAGCAATGATTGCCCCCACAACTTGCCAAAAATTCACCCTTTCCCTTAATAACCAAACAGACAAAGCCAGTGTCAGAGGCGGTTCTAAGCGTCCAATCAGAACGACATTGTTGACTGAAGTCAAAGCCAAGGCTTGAAAAAATAAACTTGGAGCAATTGCTCCTCCTATAATTGCTCCTGCTATCAAATAAATCCAATGCTTACGGGATAGTTGTTTCAAACTAGCAAGGTTCAAATTTCGCCAGTAGATCGCGATCATCACGATCAAGGCACACAAGTTTCCCACAAACAAAACATTACATAAAGAAATCGGATTTCTACCATTTATTAAGTGTTGCTCACCGATTTCCGTTACTTTCCGGGTGATTGCGCCAGAGGCTCCAAAAATCACCACCGCTAGCCAGAGATAAGCTTGTCCTGAAATACTTGGGATCAGCCGATGCCGTCTTGTTAATTTTGTCACAAGTTAGACTGTCGTAATATTAAAGATCTCGTTAATATGCTACGCTCCCATGATTAATTTATGCTGAGGTTTATCTGAAAATACGTTGAAACCTTTAAATGGATTGATTGAATCTTCTATTTTCCACTGATTATTGACTTTTTTATCCATCTTCAGTACTACCACAGTTAACTGAGAAAATGCTGAGTTTGTCATAAACTTTTTATAAGAGTAAATTCATAAAAATCAAGTCTGAGTTTCAGTAGTAGGGCGAGTGTCCTGACTTTTCACGGGAAGTCCTCAAACCACCAAAAAGCGTGGTTTTTTCCACAGGCTCATTGTCAAGAATCTAAAATTATTGACAATAAGCAACGTAGAAATCAGGGGTTGCGGAACCCTAAAAATACCCTTTTCAAGATGCCGTGAAAAGTCAGGGCGAGTGTCAAGGTAACCAAAAATCTGGCAAGACTGAATTGCCAATTTGGCGAACTGTTTGATTTATTGCCCTTGCTACTTGAATGTGCAATTCATCCGCTTCCACAGGTAGAATGTTTGCAGGTGTACCTTCTCCCAAAGAGGAAATCACCAGATTCGCGGCTTCTAAACCAGTCACATAAGCTTTTTCTTGTGACCATGAACCGTGGCGGTTGGTTATCCAATCGCCGCTCATAAATACATTTTTAAAACTTGTCCTTGCTGGCAACATAAAACGATAGCTACCTGGTGCAAAGTGAGACACGGCTTGGGGTAAACGAATAACGCTGTGATCAATAACCTTTGCCGAACGAACTGCTGGCACGCAACTTGTTAAATAACGCTGAACTATTGACACAATCTCTTCATCTTCTAAAGGCAGAAACTGATTAGCGTGATAAAAATCAGCTTCCACAACTGTCCCTGGTTCATCGTCGTACTCGTCATGTAGTGCATTCAAATCAAAAAAAGTCCATCCTGTAGTCGGATCAAATCCAAAGCAAGCATTAGAAGGACGGGGAATATTAATTTTACGGTCAAACCACAGCCGTGTTGCTAAAACGTCGATCGCACCCAAATTACTCAAATTCCGAAATTCCTCACGACTTTGTAAACTCGGGCTACTTGAGATTATCTTTTTCATGCCAGTGATACCCACGGCAAAAATTACTGCATCTGTATCAAAGACTTCATCTCCACAGACAACTCCTGTTACCTGCGGATAATTCTCAACAATCAAGTCCGTCACTCGGCGGTTTGCGAGGACTCTTGCTCCGGCTTTTTCAATGCGTTCCATCCAAGGGCAAAAGATTTTTTCCCCAACTGTGCCGCGACACCAGACTACATCAAAATCAGGTTGATGCGCCAGAATGAAAAAGTAAAGCATCCCTAAGGTTGCTGCAGCTGAACACTTTTCTCCAGGGGCAAACAAGCCCACTAATAACATTGCTTCAAAAGATTCGCGATACAGTCGTGCAGACACACCAAAATCTTTAAACAATTCACGGGCAGTTACACAGTCATAACGTCGCCAAGCTGCATCGGAATTATCAAAATCAATTAGAGTGTAAAGTAGAGGTAGGGCGCTGAGGCGGTCAATTAATGGTAAGCGTTTAAACTGCGTGTAAAGAAAAGTTCCTAAAGGCGTTGGTAGTCGCGGCAAGTCTTGAAAGATCGGTGATTCAACTTCCAAACCTACAGGAGAGTATTGTGATGAACGAGTCCAAGTGGTAAAAGGACTTATTCCTAATTCATTGATCAAAGAAAAAATATTTTTGTAAGGATACCAAAACCCATGTATGCCAGCTTCTACAGAACGTCCTGCGGCTGTTTTCCATCCGGCAACAAGTCCACCTGGGTAAGAACCAGCTTCTAAAAGTGTTACATTGTAACCTTGTTTGGCCAAATGGTAGGTTGCTCCTAACCCAGCCCAACCTGCACCAACAACGACGACTCGTTTACCTTGTGATGCTTCTGACATAAGAGCCTCCATTACATATTACTTTAAGAATACTGAGTAAATATGGCATTGTTTATTGCTGAAACTTTTGCTCCATAAGTTTTTCGCTTTTATTGAGCTTGCTAATTCTATTAAATTGAGAGTATAACAGAGAACATATTTAGATTTTGATGAGGAATAATCTCATGAGTCAATCGCTAAATGAAAAAATTAGCCTGAATGACTTTCAGCTTCGGGATGGTATTTATTTTCCTAAAGATTACGAACAGTTGAACCATTCTACACAAAAACAAAGATGGGATAAAATTGGTAAGACATACTATGGCTCCCAAAAAGTTGAGCAAGCGACGGAAGCATCGCCAATCAAACAAGATTATACTCTGTTGACTGGAAAACCCGGAGGGACTTGGAATAAATTTCCCGACAACAAATCTGTTGAGTCTATTCTTGAGATTGGTTGTGGTTATGGTCGGATTCCTTTGTATCTTTCCAAAGGCAAAAACCTGAGATGTCAGAGATATTACGGTATGGATATTTCTGAGCCTTTGTTGCGACGTCTCCTCAAGTGTAAGCAAGAATATGATTTTTTCCCAGATGCAGAATTTAACCCTATTTGCAATTCTGCTGAGACGTTACCTTTAGAAGAGAATTCTATAGACTTGGTGATTTCTAACTGCGTGTTCATGCATATACCAGATGCACAAATAAGAAATCTTATGGTTGAAATGTCTCGTGTGCTTAAACCTGGTGGAATTTTTATTTTTAATCATTCTTTCCATAACAAGTTTTGTCCTGCTCATAAAATTCATAATTTTGTCAGAAACTTTAACCCTGGACAAAACTCAATTTATCTGAAGCAGTATTCTGCTGCGGAAATAAAAGAGATATTAATTGCTTCAGGAATGAGTGCCAAGTGTCCGCGATATACTGTTGAACCCACACAAGAGTATGCAATTTTACCAAATAAAATAAAAGGTATTCCAGTCCCTTTTGCTAACATGATAAACAGAACTATTAAGCCATCGTCTGATTCTGAAAAAGAAACTTTTGCTTACGGTTATAGCGCTTACAGCACTCAACTTGATTAATTCAAGATTCAGTAAGCCGATGTCCCTGTGAAAATGCCGTGGTTGAGAATGCCCCTTGACTCACTTTAACTTTTGTGCTGGCTGGCTAAGACAATTGTTAAGCAATTAGACAAGAGTGTCCAGCGATGATATGCCACGCTCCTTTAGACGAAGGCGACCATACCCTTGTAAATCGAAAGTTTCCATTGGCTGGTTTTCCATTATGGCTACCAGCTATATTTACTCGTGTTGAAACGATTACTACTCCCTGTACTGATAATATCTGCTGCTCAGTCAATGTGATGTCATTTATTTTAATCTCTCCCAAAGCGTGGGCATTGATATCTTGCTGCTTGTTTACAAGCTGTCCAAGATGGTTTGTGAATAAAAGTTCTGGCGCTAGTAGTTCATTGAGTGCAACTATATCCGAATGTATCATTGCATATCTAAGATTTTCTTCTGCTTCTAAAATCTGGTTTCTGATTGTATTTTCCATGACTCCCAAATTATGATTCTGTCCTTAGGCAAAGGCGATCGCTTATAGCTGTGTAAACTAAGTGTTTACTACTATGCAACTCTAATACAGCAAGTGTATCCTTTGTGGGTGATGTGACGCATACCTAACTAACTTGAGGAAAAATTCTGTAGCCTGTGGTACCTGACTCACCATTAATTTGATACTCGCTTTCGCGAAAGGGGGGTCTAGTATTTGTTTAGAGTATTGATTGAATCTTGTAATTGCATATGTTGAGGCACTTTGTACTCTTGTGTATGGATAGGAACTCAGACGATTACTTATTAAAGAAACACTTATATTCTTGATGCAAGGTTTCTCACAAAATAGTCAAATTTGGGAGCGAGTGTTTCTTAAGAATGTTATGGTTATATTTTATCGTTAAAGAAAAGCACTTAGCTTGAACTATCCTGCCGATAAGTTCCTCAGGTAAGGGAAGATGTCAACAGAAATTAGTCTATGGATATTTTAATTGTTGAGGATGAAGCTGAAATTGCTCAGTTAATCCAACTGACTCTAGAAAAAGAAGGATTTTCTTGTCGTATTAGCCGTGATGGTGCGATCGCTTTACGGATGTTTCAGGAACAAGCACCAGATTTAATTATTCTAGACTTAATGATTCCTCTTTTGGATGGACTGGAGGTTTGTGCCAGAATACGTCAAAAACCTGGTGTAAAAGACCCTTATATTTTGATGCTCACAGCCAAGGGAGAGGAAATTGACCGTGTAATTGGCTTATCTACTGGTGCCGATGATTACATGGTTAAACCATTTAGTCCCCGAGAGTTAGTTGCTAGGGTACGAGCACTCCTACGGCGAAGCCTCCGTCAGGGAGGACAACACCAGATTTATCGTACTCAACACTTTATAGTAGATGTAGAGCAGCGGACCATAAGTTGTCAGGTCGGTTCGCAGCAACCAGAAATTTTGGAATTAACAACGCTAGAATTTAACTTGTTAAGTACTTTTGTTAGCAATCCAGGTCGAGTTTGGAATCGCACTCAGCTGATTGACAAACTTTGGGGTGATAACTTTTTTGGTGATGAACGAGTGGTGGATACTCATGTAGCACGGTTGCGGAAAAAAATTGAGCCAGATCCAACCAATCCCATTTTTGTCAAAACTGTTGTTGGAGTCGGTTATAAATTTGAAGATCTCCCTCAAACAGTTCTGAGTCCTTCAAAGAGTCCTGAGTGCTTCAAACAGTTCTGAGTGCTGAGTGCTGAGTCCTGAGAATGAAATGATAGAGGAGATGAGTTGAAATTTGGAATGTTTTTTTCTTCAATTTTTTCTGACTCAGCACTCAGCACTGACTCAGCACTGACTCAGCACTCAGCACTCAGCACTCAGGACTCTTTATGAAGATAGGTTGGCGTTGGATAAAATCTTTGCCTTTAGCATCGCGCCTATTTCTCTCCCACTTAGTGGTGATGATGGTGGGTGTGCTTAGTTTTATTATTATCAGTAGAATTTCTTCCCCCCGCTTTTTTTTCTTGCACCTAGAACGACTAGAAAACGAGGGGTTAGATTTAATTGATGTCCGTACCGATTTAGTACAAGGATTTGATATAGCTTGGCGGCGAAGTACTCTGCTGTCAGTCTTAGTAGGTGCTACAGCAGCAGGAGGATTAAGTTACTGGGTGTCCAGACGGATTGTGCTGCGATTGCTCGAAATGGAACAAATTACCCAAAGGTATGCGGCCGGTCAACTTAATGCACGATGGCCTAAAAGTGAAATTCCAGAACTTAATCGGTTGGGTGTAAGTTTCAACCGGATGGCGGCGAGTTTAGAGGGGGTGGAAGCGCGGCGACGGGAACTGATTGGAGATATGACTCATGAATTGCGAACACCACTAACAGTCGTGCGCGGTTACTTGGAAGAACTGGCGGATGGAGGAATTGAAGCGTCCCCAGATATTTATCTGCGTTTGGTAAGAGAAACTAAACGCTTAGAACGGCTTGTCAACGATTTGCAAGAACTTTCCAAGGCAGAAGCAGGTTATTTACCAATTAATATACAGCCAGTGAATCTGCTTCCCTTGTTAGAATCTTTAGTACTGAGATTTGCCGACCAACTGTTGGAAGACGGTCCACTTCTGCAATTGGAGTGTCCTCCGCATCTACCTCTTGCATTGGCAGATATTGATCGTGTAGAACAGGTGTTGGTCAACTTGCTTGGTAATGCAGTGCGCCACACCACATCTGGATTCATTACCATCCGTGCTAGTAGTGAAAAATTTAAAATTTGGATTGCAGTTATTGATACTGGTATGGGTATTGTAGCAGAAGATTTACCCCATGTTTTCGAGCGCTTTTGGCGTGCTGATAAGTCTCGCGATCGCCATTCTGGAGGAACGGGTATTGGTCTAACTATCTCTCGCCGTTTAGTAGAATTGCAAGGCGGTGAGATTAAAGTTGAAAGCGATTTTGGAAAAGGCAGCACATTTTCTTTTTCTCTACCTCTAGCTTGAGTGATATTTTTTCGGAGAAGACATCTTTCTACCGTATATAGCGTTGCAAATAGACACATACAAGTCATTGACACAAATAAGTCATGACAGAGTCACATTCTATTGGTAAGTTAAAAAGAATTGAAGAAAATGCCTCCTCTCATGGAGTAAGTAATACTTACTATACAAAAATACTTACACCTATTTTCAGATATGTACACTGTTTTTTTGGCTGCATTTTTGGTAACTTTATTAACTTTTTTTGGTGGGGCCGCAGTCGCCTACCTATTTGGTGAAAATCAATCCAAAGACTAAGTAATCTAAGAAGCTTATTTTACAAAGAAGGTAATTCTCATTCTATGAGAGTAAAATGATAGTCAAAAGGCACCCATAACACTCATCATGAGTAAATATAGTCGTTTGAAGCAAAAACTCTATAAACCTCGCACTACAGATTTCGGTTTATAGCTTCTTTGTTGGTATAACTGCGACTACAGTCACCTAGGAACACACTTAAACGAGAACGGACAACTTTCTTCCAAGGGGAGAAGCTGCGCGAACGACAAAATCCTTACGCTCAAACGACGAACAGGCGAGCCTCCGCGAGGCAAAGTCTGCGGGACAGCTATATTCTGTCCCGCGAGCTTTGCTTTGGTTATTGACGCACTCGCGAGCCGACCAGAGGGTTCTGTCCGGCAGACGAGTGCGATCTTCTCAACAACACAACAGTGAAACCGCCTTTATCGGAGGTGAAGCTCGCTCTTGGGAAGATCCCCCGGCAGACTTCACGAAGACGGTTGTCCGTTTAAGTAAGAGTGAAAAATGTAGCGGCAACATTTTTATTGGGAGCAAATTTGAGTTTGTTTTTGGTACTTGAAAAATGTAGCGGAAGAAAAACACAGTTCACCAAAGAAAGGCAGAAGGGGAGATTTTGTTTTCCCTCTTACTGCATGACGGCTTATTGTGAAAAGTATATTAATTTATACTTTAATGTTTGCTATCTATTTTCTAAATTTTCTCATCATATATATTTTAAAATATGTGTAATATTACATGTTTTGGTGATATTAAATGATACAGATTAAATTTAAATTTTAGATGATATTAAAGAGGATTTTCGGAAGCAATCAGTATGATTTACAGTCTTATTCTTGTTATTAAAACTTAAGTGTAAGTACTGATTACTGCGTTTCAATAATTGTATTAATATCTATTTTATTCAGAAGTTTATAGTCTGTTTCAACTTGAAAAGGTCTCACATGAGTTTTCCGATCTCCAATCAACTCGCTCTGAATAGAATTGCCCAATTTTTCTCTGTTATCAGATAGAGATAAGGGCAGTCGTTCAAGGTGTAACTATTGGATTAATTGCTTCTCCACAGCTTGTTAAACAAAGTTTGAAGGAAGCAAAGCTGAATAAAAAAATTCTTGGGTGGCGAATATGTATCTTCGGTAACTTTTACAAAAACTATAACGTCTGTAATCAACAAATACTACCTGTCTTTGTGAAATATTAGACACCTTAAGGAATATTACAGTGAACACTTTTGCATTATCTTTAATTGTGAGTTACCTACTGGTGAGTTTCTATTTTTTTATAAATTGGTTAACTTTTTACGTCCGTCATCCCAGTTCTTGTCCGGGAGATAAATTTTTATCTTTTTTAATGTTTTTACTAACAACTATTTTCTGGCCTTTAGTTGTTCCCATGTCTTGTGTTGAAAGCCTGAAGAAACGGAGACTGGACTTCAATACTGCGGTTCCTGTTTTGGCTGTGCTTTTTGGATTAAGTCTTGCATTTTATCTGAGTTAGCTACATTCAGTCAGAGTATTTTATACAATTAGCATGTCATTATTGTTTAATATTAAATCAACCTTTAAAGAATACGTTATTTTTAATAAAGGAAGGCTCTGGCTGGATAGTAGCTATGAGTCACAGAAAGATGTTTTAATAAAATATGAGCGCACTTCAGGTGTAGAGACGTGCTTCAATCATGCTGTCTCTACATTAATCAAAAATTTGTGTAGATATGCAATATCTCTCTGTTACACAAAGCATCCAAGCCTCAATTCCACTCTTGACTCGCGCGTGGGAACATAGCAGCATAGCTGAAATACTTAAGCGAAGGTCCGTTTAAATTGCATCACGACTTGTGATGGTCGTTGAGTGTTAACGGACAAAGGTTAACAGCCCACTTGAGTTAATCTTTAATTTAAATATCTAACAGCTGATCTGTAAAGTATTTCTCAATTGAAATAAAATTGGTAAGGGCAATCGGCTCTTACCAAAATTAAAGTCTATATTAAAAACAATAGGCTTATTGAACTTGAGTTGTTGGAAAAGCACCAGGTCGCACAACTAAACTTACATTTCGCCCATTGCGATGCAAATCCACACGCAAATCTCCGCCGACTTGGCTATGTTCTACTGCTTGTTGTACAGAGTTAGCATCTACAACAGATTGACCGTTAAGCTTTTCAATGACATCACCAGCGCGTATTCCTGCTTTGGCGGCTGGGGAATTGGGCATGACTTTAGCAACTAAGACGCCGTGGTCTTGATCGACACTTAAACCACTGTTAGGATCTGAGTTAATGCTTTGCTTTAATTCGGGCGTCAATGCCTGCATCTGAATTCCCAAATAGGGATGTTGTGCATGACCTGTAGCAATTAGTTGACTGGAAACACGTTGTGCGGTGTTGATAGGAATGGCAAAGCCCAATCCTTGTGCCCCTTGGATAATAGCTGTATTCATTCCTACCACTTCTCCACGAGAATTTAACAGTGGTCCGCCGGAGTTACCGGGATTAATAGCTGCATCTGTTTGAATATAATCTACACGCTTATCCGGAGAGGCACCAATATCAGTGCTGGTACGACCTGTACCGCTAATAATGCCACTAGTTACAGTATTGTTCAAACCAAGGGGGTTACCGATTGCGATCGCCCAATCTCCTGGTTGCAGCTGGTCTGAGTTGCCCAATGCTACTGTTGGCAGACTGCTAGCCTGAATCTTCACAACAGCGACATCTGTCAATTCATCTTTACCCAAAACCTTACCTTGAAAGGTCCGTCCATCCTTCAATCTGACAGTTACGGTATCGGCACCATCAACTACGTGGGCGTTAGTCAGAATCCGACCATCAGCACTAATGATAAAACCTGAACCAGTCCCCTTCTCCACTCGTTGTCCTGGCGTTGGCAGTGCTGAACCAAAAAAGCGGCGGAAGAACGGGTCGTTAAATTCTTCTGGTACCTGAGTTTTGACAGTTCGAGAAGAATCAATCCGCACAACAGCCGGTCCTACGCTTTTAACTATCCCTGTCACAAAGTTAGGATCTGTGCCTGCTGGTACCGGAATGGCAGCATTAACTCGACTTACTGCTAGGTTAGATGCTGTGTTAGACAGTTGCTGAGAATTAGAAGCCAGATAGCCACCTGCAATTGTCATGCCAGACCCCAGCAATACTAGCGATAGATTAAAGGCTGCTTTTTGCCAAGGTTTGGAGGAAGAAGAGTTCATGAGGTTGTTATTGTATTGTTTGGACTCGTTGTCGCCATCACGCGGTGTTTTATACATGTGCCTTTTGTAGGAATTTACAGATAATATATATATTTATAATCTAAGAATAATTTGTGACAAATTTGTTGCATATTTATTAAGCTATTATGAAAAGTCGGATTGTAATATTTTAGCTCTCTGATTAAGGTTTATAAAGTCTGTTACTATTTTACTTCTCTGGTTACAGTCTCAAGGATGAGATTGCTAAGCTTGAGCTGGTAAGGAGTGAAACCCCAAAGGAGCAAAGGAGACTGATAAGAGCGAACAGCAGTAGCTGCCAGTACTCTACATGAATGCAGGAATGAAAGTTAATCGCAGCAACAAGTAATTATTTTAGACTGTTGCATTAGTGGCGCGATTGCCCGCAAAACAGAACTTTAGCATTGCTAAACGAGCCTTAATCATACTTAACTCATATCTTGCACCTATGCGTACAAACACAGGCAATTTCAAGATATCAATGATAAAGATACCTTCTTTTTCTCGGCTTTTCTAGATAGGTCAAGGGTACTCGGTTTCATACTGAGTAATTAAACTCTATCAATTTTTCCAGGTGCAAGATGTGAGTTAAGGTGGAGTAAACTTTGCAGCAATCATCGGTGGTTCACCAGAACTTCTGCGAAAACAAGACCAAAAACGCTATTTTTTACTCAAAAGATCTCGATCCTCGGTGGCTGATGCCTTCAACGAGTGTTGTCTCTACAATGTCTGCAGCTTTGTCTCGTCCTCCGGTACTTTTCATTAAGACCGACATACCATGTGCAGCTTCAGTGTAGCTTGTATTACTGAAAATCTCAATAATTTTTCGGCGAACCTCATCACTATCAAAATGTTGTTTGTCCAGCTTTAAACCAGCACCCAAGTCCACAATACGGGCTGCGTTGTAGTGCTGATCTCCAAATAATGGTAACCCTAGAATTGGTTTTCCCCAATACAAAGCCTCGTTAATGCTGTTCATACCACAATGACTGATAAAGGCGCGAATAGCTGGATGAGAGAGGACTGCTTGTTGCGAAACAAAGTTTTCGATGCGGAAGGAGGATGGTAGTGTAGGCAGAATATGGTGTTGGTTCTTACGTAAAGACCACAGTACTCGAAATCTATTATCGGTAAGCCCTTCTACTAATGTTTTAGCTTGCCTGGTTTCAAGAGTAGCAAGAGTGCCAAAAGCAATATAGACGACTCCCTGACTTTCTTTTTCCTCTTCCAACCATTTATTTAGAGAAGCGCTCAGAGGCTTAATTGTTTTTGGGAAAATGGGTCCAACTAAGTGTACAAAGGGAGGTAGTGGGCGTGGAAATTCAATGCCAAAAGTTGTACCGACAATCATGGGACGTTGACTCAAAGGATCGTTCAATTTTTTTTTGTCGGAACACTGTCTGCGAACCTGATTAAACTTTCTCGTAGTAGGGAAAAAGAGCAACTGTAACCAATAAGGTCTAAAGAAATTCAGACAGCGCTGCCATAGATTCATATGTACAGAATAAGATGTTCCGAAGCGAGGATATTTAGAACTGGCTGGGACAAAGTTACCCAAGAATCGAGTGTGAATAATGTAGGGCAAATTCACCTGCTGGGCTAAGTCCATCGCTGGAGTAACAGCGCGATCAATAACTAGAATATCGGGGCTATACTGCTGAACAATAGGTTTCAGCGTTTCGTACATAACAACATACGAATCAATAAGCTCATTCCAAATGATTTTTTCACCGCGCCAGACGCTTGGTTCCTGAGAACTCCTTTGCCAAATATCTTTTTTGTGATCATCAATCCCTTCACCATTTGTGCCTAGTCTTGAGTTCCAGGGGATAAAATGAGCGTCAGTATTAGCGAGCCATTCCCTAGCTTCTTCGGCAATAACAAAACTGACTTGGTAACCTCTACATACTAACTCTTGAGCTAGTGCAATCATTTGATTGGCGTGACCAAGTAGAGGAAACGAAACAAACATGACATGTTTTTTCATAATTCTGTTGTTTTTTATTGACTCCCGAATCGGTATAAGATTAACGATGCAATTTCTTCTCACACACTCTACCTGACAGGCTTAAGATCTGGCTAAACGGTAATCTACGAACAGCGAAAGGAGTGGTAGCATTACAAGCACTAACTAGCAACTTACGTGATTAGTCAATAAATTTAGGTCGTACTTGTTGATTTAACTGTAGTTTTTCCTCCAATGTTGCCCAATCTTCAAGGTCTATCAAGTTAATGAATTCGTCGAGATTGTGGCGATACTGTAGGAGACTTTGCAACAAACAAGAGCGATTGTACCGTGCCATCATCACTCCTAACTCTGGATTGCCACCACCAACTCGACTTGTATCTCGAAAGCCCGAACTCGCAAGCTTTTGGGCTAGTTGTAAAGTATTTGGGTCTTCACTCAGACAAGCGGCAATCAAAGAAGCACTGACCATCACAGGTAAATGAGAAATCGAACTAACAGCACTGTCGTGTTCTTGTGGAGAACAAAAGTAAAGAGTCGCTTCAAGCTGTTGCACAATTTTCTCGACAACTGTAATTGCCTCTGGTGGTGTTGTTGCTAGTGGAGTCAGCACATAAGGTTTCTGGAAAAATAAATTCCGCATGGCTGCTTCTATACCGTTCTCAGTTGTTCCTGCCATTGGGTGTCCGCCGATAAAATTTTCCCAAATAGGAGAAAGCGCCTCGACTATCGGTGCTTTCACTGAGCCAACATCAGTTACGACAGTCGTCGAAGGTAGATGCGTGATTAGTTCCTCAAATGTGGGAATGATCAACGCTAATGGTGTACAAATAAATACTATCTCTGTTGCTTTAAGCAGTGTCATGTCAACTGACGCCGTATCTACACAGCCCAAGGCGATCGCCCTTTGGCAAGTAGATTCACGGCGACTCACTCCGATGACGTGATGTCCCTGCGATCGCAAATCTAAACCTAAAGAACCACCTATCAATCCAAGTCCCAAAATACCAATATTCATGTGATTCTGCCATTTTCCCCTTGAGTTAATTTCTGCATACTTTACCAACTTTTCAAATTGGTAAGCAGTACTAATAAGCAATTTCCAGTTTTACCAGTTACTTATTTTATGGCTTGATTTATAACCATAGAAGGATTTTTGGCAAAATCGGCAGTAGGAGGAGCAAGACTTTCATGGTGTCGTCACCTAAGCGGAGCAAATCTCATGGTTGCCGACTTGAGCTATGCTAATTAATCGATGCTGATCAGGTAGGTAAACTCTTTAATATATAGCTAACATCCAACAACTAACAAGCAACAAAAAAAACAAAAATATCAGGAGAACAAAATGCGTGCTTTTAATAGAATGATAGGTCGGACTCGCTACGTCGTCTTTCGGATGATGCTGCATTTATCAGGGTCTGAAGTAGCGCCAATCCTAGGTATGTTGAATCGTAATGCACGGGCAGCAATCGATGGTCATGGTGACCTAGAAGTTTTAGGAGAAGGATTGGTAGAAATTTGCCAAACTTTACTGCAATACGATGAATATTGGCGGTCAGCTGCTAATGAAGGTGATGTCTTTTGGGATGAGGGTGAGGCAGGAGACTATGTAAATGAATTATTTACAGACTCCGCCGAACGTTACTTAAGCGAACCTGAGTTCCGTTCTAATGAAGTCAACGAACCTTTATCCTTACCTGTAACGCGTAACGTTATCGTAATGATAACAGTAGCTTACGAAGGAGAAGTCCCAGAACTGGAAACAGATATTTCCAACATCCAAGCTTTGAAAGAAGCTTTGAAAGCCTTAATTAACTTGCATTACAGTCATAAACTTATGGCAATTCAAGTGCATTTTTCCCCAGCGCGTTTAGGTGAAGAACTGAGCAACGACCATTTGTTGCAGTATTATCCTGAATTAATTCCTCTATAAACGGTCATTAGTCATTTGTAATTACAAACGACGAAATTTTAACCACCACTGATTTTGGCTTTGTAACCTAGCTTAGTCAAAAACTCTATAACTTTCTGCTTGTGTTCGCCCTGAATCTCTATTTCATTTTCTTTCACTGTACCACCTGTGCCACACTGAGTTTTCAACTGTTTTAGTAACGCTTGTAAAGTTTCTGGTTTAAGATGAAAACCTGTAATGACTGTTACAGTTTTACCTTTACGTCCAGTCCGAGTTGCTTGCACTCGCAAGTTTTGCTGTACAGGGGGGAGTTCTTGAATTGGTCTTTCTGTCGCTGCTGAGTTGTCTTCGCCAAATTCGCGATAGCTCACATGGTTATCAGAAGATTTGCCTTTTACCGATGCCATATACTTTAAATGTTGGAGAAATTAGCTCAAAAGTTACTTCTACATTACCTATCCTGCCCTATAATCAATAATACAGTGTTGGTGAATTTCTCACTCTTTAAATCCGTACATGCTGCTCATGTGTTTCCTTCCATGCCTGAAGGGCGAATTCGTCTTCAAGAGCTTTACTACATACATATATGGGCTTCCACATGAGTCGGGAGGTTTTTGTGCAATCAGAACGTTAGGAGGTAAAAGCTGATGGATAAAAGATTCCGACACACAATGCTGCCGCAGTTCATAAGCCTTTAGCTATCAGCTATCAGCCTATATAGTTTGTCAGAACTGGCGGTAGTGTTACCGAAGCGACAAAATTTCTTTCATCGTTAACTATTGACTACTGAAGTGCTGAATTGTGCCGACAGGTATATCAAGAAACAAACAACCAGAGGATGCGTCTCATAACTCTACACATTACGTAATTCTCTATGCTCCGACAAACTGCTTTTGGCTTTGCTTTAAGTATGCTTGTCCTTGCCAGTGGATTAACAACCAGTGCTATCCGAGGAAACACTTCCACCTCAAATCAAGTTGCACTATCCACAACTACAGTTAAAACTACTGATTTGGAAAAGTCAGTTTTTAACCAAATTAACAGATATCGGGTTACTAAGGGTTTGTCAAAACTTTCTCTGAGTTCCAAGATCTCTCGTCAGGCAAGGATTCACAGTCAAAATATGGCAAGCGGGCAAGTTCCATTTAGCCATAAAGGATTTGAAAAACGAGTCAATGCTATCCCTATTCCCTATAGAAGTGCAGCAGAAAATTTAGCCTTTAATAGGGGATACAGCGATCCTGCTAATGAAGCGATCATTGATTGGATTCACAGTCCGGGACATCTTCATAATCTTAAAGGTAACTACAATTTAACTGGGATTGGTGTTGCTACTAATAGTAAAGGCGACGTTTATCTCACCCAAATTTTTCTTCGTTCTCGCAGCAGATAAGTGTATCTGGTACAATTCATAATTAACTTAGGAGTCAGAAGTTAAGAGAGAAAAACACACAAAGCTTGGTTTTAAAGGTCTTTCCAACTGTCTAGTTATTTCTGTCGCCACCTTTTCGAGAGAACAGCAAACAACTAAACGACTGTAAGCTAAAGTCTTGTTTATTTCAATCAACCAACTTAATATTCATTAGTAATTGGATAATATAGATATTCTACTGGACTCTATCAGATTCATGGAAGACTTTCAGGTTTGTGATCACGATCTTAGTGATTCTGCTCTCTCTGAGTATTTACAAGCTGAGGCGATCGCTGTAGATACAGAAACTATGGGACTAATACCGCAGCGCGATCGCTTGTGTCTCGTCCAGCTGTGCAATAGTGAGGGTAAGGTGACAGCCATCCGTATTGCACTAAAACAAACTGATGCTCCTAACTTAAAAAAACTGTTAGAAGCGACGAATATTGTTAAAATCTTCCATTTTGCTCGTTTCGACCTTGCTACATTGCGCCATTATCTGCATATTCTGGTTCAACCCGTTTTCTGTACCAAAATTGCTAGTAAGTTAGTTCGCACGTATACTCAACGCCACGGACTTAAAGAATTAGTACAAGAGTTGGAACAAGTAGAATTAGACAAAAGCTCTCAAAGTTCTGACTGGGGAAACGCCAAAAATCTATCAGCATCTCAACTCAGTTACGCAGCTAATGATGTACGTTACTTAATTAGTATGCGACAGAAATTGAGCCAAATGCTGCAAAGAGAAGAACGATTAGAAATTGCCCAAGAGTGCTTCCAGTGTTTGCCAACTCTTGTTTCCTTGGATTTATTGCAATTCAAAGATTTATTTGAACATTAATAGCTATAGTGAGGAGTCACAATTTTATTTTCCTCACTATTAATGTTCAATTAGACTTTTTTCTGCTGTGTTTCAGCGTGATTCTGTATCCGAGCCACAACATTATATTCGTCTGCACCTGGAGGAGTCTGTGATTCTACAACTCCTTCTGTCGGACCACCAATTTCCTTCCATGCAGTCAAACCACCATTGAGTTCCGATACACGCTCAAACCCTGCACTTTTCAATGATTGTGCTGCTTGTGCCGATTGTTCATTACTTTCAGCGTACACGTAAATATCACGGCTTTTCGATAAAGAGGATACAGCTCTATCTACCAATTCATCACTTGGCATAGACATTGCGCCCATAATATGACCTTGGTTGTATGTTTGGCGATCGCGCACATCCAGGATTGTAAAACCAGGTCTGCCCCATTCTAAATTAGACTTGAGTTCATGAGCATCAGTTTTTGCTGGTAGCGATTCTTGTGGTGTAGTGATATTTTCCGCTAGCTTATCTACGTTTTGCTTCACTGATCCCACCGCATTCAAAGCAGATTCTTTTGCTGATTGCACAGCACCCTTAGCTGAGTCGGCCACATTCAAAGTGGATTCCTTTACTGATTCCGCAGCATCTTTTGCTGATTCTTTTGCTGATTCTACAGTATCCTTAGGTGATTCCATAATATGCCCTCACTGATTAAATTGATTACCTTGCAAAACTTTTCCGACCCTAGCATACCAACTAATACGCTCGAGAACGCACATCAGTTTTCTTATATGACAAAAATTTAATCAGAGAAGCGACTTGAAAAACTCTTTCTTGAGAATGAAGATTTTAAGTTTCTTTCCAATGGTAGAGCAAATGAGTATAACTTCTTGCGGACTCTCCATTAAACTCCTTAATCATGGATTATATTCTTTGTGCACACCCTAGCTAAGGTGTTGCGAATACATGCTAACATCGCTTCATTAATGACTTTGTTGCGGTACCTTACCTATTACCAGCAAAAGCTTCCGTACAACTTCAATGTTGAGAACAGGGAGGAGTCGTGCCTATACTAGTAGCATTAAATGCAGATGATATTAGAGTAATTTCTCCTTTGTCGTTTAATACCCAACCAGTTGCAGGGACAATTTCTACAGTATTTGGCTTTGAGGCTAGTAAGGCAGTGCGCTTTCTCGCGTAATTCGGCGGTGTTACCGTTGGTAAGCGGGTATCTGTCCAAACTGCGTCACTACTAAGAGGATCATCAGGGCTAGGGGGTAAGCCCCCGCGTCCGGTAACCACGAAGGTACTATCTCCTTGAAGATAAGCAGAACAACTGGAGGCAATTAATGCTCTTGTGTTGAGCAGAATTGAGGGTAGGATCACAAAACTATGACTGGGGTCTATTTCGGGGATATTAATTTGCACCGTACCATTTAACTGAGGATTTGCCCCACTGGCAGTAATATGACTATCAGGGGAGAGAAAAATGCCTTGAGTAGAGATTGTAACTTTACCTCCACGAGAGTCAGCAGAGTTCGCGCTGATGCGGCTATTTTCTACAGCAGCTAAAACATCAGTGTCAATATTGATGTTGCCACCAATGACGTTGCTACCTGTAGCGTTGGTGGTGATGTTGCTACCACGACTTAATATCAAATTTCCAGAACGCAAGATGATAGTCGCTTGCTGCTTATTAGTCTCAGTACTACTACTGCGAGTGTTAGCACTCAGCATAGAGTTATTATCTAAACGAATAGAGCCAGCATTTACTGTTAAGTTGCCTGCTGATCCTGTTCCCAGACTGTTTACAAACACACCTGCCCCATCGCGAATAACCAATTCACGAGTATTAATTGTTAGGTTACCCGCATCCCCAGATGCATCTGGGATTTCTTGAGTAGCAAACAACCCACTGGAAACGCTACCATCAGCAGAGCGACCAAGCAGTTGCACGGAATCAGCTTTAACGACATTTAAATTCCCTCCCTTGCCAGCACCAGATGTGCTAACACTTAGTTGTCCAAGATGGTGGACAACTAATTGCCTCGTCGTAATATTCAAATCTCCACCGTTGCCTGTGGAAGTCTTTGAAGTATTGGCAAATACTCCGCTGTTTAATAAAGTAGAACCAATTGCTTGGTCTGGTGTAGTAATAAAGTTAGGGTTATATCCCGAGATATTGGTGCGCTCGGTGATGTTAAGATTAATATTACCCGCATTACCACTACTGTTCGTTGTAGTGAAAATTTGCCCACCGCCAGTCAACTCCAAGATTTTGGTATTAACATTGATACTACCGCCACTAAAGGGGCTTTTAGTGTCCGATCTGATACTTGCACTATCCGATAAACGTAAGGTACCAGCGGGAACATTGATATTGATGTTACCAGCCGAACCTTGGGCCTGCTCATCACTACTTGTGGTCAACGAACTATATATGTTGCCGTCTAGTCGAGAATTCTGTGTAAGTAGGAAGGGACCTATACCTGAAAGTTCAACAAATTCTTGAGCATTGACCTCAATATTGCCTGGTTTTCCACTGTTAGTCGATATAGCTGTCACTAAAGCACCATCCTTTACAGACACAGATCTCCCAGATAAGTTGATATTACCAGCATTACCTTGTGCTGCTGGGAATGTTGGGTCTGTACTGCCAATATTGGTACTCAATCGGCTTGCTTGCAAAGTTACAGGACCAAGAGATTTAATTGTGATGTTTCCAGAATTCCCACTACCAAAGCTGATGGCACTAACTGCACTATTATTTGTTGAAGATACAGATTCTTTGCCATCAAGCAATACGTTTCCAGCTCCCCTGTCTTGACTGAAGCTACTGCTAACAAGATTAGCATTTGATAAAGAGATGAAATCATTAGCTTTGAGTAAGATATCTCCACCACCTTTTCCGCCATAAGCGCTATAAGTGGAAATTACCTTATTTTCTCTGTCTTCACCCTCTCCAATTAAAGTTATTGAACCATTGGCTTGCAGCGATATGTTGCCACTGCGTCCCATTCCTTGACCACCATCAGCATCGTTACTGTAATTGCTAGCATCTAATGCAGGCTGATCATCTCCTCCATCAGGAAATGCAAAACTATAAGCAGGATTAGTGATGAAGATCTCTCCCGCTTGAATATTAATGTTACCTGCATCACCTTTTCCTAAAGTCCGGGTGCGAAGCTGTCCGCCATTAGTCAATTGAACAACTTTACCAGTGACATTAATATTACCCGCATTCCCAGTTGTACCAGTATTAGCCACATTCGCTACTTGGGACTGATTGATTCTGAGATTACCTATGGTGTTCAGTGTAATATTTCCTGCTGATGCATCTGCTGTCAATCCTTTCGCAATGCCCGCGAAAATTTCACTTTTTCCTGAAATATCTAAGTTAAGAGCCGTAATGACTATACTACCTGCACCTTTAGAGGTGACATCAACTCGAGATGCGTCCTGTAGGGAGACATTTGCGAGTGGTAGATCTACGGGATAACTCAAGAAAAAACTATCACCATTTACCTGTAGTCCTACTGTTCCCGAACCCGTGACTCCTCCCAACTCTATCCGACCATTTGCTGCCTGTAAAGAACCACCATTTAACTGAACTTCTCCACCAACAAGTGCTAATGTTTTACCAGGCTTGACTTGTAGACCGACAACTTGACCGTTATCATCCTGTGCTTGAGATGCCACTTGGAGACGAACCGCAGTACCGTTATTATTATATTGCAAGCCAATGGGAACACTCACAGTTAGGAGGGGGGTTTGTTGGGGACTGCTGACACCAAACTCTGTACCATCAGCAAACTTCAAGCTTCTCGCCGTTGTCCCCAGAAAAGAACCACCGATTGATAGCGCAGCACCTCTACCAAAAATAATTCCATTGGGATTAAGCAGAAATAAGTTAGCTGTGCCCTGAGCACGGATTAAACCATCAATGTTAGAAATTGAGCCACCTGTAACCCGGCTGATGATATTTTGAATATCTAAAGGATTGTTGAAGAAAGCTGTGGAACTAGTGGGTACAGAAAACTGCTGAAAGCTATGGAATAAATTCCTCCCTGCTTGCGTTCCTCCTTCAATAATTCTAGTGTTTCCCTCTAGTTTGACCGTAGAATTCCGAGGTAGAGTGCTATCTGGAGTAATCTGAGCTATGGCACAATTTGCAGAGGTAGCAATTCCAATACCCAGCAACCAGCCCCAAGCAGTACTCATACGGAACATTGTACTTCTCCAAGGTTTGTAAGATTTGTATCAAGTTAACATAAATTACAAAGATAGCCAGCTGGCATCCGGCCAAATATTCCTTTCTCTGTCAATACTGCGTAGGTTTTGCCCTTCCTTTTTGGTCATTATAGACAACGATATTTCAAGGATTTCAGCCTACTTTATTTCCAAAACCTACGCAGTATTGCTTTCTCTGTGTTCTCTGCGCCTAGTAAGGTGAATCAATGCTTTTTATACGAGTTGCAGAGTCAAGAGTTTTACCAAAACAGTTCTGAGTGCGCTCATAAAAAGTAAAATTAATTGCACGAGCGCACACTCATGTTTGAAGCTCCAACATACAGGTATGGACGAAAAAAAAGATTTATTCCTTTGGAGAGTCCCACAAGAAATAATATGTCCTTACTTTAATCCACGCTTATTTATCTATGGGGTTACGAGCGCACTCCTGAATTTTAGTTACGCCGCCACTAAACCATTGTGCTTAAGTAAAGGAGTTGTAATAGGTTCGCGACCCCGGAAGGATTTAAAAACTTCCCTTGGGTGCTTACTACCACCGAGAGCCAATACTGTATCGCGGTACATTCTACCTATAGATTTTATTGCCTCTTCGTCTTCTAAACCAGCTTCTTCAAAAGCTGCAAAAGCATCAGCGCTAAGCACTTCAGCCCACTTGTAGCTGTAATAACCTGCTGCATAACCACCACCAAATATATGTCCGAAAACACAGAGGAAATTGTCTTCGGGTAACGGTGGCAATACGGTAGTCATTTTGGCAATGCGATCGCGCACATCTTTTGGAGTTTCACTGCCACCGGCAATATAGCGGTAGTGCAATTCCAAGTCAAGCAAGCTAAAGTGGATTTGCCGCAGCATAGCACTGCCACTCATGTAATTTTTTGCTGCCCGTAGTTTTTGATAGTAATGTTCTGGTAGCGGTTCACCAGTTTCGTAATGCTTTGCCATGCCCATCAAAGTCGGTCTGTCATAACACCAGTTTTCCATGAACTGGCTGGGTAATTCCACTGCATCCCATTCGACATTATTAATACCGGCAGCTTCAGTATAGTCTACCTTAGTCAGCATATGTTGTAAACCGTGACCGAACTCATGAAACAAAGTCTCGACTTCATAGAAAGTCATCAGACTGGGCTTGCCATCGATTGGAGGAGTTTGGTTACACACCAAATATGCTACAGGTAAGCGGGTAGAGGTGACTCCATTAGTTGTAACTTTACCACGGTTAATGCAGACATCCATCCAAGCACCACCACGCTTTTCTGCTGGACGGCTGTAAGGATCTAAGTAAAAGTAGGCAATTGGATAACCCGTTTCATCCGCTATTTGGAAATAACGTACATCCTCATGCCAAACTGGAAATTGACCGTCAGCCGGAGTTACACTCACGCCAAACAACCGCTTCACAAGACCGAATAAGCCATCTAATACTTGGGGAAGAGGGAAGTAGGGACGCAGTTCTTCTGCAGTGAAAGCAAATTTTTCTTCTTGTTGGCGTTCTGCCCAAAAGCTGATATCCCATTGTTGTAGATTGTTTGCTTCTGGTGCTTTTTTCGATGTAGCAAAGGCTTTAAGTTCTTCAAGTTCCTTAACAGCAGCATCGTAACTGGCACGGCGTAATTCTTCTAAGAGCGACTCAACTGCTTGAACGTTCTCAGCCATTTTAGTCGCTAGGCTTAACTCAGCATAGGTCTTAAAGCCAAGTAATTGAGCGAGTTCTTGACGCAATTCTAAAATGCGATCAATAAGTGGATTGTTATCCAACTCGCCTGATGAAGCACGGGTGATAAAGGCTTTGTAAAGCTGTGATCGCAAATCGCGCCTAGTGCTATGCTGCACAAAAGGACCATAGCTGGGTGAGTCTAAAGTTATACGCCACGGACCATTTTCAGGTGTAGAATTTTCTTCTCCCCCTGCGCGCGCGGCTTGTGCTGCTAAACTTATTAAGCTTGGAGGCAAGCCATCAATTTCGTCTTTATTTGTCAGCGTTAAGCTAAACGCTTTGGTGGCGTCTAGGACGTGGTTGGAGAACTTGGTAGCAAGTTCTGCCATCTCTGTTTGAATAGCATTGAAACGTTCCCGAGCCTCGCCAAGTAAACCAACGCCGGAAAGTTCGGCATCCCGGATGGCAGCTTCCACAATACGTTGTTGGGCAGAGTCTAAAGTTGACCAAGCCTCACTGACTCGCAATGCTTTAAAAGCATTGTAAATTGGTTGACTTTGACCCAGCTTGTTAAAGAACTGTACCACTAAAGGCTGTACGGCTTCATAAGCTTCGCGCAGTTCGGGGCTATTTTTCACGCCCATTAAATGGTTGACGACACCCCAACTCCAGTTTAACCGCTCTGTCAACCGATCTCGTGGTTCTACCAGACTGCTCCAAGTCGGTTTGACATTAGCTTCTAAGGTAGCAAGTTCTTCCTCTAGGGAAGCCAATAACTGGTTGAACGCTGGCACAACTTGCGCTGGGATAATATCTGTAAATGTTGGTAAACCGTAGCCTTTGAGTAAGGGATTGTCAGAAATAGCCGCGTTTGCACTCATAATTCTTTGCTTTTCAGGAAATGTATAGTAATTTTTCTCTATATTAAGACTTACGCGATTACCTATTCTTTTGGTTTCTCTGAAGGTTTTTCAAACGATCTTTGGTGTAAACCGGGTTTCTGGCACATAGTGCGCAAGTCCTATATATTTACTAATGTAGCGATCGCGAGTCACATTTTGGCTTTCGGGAATACCGAACAGATTGTTAGCATGAGCGCCCGAAGTGCCGCTATTCTGTCAGCTATAAACATTACCATGAATGGCAATTACCGCATCGGTGATAGCTTATCCCCCGATCTTATTAAATTAAAATGACATCTTCACTTAATAAAGTACTTCAATGGCTAATTTTGACACTGTTGTTTCCGTTAATCTTTCTCAACGGTTGGCTTGCGTACCAATTTTTCCAATATTTTCAACCCCTAGTGACAATTTTTGTGCTGGCAAGTTTGTTTGCCTTCATTTTAAATTACCTTGTCTCAGTTCTACAAAAACGCGGGTTTAAAAGGAAATACGCAGTTGGATTAGTATTTATATCAGCTTTAGTCATTTTTACTACTTTGGGTATCACCTTAGTACCTATTGTTCTCCAACAATTTAATGAAATGGCAAAGCTACTTCCCCAATGGATTGATTCTAGTGAGCAACAACTTCAGATTGTTAATGATTGGGTTGTAAGCCACGGAGTCAAAGTTAACCTGAGTCAGATCATAAGTCAAATAACAGATCGTTTTCCTAATGAATTAGAGAGTTTTGCCGATAAACTTTTCAGCTTTGTTTTAGACACTATTGATAGTATTTCTGAAGCATTAATTACAGTAGTACTAACTTTTTATTTTTTAATAGATGGTGAGAGAGTTTGGCAGAGTATATTTAAAAAATTACCTGTGAATGTTGGTCAGCAGTTACAGCAGTCACTTCAGCAAAATTTTCAAAATTACTTAATCGGTCAGGTAGCTTTAGCTTTGCTGATGGGAGTTTCACAGACATTAATGTTTTTAGCTTTTCAAGTTCCTTTTGGTTTGCTCTTTGGTTTTGGTATAGGGATTTTGAGCTTAATTCCCTTTGGGGATGTTGTTAGTCTTGCCATTATAATTTTAATAACAGCGTCACATGACTTCTGGTTAGCAGTGAAGGTATTGGCGGCAGCTGTCGTCATTGATCAGTTAATCGATCAAGGGATCGCACCCCGACTCTTAGGTAGTTTTATTGGACTCAGACCAATATGGGTCTTGATTTCTTTGATAGTAGGAACCTATATTGGTGGAGTGCTGGGACTGATTGTGGCTGTACCTGTAGCTGGTGTGATCAAAGATGCTTTAGACAGTTGGGTTTTCGATTCTAATTATTCTGACACCAAACAACCAACAACCGATTAAAAAGTTAAAAGTTAAAAGTTAAAAGGCACTCATAAAGACAAAACGGTTTCAAGCCCCCAATTCAGCCCGTGGAAAACAGAAAAAGATTTTTTTCCGATAATTTTAATTATGGGTATTCTCTTTTTACTTTTTACTTTTTACTTTTTACTTCAATACTTTGGTCGTTGTCTAAAATTGGCCACTGATTCTACTATTCCAATCGCTATAAAGTTTGCCAACATAGCGGAACGACCATAACTCAACCAAGGTAGGGGAATTCCAGCTACGGGTGCTAATCCTACAGTCATACCGATGTTGACAACCATTTGAAACACGATCATCGACAAAACGCCAATCGCCAATAACGAACCAAAGTTATCTTTTGCAGTCTGCGCGATGTGCAACAGGCGCAGACAAATAAAGCAAAAGACAACCAGTACAACCAAACAGCCAATAAAACCGAATTCTTCACCAACGGCAGAGAAAATAAAGTCAGTATGCTGTTCGGGAACGAAATTTAGTTGAGTCATAGGACCTTTAAAAAGACCCAATCCCCAAAATTCTCCAGCACCGATCGCAATGCGAGATTGGATGAGGTGGTAACCAGCGCCAAGGGGATCGTGTTCGGGGTTAACAAATACAGTCAACCGATTTTTTTGATACTCTTTTAACACATGATTCCAGGCAAAAACCCCTAATTCCCCACCTAAAAGGTTGAAGCATAATGCACCTATACCACTTAGCCAATAATGACGAGTAGGAAGAGATAAAGAGCCAAGTATGGCCATACCGCCAGCCCAAGCTAATCCTAAAGGTGCCAAATATATCTCGTGAAACAAAACTATCGGGATTGGCCAAGGTATACTCATCAGAATCGCTGCTACCAAAGGAGAAATCAGCAGGATTAACCAGCTTGGGTTGGCATTCGCCCAGTACAACATTGCCAAAACAATTGCACCAAATACAAGTGATGTTGCCAAGTCTGGTTGTAAAAAGACCAATGCCCAAGGTACAGCGGTGATGGCCAAAGCCCTGAACACATTATCGAGACTAGAAGCAGTGCGCTTGTGTAAGAGTGCAGCTAAAGTAATAATTAATCCTATTTTGGCAAATTCTGAAGGTTGAACGGGTATACCAGCAATACTGATCCAACGTTGTGCCCCTTTAGCACTTGTGCCAGCGATCATAACTGCAATCAGGCTAATATTGGTAATTGTGTATGTTGCCCAATGCAACTGAATCAGGTTTTCATAACGAATCCTGGCAAGAAACAGAGCTACAATCAAGCCAATGCCACCCATTAGCCAGTGCCACCACCAGTCAGTTAAACCTTGGGTCAATTCTGTACTGCGGATCATAATTCCGCCATATATAGTCAGAGCTACTGGTAAACCAAATAGTAACCAGTCTATTTGCTGCCAGGGTTTAACCCAATACTGCCAGCGGATTTTGGGCATTGAACGTTTTAGGAGCATTGTAAGATTTTAGACTTAAATTTAAAATTTAGAGTAACTAAAAATCTGTATTCTGTAGCTGAGTGATCAAAACCAGACAAAAATTTGCTTTTTATGTCAAAGCTGCAACAGAAACTTTGCCAGCGATACTCAGGGCGATCGCCTTTAAAGCTTTTGCACTTTTCGAGTCTGGTTCGCCAACAACTATAGGAATACCGTTGTCACCACCAATTCTTGTGGAAATTTCTAATGGCACGCACCCGATTAACGGCACTCCCAACTCTAAAGCAGTTTTCTCGCCACCTCCTGAGCCAAAGATGTCATACTGTTTGTCCGGCAAATCTGGCGGAATAAAGTAGCTCATATTTTCTACTATTCCCAAGACTTGGACGTTCATCTGCTGAAACATCCGTAAGCCTTTGCGAGAATCTAACAGTGCGACGTTTTGCGGTGTGGTGACAATCACTGCTCCTGCCATCGGTACTGCTTGTATCAAAGTTAACTGAGCATCCCCCGTTCCTGGAGGCATATCCACAATCAAATAGTCCAGTTCTCCCCATTCCACTTGATAAAGGAACTGGCGAATCACTCCATTAAGCATTGGTCCTCGCCAAACTACGGGCTGATCTCGGTCGATCAAAAAGCCCATTGATACTAGTTTGACGCCGTGATTAAATGCAGGTTCCAGTACATCACCTTTTTCTGTGGAACGTACTGTGATTTGACTTTCACTCAGTCCCAGCATTGTGGGATCATTAGGTCCGTAAATATCGGCATCTAGTAACCCAACTTGTGCTCCTGTTTGAGCTAAAGCTACTGCGACATTTACGGCAACAGTACTTTTTCCTACACCACCTTTACCACTGGAAATCGCGATGATATTCTTGACTCCGGGGATTCCAGTGCGATCGCTCATGCCTTTTTGCTTGGGTGTTTCTGCTGTCACCTCTATAGATACGTCCGTAACTCCTGGAAGCTTTTTCACAGCTTTTTGACAGTCTTCAACAATAAACTCACGTAATGGACAAGCTGGTGTAGTCAACACCAACGTGAAATTTACCTTGCCATCGTCAATTTTAATGTTACGAATCATGTTCATTTCTACCAGACTTTTGCGGAGTTCTGGATCTTGCACTGGTCGTAACACTTCTAAGACTGATCGGGAATCTAGGACATCGTACATAGTATTTTACAGAAAATCTGTAACAAATTTTTACAAAACTAAATGATTAATCTATCTAGATTTTAGCTTTTTAGGGGAATTGCTAATCGCGCTCGAAGCTATTTCTAAAAATCAAAACAACCGTCTTTAATGGATTCTCTCTTACCTGACACTGCTTGTAATGCTGTTTTTTCGACAGCCTCAACCAAGGAACGAGCTACACGATCTGCATAAGGGCGAGAAAAAGACCAAATCAAAGGTGATAACCAACCGCGTAATGTTACAGAATAAGACAAACAAGTGCCACAAACTGTGGACTCTACTCGATAAGTCACTCGTTCCTCGATGCCAGGAATTGCTAACACTCTTACCGTCAGCAACTCTCTAGGATTCACACGTTCCACAAATATGCGAATCGGAATTGGCGATAAGCGTGTCACGGCTTGGTAAATCAATCCTGGTTTTGGTACCAATCCGCAAGGTAAGTTAGTACTTTTTAACAATGGATGCCAGGAAACATCTCCTAAGTCAACTACCTTTTGCCACAATTCATCTACAGAAGCAGAACTGATCTCTCGATAAGTCTTGAATAGAGAGACGCAAACCTGACGACGTTTGCGGTGGATAAATTTGGACAACCAAATTTGCATTTTCCCGATCTTCCTCGCGACGCGTTTTCTGTTAAGCTCAACCCACACCCCAAAAAGCTAGGGGGTGGGGAACACTCTTTGAGGGGGAGAAGGGAAACACAGGGGGAGAATCATAATTCCGGTAAAGACGCTTCAAAGCAGCGCGTCTATCTTCTAAACTCCCTTGGCTCCCCACTCCCCCCTGACCTTTATAGTAATGACAGGCATCTTTACATCCCAAGGGAGTTTTACCAACGTCATGTATAAAAAAGTTAAAAAACACAACCAATATACAAACTCAATACCCCTTTGAGCGAGAATAACTCTAGTCATAGCCATCGAGTAACAAGAATGCGCGACTTGAAAGAGGAAATTCAGCTATTGCCGACTTTTTGGGGCTTGTTGCCCGGAAAGTCGGTGGTAGATTGAATCTGGTACGGGGGTTATACTCGCCGATTCAGGACGAGCGCAGTCTTCTGAATTTCCCTCTTTCAACCTACTACATACTTCATACTCGCTACCTTCATCAAATTGTCAGTTGAAAAATTTGTTGCTTTCAGAAAAATCGTAATTTAGGTTCTTGAGTTTATGTTAACCAACTCCCTCGATCCCCAAACGAAATCTGCCACATCTTTGCCGCCACATGACGCTAAAGCAAGGGTTCGTCAGTTCATGCAACAGTTACAAGACCAAATCACTCAAGGGCTGGCAGACTTGGATGGTGTGGAGAGCTTTCAGGAAGATCGGTGGGAACGTCCAGAAGGAGGAGGAGGGCGATCGCGGATTCTGCGTGAAGGTGCAGTCTTTGAACAAGCTGGTGTAGGCTTTTCGGAAGTTTGGGGATCGCATTTACCACCCTCAATTTTAGCTCAACGTCCAGAGGCAGAAGGACACAGCTTTTATGTCACTGGCACCTCAATGGTATTACATCCTCGCAATCCTTATGTGCCTACCGTTCACCTCAATTATCGCTACTTTGAGGCAGGACCGGTATGGTGGTTTGGTGGCGGTGCCGATCTGACTCCCTATTACCCCTTTGCCGAAGATGCAAAACATTTCCACAAAACTTTCAAACAAGCTTGTGATGCTCACCATCCAGAATATTATCCAGTGTTCAAGCGCTGGTGTGATGAATATTTCTACTTGAAACATCGCGACGAGACGCGGGGTATTGGCGGTCTGTTTTTCGATTACCAACATGGTGAGGGTCAGTTGTATCGTGGTCCCCACCCAGATAAGGCGGCGGCTATGTACAGCGACTCTTTAGATAGAATAGCACCACGTAGTTGGGAAGAATTGTTTGCGTTTGTAAAAGACTGTGGCAATGCCTTTCTGCCAGCTTATATACCTATTGTCCAACGGCGAAATGGGATAGAATATGGCGATCGCCAACGAAATTTTCAACTGTACCGCCGGGGAAGGTATGTAGAATTTAACTTGGTTTATGACCGAGGTACAATTTTTGGTCTTCAAACCAATGGACGTACTGAATCAATCTTGATGTCTCTCCCACCCTTGGTACGCTGGGAATACGGCTACCAACCACAACCAAATTCTCCAGAAGCCGAGTTGTATGAAATCTTCCTTAAACCTCAGGATTGGATAAACTGGACACCAAGCCATACTGAAGCTAAGTGAGTTAAACTGCAAAGGACAAGCACGAAGCAATAAAAGTGACAATAGTATGTGTAGCTTGTTAAGCTCAAACTACACATCAGTCAATTCTTGTGCTGGTGTCTACTAACACTCCTCGCGTTAACAAGCCTATCTCACGAAAATGAGATGGGTAGTCGCGGGGATGATTAGTGGTTGGTAGTTATACATAACCACTAACAATTAACAACTCACAGCTAATCAATTTTGAGAGTGCTTAGGGGAGGCGAGAGTGATTCAGATCGAGCAAAAAACTTATACGACCCAAGACGGTAATACAGTGATCGTCTTGATACCCACAGGTCGTTTGGATATTACTACAGCGTGGCAATTTCGTCTAAAGTTGCAGGAGTGCATTTCTAAATTGAGTCGCCATGTCGTTGTCAATCTCGGTCAAGTAAATTTTATTGATAGTTCTGGTCTCACATCTTTAGTGGCAGGAATGCGCGACGCTGATAAAGTTAAAGGCAGTTTCCGAATTTGTAATGTCCATCCTGAAGCTAAGCTGGTGTTTGAAGTTACGATGATGGATACAGTGTTTGAAATTTTTGAAACAGAAGATGAAGCTTTAGAAGGTGAACCTCGTAGCATAGCCAGTTAAATCAGTCCTGAGTGCTGAGTGCTGAGTGCTGAGTAAGAAAGAGTCTTGAGTTAAGATTTTTCTGTTTCAAGCTAAAT